>CAWUKV010000010.1:0-48622 GCA_963923025.1 uncultured bacterium
TGAACCATGCCATTGCCACTACCGATGCAGACCTGATTGCGTCGATTGATGCCGACTTTGTGCCAACGCGTAATTTTCTCCAGCGGACGGTGGGCTTTTTTCAAGACCCCAAAATCGGTCTAGTGCAGACGCCACAGAGTTTCTACAATCCTGACCCGATCGCCCGCAACCTGGGGTTAGAAGATATTTTGACCCCCGAAGAGGAAGTGTTCTATCGCCAAATTCAGCCCATGCGCGACGGCGCAGGCAGCGTTGTCTGTTCCGGCACATCGTTCGTGGTGCGGCGCAGTGCCATTGAGACTGCGGGCGGATTTGTCACCGATTCCCTGAGCGAGGACTACTTTACGGCTATTCGACTAGCGGCCCACGGTCACCAAATTGTTTATCTCGATGAAAAACTGAGTGCGGGCCTCGCCGCCGAAAACATTGCCGCCCATGCCACACAGCGCCTGCGCTGGGCACGAGGTACGCTACAGGCCTTCTTTATTAAGACCAACCCGCTCACCATTCCAGGATTGAACTGGCTCCAGCGGCTAGGACACCTAGAGGGGATTCTGCACTGGTTTAACAGCCTAGCGCGAGTTGTGTTCCTAATTTCACCGTTGGTTTATTCCTTTGGCGTCATTCCCATTCGGGCCACCCCAGAAGAGATTTTGTATTTCTTCTTGCCGTACTATTTTGTTCAAATTGCCGTTTTTGCTTGGCTTAACCACCATTCCCGGTCTGCGCTGCTGTCAGATGTATATTCTCTGGTTCTAGCGTTTCCCCTGGCGACAACGGTGGTGCAGGCGATGCTCTCTCCCTTTTCCACTGGTTTCAAGGTAACGCCGAAGGGCACCTCTAGCGATCGCTTTACCTTTAATTGGCGATTGGCTTGGCCGCTGGTCGGGCTGTTTATTCTTACCGCCTTTAGCCTGTGGCGCAATTTGGGCATGTGTCTGGCGATGGGCAACTGGGCGCTGGGCGTATCACCCGAGGCGGCGGCGCATATTCGGGGGTTGGGCATCGGCTGGATTTGGAGCTTGTACAACCTGATGATGCTGGGTATTGCCCTGCTGGTCCTGCTAGATGTGCCCCGCCCAGACCCTTACGACTGGTTTGACCTGCGTCGAGTGGTGTCACTGCGGATCGGAGAACAGACCTGGTGGGGGACGACCACTGCGCTGTCTGAGGTGGGTGCCCGTGTGACGCTAACCCAGTCGGGATTTCCGTCGACTTCCCAGCCGTTGCCGGTCGACATTACTATCAGCGAAGAACAGATTCATCTGACTGGGCAGGCGATTGCAACCGGCTGTGATGGCGAATTCTCTTCGGTGACGGTGCAGTTTAATCCCACTGATTTGTCACAGCATCGTCAGCTGGTTGAGCTGCTGTTTTGTCGTCCTGGTCAGTGGCGGCGCTGGAATACGCCTGGGGAAATACGATCGCTTTGGATTTTGGTGCGGACGCTCTTCCGACCCCGGGTGGTTACCCGCGATACCCGGATTAAGGCGATGGCCGTGGCAAAGTGAGCGGTAGTCACTGCGGGGCCGCTGGTGCTAGCTCCCACAGCTCGTAGACTCCCGGCTGCTCGACGGCCGAGACCTGACGGCCATATTCGGCCTCTAATGCGGCAATGAGTTCACCAGAGGCGTAGGGTACAAAGTAATCGCTATAGTCTGGCGGCAGTGGAGGCAGCTGAGTTCGCCGGAAGAACATAAACGCAGTGTTGTTTGGGACCTGATAGCTGAGGGCGATCGCGTTACCCAAGCCATTGGCCGACAGCGATGCCAGGACCAAAGGCCGGTCAGCAGAGCGGACGGTTTCGGCAATTACTGGGGTGTGATAGCTGACACCTTTGTTCCACCAAGTGAACTGGCTAGCGCTCAACACGCCAGATCCTAGTCCCGACATTAGCAACACAACCCATAGGACTTGGCCCCATAACCTGAGCTGTACCCGGCGAGATAGGAGCCAGGCCCGCAACTTTACGGCCAGAACGACCAGCACCATCAGCAGCGATGGCAGGAAATAGCGGGTTGCGCCGGAGCGCTGTCCACCTTGAATTAAATCAGGCAGAATCAGCCCCAGCGTCGGCACCAGTAGCAATAACCCGCAGAATAGCGTTGGCTGTAGTCCCACTTGAACCGGCATCAGTGCCAGTGCCACCAGCACCAGCACCAGCACCAGCGGCGGCACAATATAGACAGACCAGTGGAACGGCGGCAGGTTAACGTCAATTAGAGCTGAGCTGAGGTGCAATCCCCAGAGACGGGGCAGTAGCCCTGGTGGCGGCGATTGGCGGGTCCAACTGGTGACTGATGAGAGTTTTGGGTACTGCTGCACGACCACCCAAAGCCAGGGGCTAAACAGCGCGATCGCGCCTGCCAAACTCAGGCCAAACCGCAGCCACTGTCGCTTGGACCCGGCCACCAACACATACACCCCCTGAGCCGCCACCACCAGGCTGCTGAGAACGGTTGTATAAAAGCTCAGTGCCAGACTGACGCTGTACAACACCCACACGTCCCAACTCCGTCGCCAGCTGGCTTGGGCGTAGCCCCGCTGAATGGCTCGGACGCCTGTCTGCCGCAGCGCCCGCAGCAGCAATCCGCTGGACAACAAAACGGTACAGGACCACAAACTGTACTCCCGTGCCTCTTGGGCATACAGGAGCTGAACCGGTGAAACAGCCAGTAGTGCTGTGGCGATGCCTGCGGCCCAGCTGTCGTTAAAAAGTACCAGGACGAACCCGTACATCAACGGCAGCGCTGCCAAACTAAACCCAACAGAAAGCAGTCGCATTGCCGTGGGTGATGTCCCTGCTAGACCGATCCAACCCCGCTCCAATAAATAGAACAGCGGTGGATGTTCAGGATGAGTTGCCAGCGATTTTAGGGTGTCGTCCCAGCCTCGGTCTGGGGCCAGCATCTGAAACTGCTGTAGTTCTGCTGCGGTTACCACAGGTTCAGCCAGTACTGCTGCTTCGATTTCGGGGCCAGTGTAGCCGACAACGCGCACCGTGGTAAAGACCTCATCATGCCAGTAAGGCTTGTGCGCCACGTTGGTAAACCGCAGCACAATACCCAGCACTATCATCAGTGCGATGACAATCTGGAGCCGTCGTTTGGTACTGACGAGCTGTCCCGTTACAAACACCGCCTCACCGCGCCCCTTACCGTGCCCATTCCCTTGCTAGGTATGCCGTGGAAAGTCATGTTATTGAAAGTCATATTGTGGAAAACTACTGATGTCTTCGACCCTTTGAGGCAAACCCCCACTATAGATGTGCCGTAGATGTGCCCGACCGGCTGCCCTATGGTTTAGGTGACTTTAGCATCAGTGGTCATCAAACTTGCGACAAAATGCTGAATGTGCTGCAATACAAAGCCTTTCAGCCAATCGGTTGCGCCCGAAGGGGTATGTTAAGTGTACGTCCAAGACAACGCTGCCGCTCATCGCACCCTTCAGGGCTCAGTCTATCCTATGCGTATTGCCAGTCCACAGCTCTCATCTATCGTCACAGAAAGAACGCCCATCTTAACGCCAACTGTGGCTTACTACATTCGCAAGCTGCTACGGCAAAATATTGACCAGCTAAAGTCGGTGATCGCTGCGGGAGCAGGGATGACGGCAGACCCAATGAGTGACCTGGACGCTGTCCTGGATAGCCTTTATCTGGAAGACGATAAAATTAAGGCGGTAGCCCAACAGCTTGAAACGTTGGCCCTGTCCCACCAATCGCTGAGTGCTCAGGGAAGTCGCTATCGCCGTGAGGTTCAATCCCACGCAGAAAAGATTTTCTGGCTTTTGGGCTTCAAGTATCACCAACCGACCCAGCAGGGTAAGGTTTTGGTTGTAGATGATGCAGCAGACAACACCCACTTGCTGACGCGCATACTTCGACGCGAGGGGTACGAGGTGCAGGTTGCTCGATCGGGACGAGAAGCGTTGGGCTGTCTGTTGTCGTTTACACCAGATTTAATCTTCCTAGACGTTGTTATGCCCGGAATGTCTGGGTTTGACGTTTGTCAGGAGCTGAAAAAGTCCCATCGTCATGGCAATATCCCGGTTGTGTTTGTCAGTGCTGTGACCGACGTAGACCAGAAGGTGCAAGCCTTTAAGGCCGGAGCAGCAGACTACATCACCAAGCCGTTTCATCCCGACGAAATGCTGACCAGGACAGCCTATCAGCTGGAACTGGTGACGATGCGTAACCGGCTTGAAGAGCAAAATGTCCGCCTCCAATCCGAAATTCAGGAGCGACGACAGGCCGAAGCGCAGTATCGCAGCATCTTTGACAATGCCGTTGATGGTATGTTTCAGTCCACGCCGGAAGGACACTACATCCGCGTTAACCAATCCTTGGCCCAACTTTACGGCTATGACGATGCCTCTGCCCTAATGGCCGGTATTACCGATATTCAAACGCAGCTCTACGTCGACCCGCAGGCCCGTCAAACGTTTGAACGGATGATGAACAATGCCGATACCGTGTCTAATTTTGAACCTCAGGTCCGCCGTCAAGATGGCAGCACCCTTTGGATTAGCGAAAACGTTCGCCGGGTTAAAGACCGGCAGGGACGTACCCTTTACTACGAAGGGATTGTTCGTCGAGTTTGAGGCCGGTGTTGCCCAATCGCTATGCAGCACCCAAATGCGGCTACAGCAGGCTTAACTGTTGGTCAGTCGAGGTCGATGCTGCCGGTCGAGGCCGGGGACGAATGCGGGGTGGGGTGATGTTGACGTGGGCCACAAACCAAGTGCGCAGTGCTTGGGCCTGCGCCAAGTCCGACGGATCCAGCGGTAACGCGGCAGGAAACAGCGCCGCAGGCGGTGAAGCAGCCCAGCCGACCTCGCTAGGATAGCGATCTGCGCCAAAGGGGACCAGCGAAGGCGGCAACGCTGCCAGATACGGCAAAACATTGTCTTTGAACATAAACGTCTCGCGCTGTTGACTCAGCCGCTGCACGCGTCGCTGACGCGCTGTGGTGTAGTCCAGAATAGGGGCGGGATAGTTGGCATCAGCGGGTGGTGAGCCGAGCTGCTCGGGGGGCAGGTGGGCGAGTTCGGGCACCCAATGCTTGATGAAGTCACCCTGCGGATCGCAACGGTCAACCGCGGCCTGTCCGGGGTTGTAGATGCGGGTCCAGGTTTTGTCGATGCAATGGGTGACGCCGGACTGCATGGCCCACTGGTAATGATCGATGGGGCAGTCGCCGTCGATTAGGTGACGCATAAAATGGAGCGCCCCGTAGCGCCAATCTATCCCCAGTAGGTTACTTAAGAAGCTGGCGTAGATCGCCCGAATGCGAAAGTTTAGAGCGAGATACCCGCCGGTGGCCTGGAGGCAGCGGGCCGCAGCATCCACAATGGGAAATCCTGTGTGCCCTGTTTGCCAGGCTTGGTAATGGTCTTCGTTGAAGTCCCAACCTGTGTCGTCAAAGACCTGGTAGAGCGATCGCAGCTCTAGCTGGGGCAGGTAGCGAAACCGTTGAGTGAACCCATTGCCCCAACGCAGCCGCGCAATCAGCTGCTGGTGGCTCCGCTGCACCCGGTAGTCTTCTTCACTGGATTGTCGGACTGTGTGTACGGTTTCACGGGTCGATAGCGTCCCAAACTTGATGTGCGGGCTCAAACCGGTGGTGGCCTCAGCACTGGGGTAAGACAGCTGCCAGTAGTAGCGCTCCGCTTTGTCCGATAGGAAGGTCTTGAGGCACTGTCGAGCCGCCTGACTGCCACCGGGGGGAATGGGTTTACCGTCAGCGCGGTGGGCCAGCCCATCGAGAGACGGCAGCGGCTCGCTAGGTATGTCATCAGGCACGGTTACCTGCTGAGGCATAGGCACAGTGGGTGCGGCCATTTCTCGGTACCACCAGTGTCGGTAATTGGGGTAAGTCACCAGATCACCCCGGCTGGCAGCAGGCTCAAACCACCGAATCCGCATGGCCTGATCGGCCAGTGCTTGCATCAGCCGCGCATCCCGCACCCGGCCATAGATCCGCTCCGCGTCGATATGGCTATAAATTCCGTCTGCCTGGGTTTGTCGTACCAGTTCTGGCAGCACCGTCACCGGATCGCCACTGCGTAAGATTAACCGACCCCCCAACTGCTTGAGATCGACATCCAGCTGCTCTAGACAGCTCAACATGAAGGCCACCCGCGCAGCCCCCGTTTCGGGATGGTGCAGCAGGGCTCGGTCAAAAATGAATACGGGAATAACTGCGCCCCGACGGGCAGCTCGGTACAGCGGCTCGTGGTCGCTGATGCGTAAATCTCTGCGAAACCAAACAATGGTTCGATTCATTCCCCGATCTAATGATTGCTCGGCCCTAATGCAGGCGCGATCGCGTTATCCCTTTCCAAATTTTAAATAATTTTTCGGTGTGATGGATGAAATAGTTTATTTGTACTATTTGCCGTTATAATCGAGGCACAAAAGCTTCTAGCCCACTTCTAGTGCTAACGATCCTGCCGCTGGTTGGTCTGGCCGCGGCTGTCGTGAACACAGGATCGGTTGACCCGCTGGAGGCTGGTTGAGGCCCAGCGCCCCGACTGCCCGCTTCGTCGCTATCCTCTGCCTCTGGAAGGTCCCCATGAGCTATCAACCCTGGTCGCCCCATTCTCGTCAGTCCCATTCACCGCAGTCGGTTCGGCGCAGCCGGATGGCCCAATCTGGTCCATCTGCTCGTCCCGCTTCCCAAACGCGGCCGACGCTGCGGCCAACGCTGGGTCAAAGTACGCCACCGACACAACGGCTACCGCGATCGCAGCCGCTCAGTTCACCCCGACCTACCGCGCCGAGCTCCCCTGCAAAAGCCTGGATCGCAGGCGGGTCAATGGCTTTTTTGGCCGCGATCGCGGTTTTGCCGAAGCAGCTTCAGTCACAGCCCCAAGTCTCTACAACCACCAATGCCTGTCAGACGATTGTGCAAAAAGAGGCGCGCCTGTCTCGCGAGCAGCTGTCCCAGTTCCTGGCCCTGCCCGATCAGGCTGCTAAATCGGCTGTCCAGGCGGTGATTCAAGCGCCCTACTGTGAACTGGCCAGTGGCGATGCCGCTATCGCCAAAGAGGTATACCCCTTGGCTTTTGACCCAGATACCTGGTTCGTAGTGCACTACACCAACGACGTGTACAGCGGCTATGAGTTCACATTTCGACGGGATTAGGCTGTAGTGCGTTCATTGATGACACCCACTGATGACACCCACTGGTGACACCCACTGGTGACACCGACGAACGGCTACGACGCTATGGGCGCGGACAGTCGGGCCGGACGTCGCTCGAGCAGCGTTACCATCTGGGCCGCAGGCAACGGCTCAAAGAAAAAGAACCCCTGGCCGCAGTCGCAGCCTAGCTGAGCCAGCTGGCGATACTGAGCCTCAGTCTCAATGCCCTCGGCCACAACCCCTAGGCCGGTTGTGTGGGCAATATTTACAATTACAGGAATGATGCCCAGACTCTCTTTTTGCTCGGTGACAGATTTTACAAATGACTGGTCGACCTTGAGGTAGCTGACGGGTAGCCGATGTAGATAGCTCAAGGAAGAATAGCCCGTCCCAAAATCATCAATACTGAGCTGCACCCCATAGGTCCGCAGCGCTTGTAACCGCTCTTCGGCCATCGTTTGGTTGGTGATGAGCAGGCTTTCCGTCAGCTCCAGGCGTAAATTCTGGGGCTTTAAACCGGTGCGCTGAATTACCTGCTGCACCACGTCTACAATGTTGGGCTGTAGCAGTTGGCGGACGGATAGGTTGACGCTGATGGTGAAATCGGCGGACGCGGCCCCCACCTCCTGCCAGTGGGCCAGATCGCGGCAGGCCTGCAACAACACCTGATGACCAATGGCAGTAATCAGCCCGGTCTCTTCGGAAAAGGGAATGAATACGTCGGGGTTGACCACGCCCCGCTCGGGGTGATGCCACCGTACCAGTGCCTCTGCACCTACAATCCGCTGATCACCAGTGGGATAATCATTTACCCCATTTGCCTGAAGCGAAACGATGGGCTGATAGCTTACTTGAAATTCTTGACGGTCCACAGCAATCCGCAAGTCGGATTCAAGCTGGAGTAAATCGACGGCTTGGTCGTACATCATGGGCTCAAACCACCGATATTGCCCCTTCCCTGCCGCTTTAGCCCAGTACATTGCTGTGTCGGCATCGCGGAGTAAATATTCCACGTTGCTGTAGTCTGCTGTACCCCATACAATCCCGATGCTGGCACTAAGGCTAACGGCTTGCGCTTCTAACTGGAACGGCTGGGAGAGCGATTCTAAGACCGCCTGAGCTGTTTTGACAACTGGCGTAGGTTCCGTCAGGTCTGTGACCAGTAGCGCAAACTCATCGCCGCCAAAGCGGGCGATGCCTTCTACATGAGGCATTTGCTGCTTAATGTGCTGGAGCCGAGCGGCCACTTCGATCAACAGCTGATCGCCTGTGGAGTGTCCTAGAGAATCGTTGATGACTTTGAAGCGATCGCAGTCCAGATAAAGGACAGCAAAGCGTTTGTTACTGCTGAGTCGAATCTGAGCGATCGCGGCCTTGAGCCGGTCTGAGAATGAGACGCGATTGGGTAGCCCGGTCAGCTGGTCTTTCAGGGCCATTTCCATCAGCTGGTCATGGGCTAAGGCAAGCTGATGCGTGCGGTCCTGTACCCGTTGCTCTAGAACAGTGTTGAGGTTTTCGAGCGCCTCCTGAGCGGCTCGTAGGGCGAGCTGATTTTGAATACGAACTAACACTTCCTCAAACTGGAAAGGTTTGGTCACGTAGTCCGATGCGCCACTGCGAAAGGCCTTGACCTTGTCAAAGGACGAACTGAGGGCACTCAGCACAATAATCGGCACTGCTGCCGTGGCCGGATCAGCCTTGAGCTGCTGGCAGACGTCGTAGCCGTCAAGGTGCGGCATCATGATGTCCAGCAGGACCAGATCGGGCGGCAACGCCTGAACGGATTTAAGGGCCATTGCCCCATCTAGTGCCTTACGAACTTCGAACCCTTCCTGTACTAGCAGTTTTGACAGTAAACGAAGGTTGATGGGATTGTCATCAACGATGAGAATGCTGGCCGGTTGAGACATCGACGGGACTAGCAGCGGTGAATCATACATAAACGCCTGGATAATTTATCTCAGCAGCAGGCTGGCTGGGGCAGCCCGGTGCTTGAGCTTGAGCAAACAAAACATCGTGCAGCAAGACTCCATTTTTAGTCGTTTTGAGAAGAAGGTTACTGGCAGGATGGACATCAACGCACAAGGTATTAAAGCGCTGTGACAATGATATTAAAGAATGAGCATGGGTACCCGGGGGGTGCCGTACATAAGGTCGGCTGATTTGTGGCAGTTCTAATTTTTACGAGTGAAAGATTGATTTGTCCTTAGTCTTTAAACTGAATTAAACTACTTGTGAACCCCTTTGTGTAAGGGCTTTAGGTTTTATAAAGATATTATTTAAGTGAACAAACGCACACTTTTAAGTTGTACTTCGGGACAACAAATCTTGGATAACTTTCTTCATAAAGCCACGGCTGGGCAAAGGGCGACTTCGGCTATTCAGGTTTAACCGTTGGCGTCATGGATATTGCAGTTTGTTCTGTTAGCTGTCGACGTTGGTAAAGCTTTGTTTGTTCGGCCAGATAGTGAAGACAATATATTCAGGTCTTAACCTAACTGGCGCACACTGAAAGCCTAGAAGATGACGTCTTGACTATTGACTTACTCAACCATGACCTGCGATCGCATTCTTACCCTTCTCGAGCAACAGGGCACTGCCCGCTACGGTACTGAGGCCGTGAGTCAGCTGCAGCATGCGCTTCAGACTGCCGCTCAGGCACAACAGTCTGAGGCCGGGCCAGCCTTGATTACGGCGGCGCTGTTGCACGATTTTGGACATCTGGTTCACAACTTAGGCGAGGATGCGGCCGAACGAGGCATCGACGACCGACACGAGTACCGAGCACTGGGCTATTTAAAGCGGCTATTTGGTCCAGCTGTGACAGAACCGATTCGACTGCACGTCAATGCCAAACGCTACCTATGCGCGGTAGACTCAGCCTATTGGGCCAGTCTTTCACCTGCCTCAAAACGAAGTTTAGAACTTCAGGGCGGTGTCTTTTCTCAGGCTGAAGCGATTGCCTTTATAGCGCAGCCCCATGCGGCAGCTGCAGTTAAACTTCGCCGCTGGGACGATTTGGCCAAGGATCCAGCGCAGACGCCGCCCGCTCTGAACAGCTTTTTACCCGTACTCCAGGCGGCACAGCATGAATCAGGGTGACAATGTTCAAGACAGAATGTTCAACATAGAACGACGTTCGCCTGCTTAGAACAGTCCCTGAGACGACACAAAGAAGACAATGCCTCCTTTTCTCACCGGCCCGCTGACGGTGGAGCGGCTAACACTAGCCCTGCAAAACCTCCCTGCTACGCTATCTGGGACAACGATTGTCCAGCTCTCTGACTTTCACTACGATGGGCTGCGACTGTCAGACTGGATGCTGGATGAGGTGGCGCAGCACATCCGAACCCTTTCGCCCGATCTGATCCTGCTGACGGGTGATTTTATTACCAGCGATGCCTCGCCCATCTATGCGCTAGCTCGCTGGTTGGCGGACTTGCCCAGTCGGGCAGGCAGCTACGCCGTAATGGGGAATCACGAACTCTACCGACCGGGCAGTCGCGCCACGGTGACCCACGCGCTGGAGCGCGTCGGCATCCCTGTGCTTTGGAATCAGGTGATGTACCCGCTAGGAGAGTCACTGGCGCTGATAGGGCTCGCAGATTTTTGGTCGCGAGACTTTGACCCCGCGCCGGTCATGGACACCATTGACCCGACTGTGCCGCGTTTGGTGATGTCCCATAATCCCGACAGCGCGACAAAACTTACGCCCTGGCGAGTTGATCTGCAGATGTCGGGACATACCCACGGCGGCCAGGTTTATTTGCCAGGTCTAGGCAGCGCACCCCTGCTGTGGGATCGCTTTCGTAAGTACATTCCCTCAAGCTGGCGACGCGGCATTCCCTATCTCAGTGACGAATGCATTAGCGTCATTCGCAACTGGGAGTGGGCCATGGGCTTGCACCCTGTGGGCGAGAATTGGCTATATGTCAATCGTGGCTTGGGGACCTATCTGCCCGGTCGCCTGTTCTGTCCACCCGAACTGACGGTGATTACGTTAGAGCCTAGCGATACCGAATCGTCCTATGTCGCTTCAGCATTAGCATCCCTGTCGGGTTCGTAAGGTGGAATGATGACTCGGAAGTCAGCGTCGTAGACATCCTCGGGTCCCTCTTCTAAAGGGGCGTCATCTAGTGGTGGACCAACAGCCTCATCGCGATCGGACTGTCCGTACAGATAGCCATCAGGATGGACGCGGGGCTGCGGGGTTGAGCCGTCGTCCCAGCCGCTAGCGAGATCTTGATAGTCATCTGAGTAGCTGTTCTGACCGCTAGAACCGCCTTGCTCGGCGTAGGTGTCGTAGCTACGGCTATCGTAGCCTTGTTCGTCGTAGGCGGGGTCATCCGAGTAGCCCTCCCAGCCTGCCCCTAGCTCGTCTACTGCCCTATCCGCCGCGTAGGGCGGTTGGCGAAAGCGGAACCCGCGTTGCTCAGTGGTATCTGCTGCTGTAGCCGTCGGTTCTGGCTGCTGTCCCCAATCTTCCCACTGGCTCGGCGATCGATAGCTGTCCCAGTCTTCCCCATCCGCATCTGCGGCTAGGTCGGGTTGAACAAAAGCGCTGGTCTGCTGAAAGGTTTCACGGTCCTGTGAACTGCTCGTGGCACGAGGGTTGGGCGAGTCAGTACCGGGCGTATAAGCGTCTCGAGACGTGTCGTATTCAGCGGTTGAGGCGTCTAAGCGGTCTGTGTTTGAGCGGTCTTGAGGCCGTCCGTCGTCAGATCGCACGCGCTGGCCCAGCGGACGATAGGGACGAGACGAAGGCGTTGCCAGGCGCAGCAGCGTAGAGATAAGCAACGCCAACAGCACCCCTACTGCCGCCGACCCCAATAACCAGGCCGAGAACGGTAGGGTGACGGTGGGTGCGCCTAACACCACCAGCGTCAGCATTGGCGATAGGTTCTGAACGGCCAGAATCACCAGCACCACAGCCAGAGCAAACCCGACCAGCAGACGTCCCATGGGCTACCTCCCTTCCCAACGGCGCAGCGGTACACAGTCGAGATCAAACTGGTCTAGGCTACGCGCTACGACAAAATCGACCAAATCTTCGATGGTTTGCGGCTGATGGTACCAGGCTGGGATCGCTGGAACAATGCGGGCACCCGCTTCGGCCAGCGTCGTCAAGTTGCGCAAGTGAATGACGCTCAGGGGCGTCTCACGCGGCACCAGCACCAGTTTGCCGCCTTCTTTAAGCTGTACGTCGGCGGCCCGCTCTAGCAGATCTGAGCTAAGCCCAGCCGCAATCTTAGCCACGGTACTCATACTGCAAGGGGTCACCAGCATGCCTCGGGTGCGGAAAGAACCGCTGGCAATGTTGGCCCCAACATCCCCCCACGGATGACAGTTGAGCTTACCCGCTGTCGGTACCCCGGCCTGCTCTCGCCAGAAATCGGCCTGTTGAACAGGCTCTGCGGGTAGCCGCGTCCGATGCTCGGCCTGCCATACCATCTGACAGGCTTTTGAGGCTACCAGCTCGACCCACAGGTCGGCCTCTAGCAAGTATTTTAGGGTCCGCACCGCGTAGATGAGACCGGATGCACCGCTGACGCCCACAACCAGTGGGCGACTCGGATGCTCAGCAGTGACAGAGGATGCAGAATTCAAGCCGGGATAGAATTATTCTTCACTCCCATCATAATCGTCCCCATCGGTGTCTGCTTCGTCGTCGTCAAAGCTGTCGCGGGCAGTGCTATCCGGGGTGTCATCGCCGCTGTCTTCCTCGTCATCATCCAATGCCTGACTGCCGCCGCCCACAGCAACCAGGTCAATTTGCTGGCGGTAGTAGTCTACGCTTTTGACCTG
This sequence comes from uncultured bacterium, assembly GCA_963923025.1. Taxonomy (GTDB): domain Bacteria; phylum Cyanobacteriota; class Cyanobacteriia; order Phormidesmidales; family Phormidesmidaceae; genus CAWUKV01. Next base: position 12,954 of record CAWUKV010000010.1, read on the forward strand.
GACTTCGACCCGGTCACCCAGGCGGTACTGCTGGCGGTTTTTGCGACCCACCAGCTTCTGCTGACGAGAGCGATATTCGTACCAGTCGTCCTTAAGGGAGCTGACGTGAACCAGCCCTTCAACTAACAGCTCCTCCAGCTCCACAAAGAAGCCATAGGACTGCACGCCGGTAATCAGACCGTGGAAGACTTCACCGGTATGGGCCTGCATAAAGGCGGCTTTTTTAAGCCCTTCTAGATCGGATTCTGCATCTTGGGCCAGCCGTTCCCGCTCGGTCAGGTGGGTGGTGATGTGGGCGAAGTACTCTTCAAACTCGCTATGGGTGTCTGGGGGCAGAACGCTCCAGGCAATGTTGCCGTGGCTGCTGCTGTGAAGCAGTTTGACTTTTTCCTTGGATCGGGTGGTTTTGCGATCGCGCCCCTCGTCAAAGATGGCATGCAGCACCCGATGAACCAGCAGATCAGGGTAGCGCCGGACGGGGGAAGCAAAATGCGTATAGGCCGACTCTACGGCTAAGCCAAAGTGACCGGAGGGCTGGGTGCTGTAGTTGGCGGGCTTGAAGGTCGATAACAGCAGATAGGTGAGAACTTTTTCCGCTTTAGAGGTGGCGAACTGTTCTACAAACCCCCGATAGTCTCTGGGGTGTACGGTCTCCTCATCTTCTAGCTGAAGATCGAGATCCATATTGTTAGCCAGCTTGATCAGCTCCTGCACGTCACTGGGGTCGGGGGTGCGGTGGTTGCGATAGATGGCCGGTACCTCTAACGCTTGCAGGTGAGTAGCGACCAGCTGATTGGCCAACAGCATAAACTCGGTGACGATGCCCCGTGCCGGTAACAGCGACGAGACAACAACGGCACCCAATGCCCCTTCGTCGTCATACTCAAACTTTGGTGAGAGATACTTAGATAAGTCTTCTCCGGCCTCCTCTGGAAAGACATGTTCCGGCAGATTGAGTTCAAAGGAGCCTCGCTCATAGCGCTGCTGTTTGACGCTCTGGCTCACTTCAAAGAACTGATCTAGCAGCTCGTGAATATCTTCAAATGCCTCTAGGTCTTCAGCTGATACGCCCAGCTTGTCTAGGGTGTCTTGATCGTCTCGGGCGAGTACTGCCTGGGCCTGCTGATAGTTCAGCGTGTGGTCCACCTGAATCACGGATGGCTGAATTTCGTACTCGATCACCTCGCCTGTATCGTCTAAGGTGATCACGACAGAAAGGGTCAGTCGGTCTTTCCCGGGTAACAGCGCACAGAGTGACGTAGACAGCGGCGGCGGCAGCATCGGCACGATTTCGTCTGCCAGGTATACCGACGTGCCCCGCTTGTAAGCTTCCTGATCGATGGGACTATGGCTGGGGACGTAGTAGGACACATCGGCCACATGCACTCCCAATCGCCAACGGCCATCGTCAAGGGCTTCTAGGGTGAGCGCATCATCGACGACTTGGGCGTCGGGGCCATCGATGGTCACGGTGGGAAGTTTGCGCAGGTCCAGCCGCCCTTTGGTGTCGGCTTTTCTGACCCGGTTCGGCAGGGCACGAGCCGCCGTCATCACCTCTTCTGGAAAACTACGGGGCAGATCGTGCTTACAAAAAACAATGTCGATGTCGGCAGCGGCTTCTGCATCACTGCCTAATATCTGCGCGACGCGCCCTTGTGGGGGATGCTGCCCTAGTGGATATCGTAAAATCTCAACGTGAACCAGATGGTCGATGGCGTCTTGTAAGTCTGGCCCATCGTCGGACAACGCCAACTCAAACAAGAGTCGGTCGTCTAAAGGAACAGCCTGAAAAGAGTCTTTTTTCTCGTCGGATTTCACCTTGGCGAGAACAGACGCGTTGGCCCGTTCTAAAATTAGCTGGACCTCACCTTCAGGGCTGCGTCTCCGGTTTCCTTCTTTGGTGACGCGCACCAGCACGCGGTCGCCATTCCAGGCGTTGTTAAGCTGGCTTTCACGCACGTAAATATCGTCGGCGTCTTCGTCATCCTGAATGGCAAAGCAGAACCCTTTGCTAGAGCAGCGCAGCTTACCTTCAATGACGTCTTCTTCGTAAATGCGTCGATATTTTCCCCGCTCTTTTTCCAAGATGCCCGTCCGCTCTAGCGCAGTCAGGGCAATTTGCAGATCCTGTAGGCTGTTATCGTCTGAGCAGTTAAGCTTTTTCTCTAGGGTCTTAAGCGTCACGAGCTTGTCGTTGACGAAGTTGTTTAAAAGCGTAGATACGGAAAACTTCATGTAGCGAGGAATCCTAAGTTAGAGGAACTGACCGTGTCTACAGCGGCACGGATGGGAGTGCTGCGGGCAGGTACGCTGCGGTAGCTTGCAGCGGTGACACCACGGTCAGCAATGTGCAGTGACGCTGTTGGGATCTAGTTGGGATCTAGCAAGCCCAATCTAGTTCGGTCGCTGGTTATGCCGCTTCAAACGCAGATAAACCCTACAGGGCGCAACCCTTAAGTCTCAGCAACGGAATGAACAGACTCAGGCACACCGTGTAGTTCGAAGGACGGGCCTATCACCACAACCACCAGAACGCTTGCAATTCGGATCGCTAAGCACACTGAACTCCATCAGTTTTCCCTATGGAATGAGAACTGTCAAACGCTTTATATTTTTTTCTGGCAATAAATCTCTTTTGTCCGTGGTTTTAGTGGGAAAGCTGAGCCAAGACCATGACGTGTCGTGCTTGCATACCGCTATCTAGAACCTTTCTCCGGTGACAATAAACGTAACGCGGCGACCCACATTAGTGGCATGATCGGCGATGCGCTCAAGATAGCGAATGACCAAGACCAGTAGAACGACGGGTTCCATCGTTGCCACCGCCATTGGCGTTTGTGTCAATTTCTCGTAGAGCGCGTCGTAGTCATCATCGACCACATCGTCTTTCTCCTTGAGTTCAGCACCGGTGGCCGCATCAAACTCTGACAGGGCTGCTAAGCACAGGGCCACCATAGACCGGCAGCGGTCCAGCATGGTTTCAATCTCACCCACGCAGGAATGAACGGGATAGGGAAAAAGCTTGATGGAGACTTCGCCGATGTCTTTAGCGTAGTCTCCGATCCGCTCTAGATCCCGAATCATTTGCATGAACGCGCTGATTTTTCTCAGGTCTTGGGTGACGGGGGACTCTAGACTCAGCACATTAATACAGTCCACCTCAATTTGCCGATAGAGCTGATCGATCGCTTTGTCGTGGGTTTTAAGCTGCTTGGCTGCTGCGAGGCTGCGATCGCACAGGGCTTCCTTCGCAAGCAGGCAAGAATGCTCCACCAAGGCCCCCATCCGCAACATATCGCAATGAACGCCTCTGAGTCGTCGCTCTAGACTAGGGCGACTCAGGGCAGCAGGTGTGAGCGGAGAAGGCGTCGGTACAGACACGATAGAGTAAGGCTGGCGTAGATACATGATGGCGGTCCTGACTAGAATCTGCCAGTCTGCAAAGCGTAAGCGGATGCCCAGTGATTCGATGCCTAGTGACGCGTCATCATCCGGATCAATTGCTGGAGCAGCAGTGGAAAAGCCGCTCAGCCGTGTCATCTAGACCACTTGGCATCCAGTATTATTAGCTCAAGCATGGGGCGAGTATCTGTCTGAGTCATTACATTTCGCTGACAAGATTTTTCTGGTCGCCGCCCGAAAGACGATCGATGCCCCTGTCCCTGTCCATCAAATTTGAAGGTCTGTAACAGTTGATGACTAAAACGTGGGACATCCTCCAATTTGGTCAACAATCCTCATATAGCTTCAGTCCTTTTGGCAAAGGCTTGGATGGCTGCTCCCAGGCTAGATCGGTTGCTTGTTACCGGTTGAGGCTTGGCGGTCGGCCGGAAGGCGTTGACCAGGGCGAATGCAATTATTCCTCCGTTTTTAACTGATTTGACATCAAAGGAAGGGAATCGTTATGGCTTTATCTGACACTCAAGTAATCGTGGCACTGTTGATCGCGCTGATCCCTGGCGTTTTGGCTTTCCGCCTAGGGCTAGAGCTCTATCGCTAGCTGCGAGCCCAATCTGGCAATAGGATTGGGTGGTAGGGGCGTTATCGTCCGCCTGAGAAACGTCAAGGCCCTCGTCTGTTCAAGAACTTGCTATTGATGCGCCCCTCGCTGGCTTTGGTGAGGGGCGTTCTTTATAGGCTTATTCGCTGGCTTATTCGCTGTTGATGGTGAGCGCCTGGAGCGCGGCGATAAAAAAAGTGCGCGGGGCTGATATAAAAGACCAAACATCAGCCCATAATGGTCTCGCGTTGACAGGCCAGTGCGGCGCTAACGCGGACTGAATCGTTTATCACTCAATAGACTATGACCCCAGCACCGTTGCCCTTTCCCGCTGAGACAGAGGCGCAAAGCAGCACACGCGGTTATGCCAACGCGGTGACAGCAACCGCCCCGTCTCGTCGTCTACGGCGAACGGCTCGTCCCCACGCTGGGGTACGGCAATCTACGGTGCTCGAAGCGTCGGTCAAGCTGACGGTTAATGTGCTGCTTGGGATCGTGGCGGCTACAACCCTGGCCCGGCTCGTGCCTCACTACCGGGTACAGGCAGCTGAGTTGGTTTCGCTAGAGCAGGCCACCCAACAGCTGAGTCAAGAAAATCAGGCGCTGTGGCAGGAGTTTAGCCGCAACTTCTCGCCCGACCAGGCCAGCAATCTTATGCGTGAGCAAAGCGGACGCCAGGCGTTAGGCCAGCGTCCGATAGTCTGGGTTGAACCCGACTATCAACGATAGCTGCATCGGGGTAGCCCCATCGTTTCTGACCAACCCTGCATCAGGTTCAAGCATTGAACGGCCTGCCCCGCTTTGCCCTTGAGGTAAGGGTCGAGGGCCACGGCAATGACGGCCTGCTGGGTGCGGGTGTCGACTTCCGCACTGAGGTGACAGTGGTTAGTGCCGCTGAGCATCAATGGGCTTACCGGTTCTCCATTCGAAAGCACACGAATCCAGCTGGACTGTCGGTAGGTGGCGCGGTAGATGGTGGTGAGGTCCTCAGAGACTAATCCCGGATCCCGCAAGTCGGTATAGATGGTGGCTAGCAAGCCGTAGGGTTCCGGGACAGTATGCGATCGCACCTGCACTTGCATCTCGGAGCCAATCAACTCGCCACCAATCGTTTCTACTTCCAGGGTGGGGGCTAGCCGATGGGTGAGCCCAGCCCGGTTATCGCCACGTTTAATGTCCAGTACGATGCGATCTGGGGTGATTAAGCCTCGCTTTAGTAAAGGCATCAGTGCCAGCAGCCCCGCCGTCGCTACACTGCTGGGACAGCCCACCAAACGGGCCGTGGGCAGCAGGCTGCTAAACCATTCAGGTAGTCCGTATACCGTGTCGATGGCGGTGCTGTGGTCGGTGCGAGTGGTCTGGTAGCTCTGCTGATAGACGGCTAGATTGCTAAAGCGGTAGTCCGCCGAGAGATCCATGATGCGGTGCTGGGCTAAAAGCTTAGGCACCCAGCGGGCCGCCACGCCCAGCGGCAGATCGAGCAGCAATACGGTGCAGTCGGGCATGGCTGACAGTGCTGCAGCCAAGTCAGGGGTGGCCGTGAGCGGATGCGATCGCGTCTCGGCTAAAATCGGCACCCGGCAGATGGATCGAGGCGCGGCTAGATAGGCCAAGTCAACCTGGGGATGATCGACCAGGAGCTGCGCTAGATGCAGCGTAGACCGGGCGTGGGTACCGACTAAGCCAACGGAAACGGACTGAGGCATCAGAAAAAAGGGGGCGCTATCGAGGGGACCGGCAGCCGCGCCGATGGCAAGCACAATAGCGTATTTAAAGGGGGGTGTGTGGTCTCTATTGCCTACAATTGAAGACTCAACGCTCCGACAGCTGTTTTTACAGACCCGAGCGGCTCACCCCCACCCCCTCTACTTCCTCTGATTCATGGCCTCTGTTCCTCTGCCAATCCCTGACTTTGAGTTTGATGACATTGACGCGGCCTTAAATGACCTGGCGGCAGGTCACGCCATTGTCGTGGTGGATGACGAGAATCGGGAGAACGAGGGAGACGTGGTCTGCGCCGCCCAGTTTGCTACCCCCAGCATGATTAACTTTATGGCGGTAGAGGCGCGGGGGCTCATTTGTCTGGCCATGCAAGGCGATCGCCTCGACCAGCTCGATCTCCCTCTCATGGTCAGTACCAGTGCCTTTGAAGACGAAAACGAACAAACTGCTTTTACCGTCAGTATTGATGCGGGCCCCGAATGGGGGGTAACCACTGGCATTTCGGCAGAGGATCGGGCTCGGACCATTCAAGTTGCTATCAACCCCAAAACCACGCCGCAGGAGCTACGTCGACCCGGCCACATTTTTCCGTTGCGGGCCAAGGCTGGGGGAGTGCTCAAGCGGGCAGGGCATACCGAAGCTGGGGTTGATTTGGCTAAGCTAGCCGGACTTTACCCAGCAGGGGTCATTTGCGAAATTCAAAATGCGGATGGGTCTATGGCTCGCCTCCCAGAGCTGATTGACTACGCTCAGCAGCATCAGCTCAAGCTGATCAGCATTGCCGATTTGATCAGCTATCGGCTGCGCCATGAGCGCCTGGTTATCCGAGAAGCGATTGCCGATCTGCCCAGTCAGTTTGGCGAGTTCAAAATCTACGCCTACCGGCACCAGTTAGATAATTCAGAACACGTGGCTCTGGTCAAAGGCGACCCGGAAACGTTCCAGAATGAGCCCGTTATGGTGCGCATGCACTCCGAGTGTCTGACCGGTGATGCGCTAGGGTCACTGCGGTGTGACTGCCGCATGCAGCTCCAGGCAGCGCTGAAGATGATTGAGAACGCAGGCAAAGGTGTGGTGGTGTACCTGCGGCAGGAGGGGCGAGGCATTGGCCTGGTCAACAAGCTCAGGGCCTATTCTTTGCAAGATCGCGGGTTTGACACGGTGGAGGCCAACGAACGACTGGGGTTGCCCGTGGACCAGCGCAACTATGGCATGGGGGCACAGATGCTGATGGACATTGGTGTGCGTCAGTTCCGCCTGATTACCAACAACCCTAGGAAAATTGCCGGGTTGAAGGGGTACGGTCTGGAAATGGTGGACCGGGTCCCGCTGCTGATTGAGGCGACAGCCCACAATGCCGACTATTTGGCGACCAAAGCCGAGAAGTTGGGGCATCTGATGTTGCAGACCTACCTGGCAACGGTGGCGCTGCACTGGCGCGATACGCCAACCCCCGCCCAGCGTTACGCTCGGTTGGAGCAGCTGCGGCAGTTAGCCCGTGCGGGTGACTTGCTGCTGCAAGAAGAGGCCCGCTCGGTTGCGATCGCGCTACTCGATCAGCCGCCGCTAGTATTCAATCTAGGATTGGCCCAGGCAAGCGCTGTCGGCAGTGATTGGTATCAGTCACCGGCCGCCACAACTGCGCCAGACTATTTGTCCAGTCTGCACAAGCTGCTGAGTGCGATCACCACCTGGCCCGAAATCGAACAGCTTGATTTTTTGATTTCCAACGGTAGTGATCCGTTCACCACGCTGCAGGTTCGATTAGAGCGCCAACCCTTTGAGTGGGGTATCGAGCTGCTCGACGATATCTTTGAGCAGCTCGATACCCAGCGTATCTATACGCTGTCCAGGCACCTGAGCGAGTGAGTTCAGTGCCGATGGTCACTTCCCCAACCCGTTGTCAATGTCCTGGCAAAGAAGCGAGGAAGCCTACAGCATTCTGCCCAGCTGAGGCACCTCTGAGGTTGGCACCACAACGGCAGGCGTGGCCCCCTGGCGGCGGGCCAAAACAGCAGGCGTGATTGCGGTGACGGCTTCTATAAACTGCGGATCGGAGTTGGTCCCCAGCAAATCAGGATTTCTGAGCAGCGTACGCCGTTCCTGATCGGTCAGGTCGATCTGCACATCTGGGACGATACCCTTGCTGCTAATGTCGGTCCCGTTGGGGGTGTAGTAATGGGCAACGGTGACGGCAATACCAGACCCGTCTGCTAAGCCGTGGAGAGACTGCACCAGCGCCTTGCCAAAGGTGGGACTGCCAACCACAACGGCCCTATCATTGTCGCCTAGCGCACCCGTCACAATTTCGCTGGAGCTCGCGGACTGGCCGTTGACCAACACGGCCATTGGTAAGTCTGTCAAATCGGTCCGATTAGCCGTAATTGCCTCGCTTTCGCCTTCTCGGTAGACGGTGCGGACAATCGGCCCCCGCCGTAACCACATGCGGCTGATCTCAACGCTGGCCTGGTAAAGCCCGCCGGGGTTGTTGCGTAGGTCCAGTACAAAAGCCTCAACTTGGGCTTCGCCTAGGGTTTCAATGGCGGTTTCCATCTGTTCGGCGGCGTGAGCATTAAACTCGCTCAAGCGGATGTAGCCCACTCGGACCCCTTCCTGCTCCCGTACGTCGTAGGTAACAGAGGGTACCTCGATCACGGCTCGGGTCACAATCAGCGTTTCCTGACTGCCGTCGTTTCGCTGCAGCGTTAGCGTCACCTGTGTTCCTTCGTTGCCTCGTACCAGCTGGGAGACCGACTGGATGCTGAGGCGGTCGGTGGAGCGGCCATCCACGAGCAGCAGCTGGTCACCAACGCGAATGCCGGCCGCGGCGGCGGGCGAATTGTCAACAACGCCGGTAATGACCAGTTTGCCGTCCTCCCGCTTGAACTGCATACCCACGCCCGATACTTCACCTGAAGTCTGTTCGGTGAGCTCTGAATACTGATCAGGGTCTAAAAAGCGAGTGTAGGGGTCGTTGAGGCGTCGTAAAACGCGTCGCAGCTCCGCGTAAGCAGCCTGCCTTGAGCGATAGGTTTGACCCAGGAGATCCTGACGGATGGCGATCCAGTCGGTGTGATTGAAGGTGGGGTCGACATACTCGCGGTAGACAATCTGCCAAGCCTCATCCAACACTGCCTTGGGGCTGTCGCTAAAGTTCGTGCCTAGGGAAGCTTCGGTCGGGGTCGCTGTGGCTGTGATGACGGAAGGCACCAGTAGTGCTGCTGCCAACGCGCCAGCTTGCCAGGGTACCAAGCTGAGGTGAGTCGCTTTAGACCGACATAAACCAGCGAAATTCTTCATTGCAGCAGTGGGGGGCCGATATCAGATTAAAACACGAGCTAAAAGCGGAATATGCAGATTTCAGTCTCAAATTGGACGCGTTTGGGTCCAGACAAGGTGCTGCCTTCAATCACAATTCTAAACAATTCATCCCTCATTGGGGGGATGAATACCTTGCGCGCAGCACCCAAGCAGGGTCTACAGGCTGTGCGAGTTGAAGCCGTCTGCAATTTTATTTTTCTAACCCTACCCGAGCCATTACCCGATCGACAAAATGATTTACAGAAGATTTATATCGATAATTGCTTAATCAATTGAGCGTATCGGACCGGTTGAGTGACTAAATGACGTGTTGTACTTGGGGTCGGGGAATATGCTTAGGCTGCCCTAAAACGTAAGAAACACTGGCTCAGCGGATGAATTTACGCGCTAAATCCATTAAGTACGGACTGCTGGGCTTGGGCAGTGCGATGGGTCTAGCACTCGCCGCGATCTCGATTTCACTCGTCCTATCGGCCCGTCTCCCTGCTGAGGCCGATCTTGTCCTGGGCGGCAGTATTCGCCGGGAAATGTACGTAGCGGAGCAGGCGGGGCAAAGCAAAGCTGCCCGTCATCCCATCCTGATTTCCAGCGGTTCGCAGGACCCCTGCATCCGGCTCTTGTTTGAGCAGGCCGGTGCCGATTTAGACCAGGTCTGGCTAGAAAAATGTGCCCGGTCTACCTTTGGCAACTATCGGTTTTCGCTACCGTTGCTGAAGCAGTGGCGTACCCGCCATGTTCGTCTGATTACCTCCGGCAGCCATACTCTGCGTGCCGTTTGGATGGCCCGCATCATCCTGGGTAGCCACGGCATCTGGGTGACACCCGAGATTGTCGACGAAGTTGGTATTCCCGGAAACGAAGAAAGTAATCTCAAGACAACCCTCGATCTCACCCGCAGCCTGCTTTGGGCCGTTGTCAGCCATGTCCATCGCCCCGCCTGTGGGGAGGTTTTACCGTTGACGGCAGTTGACCTGGAACAGTGGCGTCAGGACGGGTTCAAGTGCGAACACCAGGCCGGTATCGAGGGGAGTTAGGTATAGCAGCCGCCAGATCCGTTAGGACAAGGCTGCGACGCCATATAGCCATATTTGCTATTGTGCCTGACCAGTGTAGAGACGGTAGGTTTTGATGAATATCCCCCAGCGCTGAATGGGGATGGTTGCAGGATTGCTGAGCGGTCCTAACTGCTCAACCAGGGCATCTGTAATGGGGTGCCAGTCGTCAGCCAGGATGAGGACCGGGCCGCTAGGTAACGACTGCCGCGTGGCCCACACATCAAATTGGTCTTTGCGGTCCGAGATGGCTAGCACCGGTACCGTTTCCGCTGGGTCGACAGTGGGCGACTGCCGCAGGGCGTAGGCTAGCAGAGCGGCAGACCGATAATCCGTCGTGACCAGTGTCGCCACCGGGCGCTCAGCCAGCTGCGCTTCGATTACGTCCGCTACCTGCGGCCAGCCGTAGAGAATACGGCTTTCATGGTCGCCGTCAGGACCAGCCAGCGCAGCCAGCGGCAAAGCCGCAACGTTGAACACTAATGCCAGGGCCACGGTAATGCCAATGCCTTGCAAGGTCTGAAAGTGGCGTCGACGCCGCCACTTGAGGTGTAAGTCCACGGATGCAGGGGCGAGACTTAAGAAAAACGAGGGCAGCAGTGGCAGCAGCAGCAGATAAGCCAGAATATTCCAGTAGTGCAACGCCGTTGAAAATAGTGCTACGACAGACAAAGTGCCGGTGGAAACGCCAAACAGCCATAGCGCCATTGCCCGATAAACTGGTGGGCATTGCGCCAGTCTCCCACTGCGATAGCAGCGCCATAGTGCCCAGGTAATGACCGGCGACAAAATCAGGCCGCACAGCCCCCAGAACCCCAGCACCTCTAGCGGCTTGATGCGAAAGCCTGCACTGCCGCTATCCACACTGCGAGTTAGATAGTAGGCCACCGATAGCCAGCTGTTTTGGGCGTTCCAAATCAAGATCGGTAGCTGGCAAAGCAGTGCGATCGCGACTGCCCCATAAATCTGCTTTTGTCTTAGTAAAGATCGCGCTTGTGTTACCACAACGCCCAGCCCCGCCAGCCCCACCAGCACCGCCGTATACTTGCATAGCCCTGCCAATCCCAGCCACAGCGCTGCCCAATACAGCTGCCCATAGTGCGGTGCCCCCGCCAAGTAACCCGACAGAAACTGCCCTAAGCCAAACGCACTTAGTAAGCTGAAGACCATCAACCACTGATCCTGCCAAGCCATCGCCAGGTAGACAAAATACAGCGGGCTAGACAGTAGCGCGGTCAGCAACACCCCAAAGGCCAACCGTCCCTGCTGACCGTAGAGTTGGCGACAAATGCGAAAGTACGTCCCAAAGAATATGCCGCTACTCACCACTGTCGGTAGCCGCAGTACCCAGCGTGCTTGCCCCAGCACCGCTGCCGTTAGTCCTTGAATCCAACCATGCAGCGGCGGATGATCGTAGTAGGACCAGTCTAGGTGCTGCCCCCACAGCCAGTAGTAGGCTTCGTCAGGGTTGGGCTGAGCCAATAGCCAATAGGCGACTCGCAGGCCCAACAGTCCGATCAGCCCTGGCCAAATCGTTGACCCGATACTGCGGGATGGGGAAACAGGAGATGACAAGAGAGAGGCGTGGCGCGATCGCTAAACAGGCTCGTCTAAGCTACCACCGGAACTGTCAGTTGGACTGTCACTATCGAGGTTTAAGTCGCACTCGTCAGCCCCATCTCCTTCACCAGACAGGGGATCTAAAGCCGGTTCTACCAACGCAACCTCCTCGTCAAAGAATGGAGGGTCAGTCGCGGGGGTCGCCGCAGCCTGTGCCGCCTGAACCTTGCCCTCCAAGTCATTCCAGAATTCTGGCGTATGAATCACCACGGGCAGGCCAGCCCCCTTCAGCCCTCGGATGATACGCTCCGGTGTTTCAGGAAAGGCCACAAATAGCGGTTTGGGCGCATCTGCGCCTTCATTCAATAGGTGTTCAAACTGGCTGGGCATCAGCCACTCGTAGGTTTGATTCAGCCAAACCTGGGTCTGTCGCCAGCGGGTTAGCAGTTCTGAAAAGTCCTCGTCGGGTCGGTGGATGAAGACAAAAATTTCAACCCCAGTTTTGATTTTCCATTCAGGGTCACACATCAGCAGGGCCAAGTCGCAGGGCAGCGGCACCACTCGACGCACCGTTGTAATTGGCCCCTTCGGAGCGGCAATCTGCTCACGGACACGAATACTGGGCAGCGGAATGGTGACAATGCTGTCCTGGGGGCGCCGCATACTGGGCATCAGCTCCAGGTAAGGGCGGTAGCTCTTGAGTAGGGTAAGCGCCCCTCGGTAATCGCTACTGTGGGCCAGCAGGGTTTCGTAATGAAGCTGTTGAACGGCCATAGGCTGGACTGGCGGCAATCAGAAATCAGTGGAGGTCTTTGGTTATGGTAGCTAACTTCGCGGGCCGCCCTCTTTCGTCATTCTACGGAGAATGTCTAAATCGCCGACCAACCCGCTATTGCGTTCGTCGAGTTGCTAAGGACAGTGCCTGACACTGAAGTCCTTGACGCTGGAGCCCCTCGACGCAGCCGAATGGGTCTACCAACCCTTCGACTGCTGTAAGGGATACAGGCTTCAAAATAAAGGCTTCAAAAATAAAGGGTGAACATCTGTCATCCAAATGTTCACCCTCATATGAGTTGGCTTTGCTAGTTCTGGTCTCGACGGCTGCTATCCGAAGGACGGGCTAAGCCCATGAGACCCTATCAAAAACTAGCTTTTGTGTGCCTAGGCAGGCCACTTTTCAGCCACAAGCTCAGCTAGGTCTACAACGCGCTGGCTGTAGCCCCACTCGTTGTCATACCAGGCAACGACCTTAACCATGTCGCCGTCCATTACCAATGTCAGGCTGGAGTCGACGATAGAAGAATCGTCAGTCTTGCGGTAGTCGATGGAAACCAGGGGTTCCTCGGTGTAGCCCAGTACACCTTTCATGTGGCCTTCAGCAGCGGCCTTCATGGCCTCGTTGACCTCTTCCTTAATGGTCTTTTTCTCGACCTGTGCAACCAAGTCAACCACCGAGACGTTGGGGGTAGGTACGCGCATGGCGATACCGTTGAGCTTGCCCTTCATCTCAGGAATGACGAGTGCCACTGCCTTGGCAGCACCTGTGGAGGTTGGCACAATATTGATGGCAGCAGCCCGCGCCCGTCGTAGATCGCGGTGGCTGGCGTCGAGAATGCGCTGATCACCCGTATAGCTGTGGGTGGTGGTCATCGTGCCTTTAACGATGCCAAAGCTGTCGTTGATGACCTTGACGACGGGAGCCAAGCAGTTGGTTGTGCAGCTGGCGTTGCTGATAATTGGATTCTTCCCGTGAACGTAGTCGCTGCTGTTGACGCCGATGACGTAAGTGTCAACATTGCCACCCTTGCCAGGAGCCGTAATCAGCACCTGTTTAGCACCCGCTTCCAGGTGACGGCCTGCCCCTTCTTCGCTAACAAAAACGCCCGTCGATTCGATCACCAGGTCAATGTCCCAAGCGCCCCAAGGCAGGTTATTGGGGTTGCGGTCAGAGCAGCACTTAATGACCTTGTCATTAACAGTGATGGTCTCGTCGTCGTAGCTAATGTCAGCGTCCAACCGACCCAATAGAGAGTCGTATTTCAGAAGATGGCAGGCTGTCTTAGCATCAGATGTGTTGTTGATGGCCACCACATCCAAGCCAGTGTTCTCCCGCGTCAGCCAGCAGCGCAGGAAGTTACGTCCGATACGCCCAAAACCGTTAATTGCTACTCTAATCACTGCGATTTACCCTCTGTCGTCGGTCAAGTCAACTCAGCTGTCACAAGCTGTCATAATCGTTACTCATAGTACCGTATTGCCGTCCCTCATTTGATCCCCACTTACGACCAGAGACGCAGGCAATACGCGGCTATTTGTCTTCTACACAGTTCCCGCCTGCCAGTCGATTAAGCGGTTTGTCGGTGGCATCTCAGTGTCGAGAAGCAGTAACGATAGGTGGGAGATGAAGGCGAAATTCATCTGGTCTTCACAAAGGTGAACTTGCTACTGGACGGGCTGAGGCTCATTAAGTGGCACCGAATCGGCGCTGTAGTTTTGAGAAACCGGGTATAAAACGTACGCTGCAGGGAACAACGCTCCGGAATATCAGTATCGGCAGCTGAAAGCTTGACCAATCACAGCGACAGTCAGGTGTAAAACGCCACTGTATTGGGGCATAAGTAGAATGGCGTGAATTTCCTACGCCTTTCCTAGCCAATTCTGAGAATGCTGGTATGATACGCCTGATGTAGCAGTGGTGTGGTGTTTGAGGAACAGAATTATGCTGAATTCAGTGGATTTCAGCGGCAGGCCGCTTCATTTCATCGGTGTGGGTGGAATCGGCATGTCAGCGCTCGCCTACGTACTTGCTCGGCAAAAAATGCCGGTTTCTGGGTCTGATTTGCGACTGAGCCACATTACTCAGCGATTGAAAGAAAACGGCGTACAGATCTTCTGGAATCAGACCGCCGCCAACATCAACTGTGTTGCAGAAATGGCAGACAATCAGCTGCCGCAGATCGTTTGCTCAACTGCTATTAGCGAGAGCAACGAAGAATATGAAGCGGCGGTGCAGGCAGGCTGCCCCATCTTTCACCGCTCCGATATTTTGGCTGCACTGATGGCCCAGCACGAAGGCATCGCTGTGGCTGGGACCCACGGTAAAACCACAACCAGCAGTATGCTGGGCTACCTACTCGTCAAAGCCGGGGTCGATCCAACGGTGGTGATTGGTGGAGAAGTCGAAGAGCTGGGCGGTAACGCCTACGTGGGCCAGGGTGATGCGCTGGTGGCAGAAGCAGACGAGTCGGATGGCTCCCTGGTAAAGCTCAAGGCCAAAATTGGTGTCATTACTAATATTGAACTGGACCACCCCGACCACTACAGCAGTCTAGATCAGGTCGTTGAGATTTTTGAGACCTTTTCAAGCAACTGTGAGTTAACAGTGGGCTGCCTGGACTGCCCTACGGTCAGCTCCCGTCTGAGCCCTTCGGTAACCTATAGTCTGGTGGCCGACTCTGGGGCGGACTACATTGCCACAGATATTCAGCAGACGGCTCAGGGGACAACTGCAACGATTTGGGAGCGAGGTCAGGAACTGGGCGTGCTGCAAATTGGCCTACTGGGCCTGCACAACCTGAGTAATGCACTGGCGGTTGTGGCGGTTGCCCGATTAATGGGGGTTGAATGGGCCGCGATCGCACAACACCTACCCAACTTTGTCGGTGCCCGCCGCCGGTTTGATCGTCGGGGTTTCCACAATGACATTCTGTTTGTAGACGACTACGCCCACCACCCCAGCGAGATTAAAGTCACGCTAGCAGCGGCTAAGCTTCAGAGCACCGAGCCGCTCCCCTCTGGCGTTGGTCGTCGAGTGGTGGCCGTTTTTCAGCCCCATCGCTACAGCCGAGTCGCTAGCCTACTTCAGGAGTTTGCCACCGCCTTTGGCGATGCCGATCGAGTCATTGTGACCGATATTTACTCGGCCGGTGAGGCCAACACCACAGGTGTTAGCGGGCAGAGCCTGGCGGATACGCTGGCCGAGCACCACGAGCAGGTCGAGTATGTTGCTACCTTAGAGCTGGTGCAGAAGCGGCTGATCGACACCCTTCAGCCCGGTGACGTTGCCATTTTCCTGACAGCAGGCAATCTCAACCGTATTCTCCCCGATGTGATGGCAGCCCATGCGGATGCGCCGCACGATGCCCCATCCTCCTTAGAACTGCTGTCGGGCGTGTAGTAGATTGCCCCATGAGTACCCTGATCGGGACCCCCGCGATGCCGACTCCGGAGGATGTGGACTTTCCCCTCCACCATCAGTTCTCCCTGGCACCGTTTACAACGTTTCGGGTGGGTGGACCAGCGGAATGGCTAGCCACTCCCCGTTCTCTAGCAGACCTTCAGGCCAGTCTGGCTTGGGCTAAGGCGCAGTCTTTACCCGTGACACTGCTGGGTGCTGGGTCAAACCTGCTAGTTAGCGATCAGGGGCTGCCGGGGCTAGTCATCTGCACGCGGTACTTACGCCAAGCTGACTTTGACCGCGATACGGGGCGCGTTACGGCAGCGGCGGGTGAACCGATGGCAACGCTAGCCTGGAAAGCCGCAAAGTATGGCTGCACCGGACTGGAGTGGATGGTCGGCATTCCAGGAACCGTGGGGGGGGCCGTAGTGATGAATGCGGGAGCCCACGGGTCGGATACGGCCGCCATTCTAGTTGCGACTGAGGTCCTTAACCCCGACGGTTCTATCGCAACGCTGGCGGCGGACGACTTAGCTTACCGATATCGAACGTCGGTCCTTCAGGGCGACCCGCGCATTGTCCTAAGTGCCACATTTCAGTTACAGCCCGGTGGCGATGCTCAGGTTATTAAAGCCGCTACCGCAGCTGACCTAAACCAGCGGCGGGCAACGCAGCCTTACCACCTGCCCAGCTGCGGCAGCGTGTTTCGCAACCCTCGCCCCCACAGCGCCGGACAGCTGATTGAAGCGGCTGGTCTTAAAGGATTCCAAATTGGACAAGCTCAGATTGCCGAACGTCATGCCAACTTCATTCTTAATTTGGGTGGCGCAACCGCGACGGATATTTTCAACCTGATTCGCCATGCCCAGTCAGTCATTGAGGGGCAGCACAGTATTCAGCTGCGCCCTGAGGTCCAAATCTTAGGTACGTTTCCGACGAGTTGATGGTACGTTTCCGACGAGTTGATGAATTGTAGCAAGTCTCTCAATTTTTGAGCCGCTTGTCAGTCAGGCAGCGTTGTTGGCCAGAGGAAGAGTGGCGCTTTGAGGCTCAGGCGGAGTAACCCATCTCATTGATTGCATTTCGCCCTACCGCATCGTATAGTTTGACAGTTCAATCAGCGACAGTTCAGTTGGCGAACTGAGTACCTATGACCAAAGGACAAGGGTTTGGATTTGGCCTGGGCAAAATGAAGGAGCTGACAGAAGCCTTCAAACAAGCTCAGAAAGTCCAGGAAGGGGCAAAGAAACTCCAGGAAGAACTGGAGCAGATGGAAATTGAAGGTCAGGCTGGCGGTGGGCTAGTCAAGGTGACGCTGAGCGGTAACCAAGAGCCCAAGGGCGTCACAATTGACCCTAAAGCTTTGGAAGAAGGGGCAGAAACGCTGTCTGATTTGGTGACCGCCGCCATGCGCGATGCTTACACCAAGTCTACCGATACCATGCGCGAGCGGATGGAGGAACTGACCGGCGGACTGAACTTACCAGGTCTCTAGCTCCTGCCTCTTAAACTTGCGCCCCCCTCTAACCTGGGCTAATGACCACTCGACTATTATTTGTCTGCCTCGGTAACATTTGCCGATCGCCTGCGGCAGAGAACCTCACTCGTCATCTGCTGGCAAACCGTATTGGGTCGCTGACAGCGGCGACCGTTGAGTGTGATTCTGCTGGGACGTCTGGCTATCATGTTGGCTCACCGCCCGATAGCCGCATGCAGCACGCGGCTCAGGTGCGAGGGCTAACCTTCACGGGCCGCTCGCGCCAGTTCGAGGTGGGTGACTTTGGGCGGTTCGACTGGATTCTGGCGATGGATAGAAGCAACTATCGCGACATTTTGGCGATGGCACCGCCGGGGGCTGATCGCGATCGCGTAAGACTGATGTGCGACTTTTGCCGACAGTACAGCGATACTGAGGTCCCCGATCCCTATTATGGCGGAGCCGATGGCTTTGACTATGTATTAGATCTACTGACGGACGCCTGCGATGGCTTCCTAGATTTCATTGAACCAACGGCCTAGCCGAGCAAGATTACGAAGCACGCTGCGTCACAGGAATAGCGTGACCCACTCAGTGTAGCTAATGCTACACCGGCTATGGCTGAACCGCTTTGTTCAGCCTTGTGCCATATTGTCTTCAGTCTGATGGCTGACACAGACCGGTCATTTATCGAGTCAGTAGGTATGGATTGCTACTGACTTGTCTGAAATTACGGATATTTCTCCGGTTCCCTTTTTATCTCCCAGAAGAACTAAGTAAGTTCAGGGACAACTTGCCGCTGTGAGGCGTCGATTTATACGGTACTTAGGCCGCACTAAGAGGCCGGATGTTAGGTATAAGTATCGCATTGGCGGCGTTGCATAAGGGGCGTTGTTTAGGCGAGAGCTGTAGATTTGAGCGCTAGCTGACGTCATGCTTTTTACGGGGCTTTGGCTAGTGCTTCTGTTTAATCATTAGTGCAGAGGCCCACCTTCACAAACTGCAAAATCTAATGTTCGGGTTTGCCTAGGCCTCGGGTGCCAACTGCCCGTGGCCGGGTGTCGTCTATTAAAAATCCCCACAGGAGACTGAAGAGGTCACGACGGATGTCACTACCGATAGCGCCGACAGGCGAAATTTTGATTTGTGCTGGCAGTGCGATGGGGCTGGTCGGATCTGGGGCCTGGTATTTGTATCGTCAGTTGAAGATGCTGCGGCGTCGGCTGATTTGGCAGGAACTCATGCCGCAGCTGATGGCGTCCACCGTGGAGATGGAGCCGCTGCTGGACCGACTGGTGATTTCTGTTCGCGATGTGTTGGCGTGCGATCGCGCCGTCCTGTACCACTTCAGCGATAGCTGGTACGGCACGTTTGTCGCCGAAGCCCTTAATCCGGCGCTGCCGTCTGATCAGTTCGAAAGCTGGCTCGGCACACCTGCCTCGAAGGAACTGCAGCGATTGGGGACTTGGCATAAGGGACAACTACTGTCAGTCGCATCGACGCCGACCTCGGCACCGGATGGTCAGCGGGCAGAGCTACCGCTGTGCTGCATTGACAATGTGGCCGCTCAGACCAATGTTAGCTATTACGAGCCGGTGCGGGCCGTGGCCCAAGCCCAGGCCTATTGCGCAGTGCCGCTTTACAACGGTAGTCAGCTTTGGGGCTTGCTACTCTGCTACGAGCATCGTCGTCCCCGCCGCTGGCAAACGCTCGAACAGCAGCAGCTGCGAAGCTTAGGCCAGCAACTGAGTCGTTTCATTCAGCAGAGTCAACTACACCAGCAACAGCAGCGGCAGATCCAAACCCTGCAGTCGGAAAAGGCGGCAGCCCTGTCTGCGAACCAGGCCAAAAGTGAGTTTTTGGCCTACATGAGCCACGAACTGCGCACGCCGCTCAATGCCATTTTGGGCTTTACCCAGGTGCTACAGGGCGAGGCCGCAGACGCCCTACCGCCGGAGCAGCGTGAGTCTGTAGACATCATTGGGCGTAGTGGCGAACACCTGCTATCTCTGGTCAACGACATTTTGGACATGTCCAAGATTGAAGCCGGACAGATGGTGCTCAACGAACAGAGCTTTGACCTGCACCAGCTGCTGACCACTTTGGAAGATATGCTGCGGCTCAGGGCTGAAGGTAAGGGCATTACCCTGACATTTCACTACCAGGACGAGACCCCTCAGTACATCCACGCCGACGAACAAAAGCTGCGTCAGATTCTGCTCAACCTGCTGGGCAACGCCATTAAGTTCACCCATATCGGTGGGGTTACCTGCCGCGTTTGGGCGGAGTATCTGGAGCCTGACAGCACGACAACCAACCCCATTCAGCTGTTTATTGCCGTCGAAGACACCGGCCCTGGCATTGACTCAGAAGAGCTGGACAACCTGTTTGAGGCTTTTCACCAGGTGCAGGCGACCGGACCACAGCAGGAAGGTACGGGGTTGGGGCTGACCATTAGCCACCGCTTTGTTCAGCTGATGGGCGGCAAGCTGGGTGTGATTAGTGAACCGGGCAGCGGGTCTACGTTTACCGTACGGATTCCCTGTCAGTGGAGATCGCAACCCCAATCGACACCGCAAGCCACGCCAGTGGCTGCGCCGACCCGTCGCTATCGCATGCTGGTAACCGATGACGATATGACCAGCCGCCTGCTGCTAACCAAGCTGTTTGGTACGGTCGGCCACGAAATTCGTCAGGCGGCCAACGGTCAAGAAGCGGTGGATATTTGGCGCGAGTGGAAACCGGACCTAGTCTGGATGGACATTCGCATGCCAATTATGGACGGCTGCGAGGCTACTCGGCGGATTAAGGCCGCTGATATCGACCATCAAACAGTGGTGATCGCCCTGACTGCCAGCGCTTTTGAAGAACAGCGTCAGATGATGCTCGCTTCAGGCTGCGATGACTTTGTGCGTAAGCCTTTCAAGCGCGATGAGCTGCTAAGCAAAATCCAGCAGCACCTGGATCCGTCTGAATTGACCACTCGAGCTGCTTTACCCATGACTCTGCCCCAGGCCAGCTAAGCAGTTACTCATAGGAGAGGTCAGGAAGCAGATGGCAGAACGGGTCTGCAAGAACGCAGTCGATGGCTTGCGCTAGACCTTAGAGGCCACAATCATCGACCCAATGCCTGTGTCGCTGAAGATTTCTAGCAGGAGCGCGTGGGGAATGCGCCCATCGAGAATATGGGCGGCGCGAACGCCTTGGGCTAAGGTACGGACACAGCAGTTGACCTTGGGAATCATGCCGCCAGAAACGACACCGCTGCCAATCAGCTGGCGCGCGTGCTGAATATCCAGATGGGTGATCAAGGTATTGGGGTCGTGGTAGTTCTCCAAGATGCCTGGGGTGTCTGTCAGTAAAATCAGCTTCTCTGCATTGACGGCAGCGGCGATTTCTCCGGCAACGGTGTCAGCGTTAATGTTGTAGGCCTGACCACTTTCGTCGGCAGCAACGCTAGAGATAACTGGAATGTAACCGGCTTCTACCAATGATGCGATCAGGTCGGCGCGTACATTGCTGACCTCGCCCACAAAGCCAATGCCTTCAACCCCTTGAGGCCGAGCAGTAATTAGGTTGCCGTCCTTGCCACATAGCCCGACGGCCTGTCCGCCAGCGCTGTTAATCAGTGCCACTAGCTCTTTATTGACCCGGCCGACGAGCACCATTTCAACCACGTCCATCGTGGGGGCGTCGGTGACGCGCAAGCCGTCTTTGAACTGGGGCTCAATGCCTAGCTTACCCAGCCAGGTGTTAATTTCAGGTCCGCCACCGTGAACCACTACCGGACGAATACCGACGCTAGCCATAAAGACAATGTCGCGGATGACCTGGGCCTTTAGGGCATTGTCCTTCATGGCTGCGCCGCCGTATTTGACCACAACGGTGCGATCGCTAAATTTTTGAATGTACGGCAGTGCTTCGCTGAGGACGCGAACCCGAGTTGCCATCGCTTCTTCGATGTATTCGCTCTGGTTCTGTAGGGGGGAGGCGGGCATGATGGTAGAGACGCTAGTTGAGGTCCGTTTCTAGCGTAGTGGGCGACGGTGTCGGTGGCGTGGCTCGTTCGGGTGTTTTAACAATCTGCTGTAGTGCCTCGTACGTCCGTTGGGCAATGGTGCTGACGTCATCCGCTTGTTCTATGGGCATGCGTAGATCCGCTTGGGCGTAGAGGGTGGCTCGTTGGTCTAGCAGTTTGTTCAATTTTTCTGACAAATCGCCTGTCTGCAAGAGTGGGCGAGTATCATCACCCTTAAGCCGCGCCAAGAGTAAGGGGATTGGGACATCCAGCCAGGTCACCACGCCGTGCTGCAGATAGCTCCAGTTCATCTGTTGGGTGACAATACCGCCACCCGTGGCGATCACCAACCGGGTATGGGTTGAAACCTGGGCTAAAACCTGGGTTTCGATAGCGCGAAAGGCTGCTTCACCCTGAGTTGCAAAGGTCTGGCTAATGCTTTCTCCGGTAGCCTGCACAATTAGCGCGTCGGTATCGAGAAAGCGGTAGCCCAGCAGCTGAGCCAGCTGCTGCCCAGTGGTCGATTTGCCCGACCCCATCATGCCAATGAGATAAACGTTGGTGCCCCTGAGAAAGTGGCCCTTGAGAAAATTGCCCTTTAGAGCATCATTGAGCTGACCGTCTTCACCCTGAATTGCCATTGCCAAAGCAGCCTATCCCGTAACGTTTGCTCCCTTAACTTATCGGGAAAACGGACCGAGATTAACCCCTGCTGATGAGTTGATGCCCCCTGTTGAGACACTAAGGATCCCCCATGACATCGCCTCCAGACCTACGCCCTGAGCTTTCACCTCCACCGCCCCAAAGCGGCCTGGCTGCGTTCTTCGACTTTCACGAGTTGCGTACTAACCTGCGCACCGAGATTATGGCGGGCGTCACCACCTTTGTGACTATGGCCTACATCTTGATTGTGAACCCGGCCATTCTCTCGAACGCTGTGTTTCTCAACGAGTCTGGAGACCTGTTTGGGGAACTGGTAGTGGCAACGGGGCTGGCGGCCGCGATCTCAACCCTGATTATGGGGCTTTATGCCAAATTACCCTTTGCCCTGGCACCGGGTATGGGCATCAATGCCTTCTTTGCCTTTACCGTAGTGCTGGGCATGGGGATTGATTGGCGAGTCGCGCTGGCGGCTGTCTTTATCGAGGGGCTGATTTTCATTGTCCTGACGGTGACCAACCTGCGCACCAAAATTGTTACAGCCATTCCTGAAGCGGTGAAGCACGCAACAACCGCTGGCATTGGGTTATTTATTGCCTACATCGGTCTTAGCGGGGCCGGGATTGTTGTCGGTTCTGAAGCCACGTTAACTACCTTAGGCAACCTGCGGTCTCCGGCTACGGCGGTGACCCTGTTAGGGCTGCTGATTACCGTTGCACTGTTTGCCCGTCGTGTGCCTGGAGCCCTACTGTGGGGCATCATTGGCACTGCTATTTTGGCCTGGGTCTTTCAGATTGCCCCGCTACCCGAAGGGGTGTTTGCCCTGCCGCAGCCGCCTGTTGACTTGGTCGGGCAGGCGTTTGTTGGGCTGGGTTCACTCTTTCAGTCTGGCCTGTTCGAAATGCTCAGCGTGCTGTTTGTGTTCCTGTTTGTGGATTTGTTTGACACCATTGGCACCTTGACGGGGCTAGGCTCTAAGGTTGGCTACATCGACGAGGCGGGTCGCTTTCCCGGTGTCGAGAAGGCATTTATGGCTGATGCGGTAGGAACCACTACCGGGGCCGTTCTGGGCACCTCGACGGTCACCACCTACATCGAATCGGCCTCGGGCATTTCTGAAGGAGGGCGCAGCGGCTTTACTGCTGTAGTAACGGCCATTTTGTTTCTCGTCTCGTTGCTGCTGATTCCTTTCTTTAGCGGCATCCCCCCATTTGCCACCGCCCCAGCACTTATCTTGGTCGGCATTCTGATGATGTCCGGTGCCGGACGGATTAACTGGAACGATCCGGCAGAAGCCGTAGCTGGGTTCTTGACTATCGCCATCATGCCACTGGCCTACTCCATTGCTGAAGGGTTAGCGATGGGGTTAATTGCCTATCCGCTGGTCAAAGCCTTCCAAGGCAAGACCAATGAGACAACGGCAGGCATGTGGGTATTGGCCGTCATCTTCATCTTGCGGTATCTCTTCATCGGTGCTGGATAAGCGGCATACGCTATGAAATAAGCTTCACCAATAGCCATTTGATGAAACCGATACTGATTTCCAGCCCTTGCCGCAGTCCTATGGTGGGGTAGGATCAACGTAGCCAGCAATACATCGATCAAAGAATATGGCAAAGCCGACCCAAGCCCACATTACTAAAACCGTCCCCAAGCGCTACCCCGAGCCCTACAAGGCCCGCACCCGCAAGCAGACGGAGTATTACATGGGGGCAAAGTTACTTGAGGTCGGGGTCAACCCTAACAAGGCCATTTACCGCTGGACTATTGAAGACAATGGACCGAATGAGAAGTGGACCTATAGCGCCTACTGGGACGACATGCGTGAAAAGGTCGAAGCGGAAGAAGCCGCGGGCAACTCGATTCCCAATCCTGATATTGATTAGTGTTTGACGGGTTTTGGCTTAGACGACTGCTTCAACACGGCTAGTCTTGGTTAGATCCAACGTCATCCCCTCTTGGGCGACAATGCTGTTGGGAAATACCGCTTTGACCTGACGGGCAATATCATCCATAAATTCATCGTCATGGGCTGGGTCGTGGTGAAAAATCACCAGTTGCTTGACGTTGCCCGCTTTTGCCAGCTTTACAGCTTCTTGCCAGGTCGAGTGGCCCCAACCTACTTTGCTGGTCTTTTCGTCGTGGTACTCCTCATCGGTGTAGGTGGAGTCGTAGATCATTACATCCGCGTCTTGCACCAGCTTTAATACATTTTCGTCGAGCCGGTCGGGAAAATGCTCGGTATCGGTAATGTAGGCGGCAGAGTAGCCCCCATAGCTAACGCGGTAGCCGACAGACTCACCCGGATGATTGAGCAGGGCGTTTTCAATTTCGATGTCACCCGATTCGCCCAGCTTCATTGTCTCGCCCACCTCTAGGTCGCAAAATCTGAGCTTGGCTCCCATGATTTGCAATGGCACAGGGAAGTTGGGGTGCAGCATCTGGTCGTTCAGTCGCTGCTCGATGGTGGAGCCGTTGGGTGCGATCGCACCATAAATGTCGATTTCATTCCCGGGCACAAAGGCAGGCGTAAAGAAGGGAAAGCCTTGAATGTGGTCCCAGTGGGAATGGGTGAAAAATAGGTTGGCCTTGACGGGCAGCTCCATCATCAGCTTCTGTCCTAGCTCTCGCAGTCCTGTACCGCCGTCAAAGATTAGACGTTCGCCATTAACCTGCATCTCTATGCAGGAGGTATTGCCACCGTAGCGAACGGTTTCCTCACCGGGGCAGGCGATACTGCCGCGAACGCCCCAGAATGTGACTTTGAACTCGTGCATGGAATTGGACTTAGACAAATCTGTCATGGGGCAAATCTGGCATGGGCTTTACGTAAACTTGGGTTGGCCGTAGCAACTACCCTGTAGCACTAGGATAGGCAGGGAACCTCGTGTTTGCGCAGATGTTTCTGCTTTCCTTAGAATTTTTCCCATTCTGACCGGGGGTGTTGCGATACGCCGTTAATCTTCATAGATGGATCAGGGATATGTAGCGTTTCTCACTTGACTTGACTCGTTCTATGCTGGCAAAAGTCCGTCAGAACGGCAGGTCAAGCGAGGCGCAAGTTCCAATGCAATTGAAACTTGCTACAGACACCGTAGGGGCACAGCATCGCTGCACCTACCCATCACCCCAACGTCAGCCCAGACAGCTGCTCCGTCGATTGATAGGCCGTCAAATCGTAATGTAAGGGCGTCACCGTCACATAATTTTCCCGAATCGCCCGCACATCCAGCGGAATCTGGGTCCCATCCGGTGCGCTCCTATCCGTCGTGTCCACATCCTCTAACACCTCACCTGCCAGCCAGTAGTAGGTCTTACCTCTAGGGTCCTGGCGCTTCTCGAATAAATCGTGGTAACGACGCTGGCCCAGACGCGCCACTTGAAGTCCCTTAATTTTTTCTGACTCAACTGGGGGCACGTTGACATTCAATAAAACCGGCGGTGGCAAGGCAGCCAATTGATCCACCAACCCGCAGGCCACCTGAGCTGCGGCGTTGAACTTGTGATAGCTAAAGCTGGCTAGGCTCACCGCCATACTAGAAATGCCGTCCAGCAGCCCTTCCATCGCCGCCGATACCGTCCCGGAATACAGCACATCGCTGCCCAGGTTGGCCCCGTGGTTGATACCCGATAACACCAGGTCTGGTGGCGTTTCCAAAATGGCCTCCAGCGCTAGCTTCACACAGTCGGCGGGGGTACCGGAACAGGCCCAGGCGGTAATGCCCTGGTCAAACACGCCGCTGACGGGCTCAGAACGAATGGGTTTGTGCAGCGTTAAACCATGTCCCGTGGCCGAGCGCTCCCGATCGGGACAGACTACGACTACTTCGTGACCCGCTGCGGCTAGTGCGTTAGACAGGGTGCGAATGCCTGCGGCAAAAACGCCGTCGTCGTTACTGACTAAGATCTTCATGCCAGGATATTGATTAAGGGAAGGCTCAGGCTAGACTAGAATCTGCGTCAAATAGCTTTTGTCGTTCAGGCCTCCAATCACTGCTATTCCCTAGCGATGGAGCGCTCTGTGACCACTGCTGGCGCAGTCCCATGAAACCCTATCGCCGTCCCCCCTGTCAGCATGAGTACCGAATTAGCGCAACAACTAACCCAGCTGCAAACGGAGGCAACGGGTGCGATCGCAACCGCTGACACGTTAGATGCCCTCGACCAACTCCGCGTCGTCTACCTAGGTAAGAAGGGCAAAATCTCCAAAATTCTCGGCGGCATGGGCAAGCTCTCACCCGAGGAGCGGCCTAAAATCGGGGCGCTAGCCAACGAGGTCAAAACCGCCGTACAGGGCGACATCGACCAGCGCAAAACCAACCTGCAAGACGCCCAAATCAACGCTCAGCTAGAGGCTGAGACCCTGGATGTGACGATGCCAGGGGTCTACCTCCCTCAGGGCCGTGTTCACCCCATTAACAGCATCATTGACCAAATTACGGACATCTTCATTGGCCTGGGCTATACCGTCGCCACGGGGCCAGAAATCGAGTCCGACTATTACAACTTCGAGGCGCTGAACTTTCTGCCCGACCACCCCGCCCGCGACATGCAGGACACCCTGTATCTCGAAGATGGGCGAATGATGCGGACCCACACTTCTAACACCCAAATCCGCTACATGGAAAACCACGAGCCGCCGTTGCGCGTGCTCGCCAGCGGTCGCTGCTACCGCCGCGACACCGTAGACGCCACCCACGCCGCCGTTTTCCACCAAATCGAATTCTTCGCCGTAGACAAGGGCATTACCTTCACCGATCTACGCGGCACCCTGCAGGTCTTCCTCGAAGCCCTGTTTGGCGACATCGAAATTCGTCTGCGTCCCAGCTACTTCCCCTTTACCGAACCCTCCGCTGAGGTCGATGTGAAGTGGAACGGCAAGTGGCTAGAGGTACTGGGCTGCGGCATGATCGACCCCAACGTTCTCAAAGCCGTGGGCTATGATCCGGAGGTCTACAGTGGCTTTGCAGCGGGTCTCGGCGTCGAGCGCTTGGCAATGGTACAGAGCAAAATTGACGATATCCGCCGCCTCTACAGCAGCGACCTGCGCTTCCTACGACAGTTCTAGTCCAACGGGGAACGATTGGAGTAATTCTGAAGCGTTATCCCATCTGTATCCTTATGATCAACTCAGTCGATGAGCTGTCGGATCTATTGGCTGGTTCTCTGCTTTGCGATCTTGAACATGCGATAGCTCCTAGCATCCGGCTATTCAGCACGATAGATGAACTGCCAATCTGAATCGAGCCGCATGGCACTCCACATAATGAAGGGGGGCTTGCCAGCGCCCGACTGAACAAATCCCATGTGGTCGCCGCCACTGCCAAGATCGGTCCACAGTGCGGGAACCTGGCTCTGGTCGTGAGGGCTTGATACCAGCTCAGCGGCAGAGATGTGGAACAGGCCCACGCGGCGAGGTGTTGCAATAGATTTTTCTGATAAAAGCTGTTGTGCAACCTGATTTAGGGTAGGACGAGATACGAGAAAAGCCGCTCGCATGGGCCAGTTAAAAGCAACGACAGAAACGACAACACAAAATGAGAGCGTCAACCGTCTCAATAGCCTGCTCCAGTAAGCACCATGCTGAGAACGGTAAGCCTGAATAGCAACAGCACAAAGCAGCGTAATGGAACACAGTGCCAAGGCCGAGCCGTACAGCCAGAGCATGAGCTGGTCTGCAGGCATGAGCGACAGCAAGATAATTAGAACTGGAGGGCTTGCAATTGCACTCCAGCCCAAGAACCTGAAAATCTTTCCCATCAGTCCTCGGCAATAAACTGCCAGGTGTTATCGAGCTTGAAGTGGCTCCAAATATTGAACGGTAGATTGTCGGGACCATGCTGTACAAAACCCGTGTTGCCGAAAGGATGCACGTCTGTCCAGAAGCAGACGACCTCACGGCCCAGCACGTTAGTTACCGACTCCGGTGCATCGATCGCCTCAATCTGAAACAAGCCAATACGCCGAGGTGTTTCGGGCATTTCTCCTGCCATAACCTGTGCGGCAACTTGATTAAATGCCGGACGAGAAAAGGCATAGCCAATTCTCAGAGGCCAATTGAACACCATGATAGAGACAACAATCAGAAGAGAAATGGTCGCGGTGTGTTGAAATCGTCGTTGTGATTGCAGCACTGGGATGAAACGTAGCGCAAGTTTTGCGACCAGCAAAAACGCTATTGCCAGAATACTGAAAAACCAAATGGCAACAATATCAAACGGAACCAAAGAAAAGACCACCATCAAGGTTGGGGGAAGGGCGATGACAACCCAGAGCAGAAACCGTTTCATGTCGCCTCAACCAATCGTGTAATTTGTAGCAGCTACACTCTGAGAGACATTGATTCCGGTTTGGAACTCCGGTTGGGGATACGCTCGCCTCTAAAGCTGTCGCTCTAGCCTGAGCATGCGCCGGTAGGACAGCCAGCCGGTCACCACCATGATGACCGCAAAGATGGCCAGGAACCGTACATGTTCCCCAGCGGCTTCTCCTGCGAGACACAGGGTTAGGGCTTCGGTCATGTGGTAGATGGGGTTGAGCTGGGCCAAGTCCACCAGAGAATCAGGAAAAATGGACGTGGGCATGAAGGCACCGCCTAAAATCAGCAACGGTACGCCGAAGGCGGCGACCAGCGCATTCACGTCCTCGGTGCGACGAGCGAACTGGGTGCCAAGAATGAAGCCAACGCCAACGTAGGCCATTAGACTCAAGGCTAGGACGAGGACGGCCAGGGGCCAGGAGCCAGGAAAGCTAGCACCGGAGAATAGCGCGATCGCAAATACAATTAGCGACTGACCAGCTGCGATCGCGCTATGGGCCAGCACAATGCCCAGAAAGTACGACACCCCGCTCAAGGGCGATAGAAACAGCCGCTTTAGCGTATTCTGCTCCCGCTCGGCCACCACCGTTGCCACACTGCCCCCCAGACAGCTAAAAAACATAGCCGCCCCCACTAGCGTTGGCGGGGCCACTAGCTCAAATGCCTCAGGTAGCTCTATCCCAGCCCGTTCTGCTGTAATCAGCCCGTTCAGCACCAATAGCAAAATGGGGAAAATCACCCAAAAAATCAGGCTACGCCGCCGCCGTATCAGCTCCAGCAAAATCCGCTGCGCCACGGCCAAACTTTCCTGCCAGTACTTCATTGCCTCTATCAGTAAAAAAAGGAACTTGTCTGTAGCCAGCTCACAGGGTGGTCTGGATGTCCAAACCACAGCGCCAAAGTATGTTAAAAAACATGAATCAGCAAACGTTGATAATAGCCTGAGAGATTTGATCAAGGACTGACTGAACCACCAAATTAATTCATCGTTAAGTTCAGTCACGGTCTAGATCAGCGTGTTTACATTAGTTAGCCAGTAGGTCCGCTGGTAGCCGTGAGCACGCCTGCCCGTGAGGATGTCCAAACTCTATCAACTACATGACACCGTTCGAAAATCTGCCCGATTCCCTGTCCCGTCGAACCGTTCTAAAGCTTTTTGGTGTAGGTGCTGTGGGAGGGGCGGTGGGCTACTCCCGCCTGGCCAAGCCTCAACCCGCTAAACATGAGGTCGAAACCTTAGATCTGCCCCAGTATGTTGACCACCCGGTTAAAGCCGTTGTCGTGGGGGGTGGGTTAGCTGGACTGGCTTCTGCCTACGAACTGAGCAAGCGGGGCGTGCAGGTGACGCTGGTGGAGCGATCGCCGCAGCTCGGAGGCAAGATTGCCAGCTGGCCCATCCAGGTCAACGGCAAAGAAATGATGATGGAGCACGGCTTTCACGGCTTCTTTCCCCAGTATTACAACCTGTTTGGCCTGGTTGACGAGCTAGAGGCGCGGGATAACTTCCAGTCTCTAGACTTCTACGCGGTGGTCTACAAAGGCGACAAGTACAAACCCGAGGCGTTTCGTCCCAATCATTCGGCCTTCCCCTGGAACGTGGTGGACTTGGGCCTAGCATCAAACAATGCGCTGAAGTGGGGTATCAACCTGACGAATTTGAAGCATCTAGAGGTGTTTCGAGAAATTTCCAGCTTCCGCATGCCCCAGACCTACGAGCGGTTGGATCACCTCTCGGTCAATGAGTGGGGTAACGGTCAATTTCCCCAGGGGCTCTACGACTTATACTTTTTGCCCTTTGCCAAGTCCAGCCTGAATGCGCCAGACGTGCTGAGCGCCGGGGAGCTGATGCAGTTCTTCCACTTCTATTTCTTTGGCAATCCCGAAGGTCTGGCCTTTAACGGCACCTGCGAAGATATGGGCCGCTGTCTGGTTGACCCGCTGGCTGAAGCAATTGAAGCCAACGGCGGGCGCATTCTCAAGGGTGTGACCGTGAGCCAGGTGAACTGGGATGGCGAGAACGTACAAAGTGTGCGTTATGAGAAGGGCGGCGTCGCGGTAAACCCGGTACCCTTCTGGGTCGAGAAGAATCCCCTGCTCAGCACAGAAGAAATGACCTATTTCGGTGCAGGAGACCGACTGTACGCGCTAAAAGCTGGGGATGACATTGCCATTTCGCTGACCTGCACCCACCAGGGCTGTAGCGTTCACAAAGAGGTTGAGCCAGACGAGGCGGGCTTCCTCTGTCCGTGCCACGGCGCAGCCTACGACGAACAAGGCCAGGTCCTCAGCGGTCCTGCTCAGGAAAATCTGGCACAGTTCAAAGTTGTTAAAAAAGAAGAGAATCGGGTGCA
Source organism: uncultured bacterium (assembly GCA_963923025.1). Taxonomy (GTDB): domain Bacteria; phylum Cyanobacteriota; class Cyanobacteriia; order Phormidesmidales; family Phormidesmidaceae; genus CAWUKV01. The sequence goes on from CAWUKV010000010.1 coordinate 43,611, forward strand.
GCTAATTGCGGCAAAACCGGTGGAAGAATCAGAAGGCTTGGCGGAGACGCTAGAAGCCGACTACTTTGTCTTTGCCGCAGATATTCCTGGAGTGCGAAATCTGTTCGCGCTATCCAATGGTGAACCCCATGCCGTGTTAGCGTCGCAGGTCAGTGGTTTGCAAGTGGCTGACCCCTTTGCCGTGGGACGGTTCTGGTTTGATCGTGATTTTGACTGGGACCAGAGCTGGTTCACGTCCCTCTCTGGCTACCGGCTGACGGACAGTATTACCCTGTATCACAAGATTCAAGGTGACTATAAACAATGGGCCGAAGAGACGGGCGGTAGCGTTGTAGAGCTACACGCCTACTGCTACAAAGAGCAGGAATTTCCTGACCAGAAGGCAATTCTAGCTACCTTTGAGCAGGAGCTGTACGAGATTGTGCCAGAACTAGAAGGGGCCACGATGCTGCATCGGGAGCTGGTGAACCAGAAGAACTTTGCTGGGTTTCCACCGGGCAGCTATGCAAACCGGCCTGAAACCTCCATTGAGGGCTCAAACCTAATGTTTGCTGGAGACTGGGTGAAGATGCCCTTCCCCTGTGGCCTGATGGAACGGGCGGTGACCAGCGGGCTGTTGGCCGCAAACACGGTACTGCGGCGCGAGGGCGCGGCACGGCGCACGCTGATGTCGGTGAATCCGGAAGGGTTCTTTAAGGTATAGAGGTTATGCCTGGATGTTGGGTTTTATGTTTGGTTAGCCCAACCTACGGTTTTCGGTGATGAGGTGGATATCCTGTGAACTTCGACGTGAATCTTGAGAGTGCTACGGTTGGCTCATCTGGGTCAGCCGCGATCGCACATCCAACAGCCTCACCCCCACGAGCGGCCGCAGCCCCCTCCATCGCCCAGGTGCGCCGCGCCCCCATCAACCCCAACCACTGGTACGCCGTTGCCCTCAGCACCGAGGTCACCCAGCAGCCCAAGGGTGTGGTCTTGTGGAATGAGCCGATAGTGCTCTACCGCAATACCCAGCAGCAGGTCCAAGCGTTAGAAGACCGCTGCCCCCACCGTCAGGTGCGCCTCAGCCACGGCGAGGTCCACGGCGACCAGATTGAGTGTGTGTACCATGGCTGGCAGTTCGACACTGAGGGCAAGTGCGTTGACATCCCCTACCTAAACGAAAAGCAGCGCCTACCCAACTGCCGCCTGCGCACCTACCCGGTGCTAGAGCAGGACGGCTTTATATGGGTCTACCCCGGTGACCTGGCGCTGTTGCAAAGTCAGAATATTCAGCCTCTGGCGCTACCCGAGTGGGACCACCTTAACTATATTGCTGCCGTTGCCTCCATTGACGTACAGGCCCATTTCTCGTTTTTGATTGAGAACCTAATGGACATGTACCACGGGCGCTTGCACGACAACCTGCAAGCCTGGGCGAATCCTAAATTGCGCAATATCGACGCGACGGAAACCTGTGTAGATGCCCATTACGATGCTGAAACCTACTACAAAATTGACAGAATTTGGTCCGTGGCACAGCTCGCTATTCCTTCCATGCGCAAGCTACGTCCCACGAATTTAGATGTCAGCTACCCTTACCCTAACTGGAGCGCAGTTCTTGGAGATGATTTTAGAATTTGTTGTCTCTTCTGCCCGGTCAGCGAGACTCAGACCAAAGCCTATCTACTGCACTTCACCTCGCTAAAGGCGTTTCCTCGCCTGCATAAAAAGTCTCTTCGCTTCCGCCGCTTTATCAAGCGAATTACCTTTAACTCTGCAAAGCGTCTGCTAGACGGGCTGGTGAGGCAGGATGTGCTGATGATGGAGGATGAGCAGAAGGCGTTTGAAGAGAATGCTCGACGTAAAGGGCCTGAGTATAATCCGGTGATTGGCAAGGTGCAGCAGCTGATTGTGCAGCAGGTGAAATATCCTTGAGAGATTTAATCAGATAAGTTCTTTCTATAGTTCTCTAATTTGATGAGTCATGAGATCGTTCATTGGCACGAGATGGAACTATTCAAAGGGATTGGTCTCAACGACTCTTCTGTCGTGGGATGGGACATTAAAGCAACAAAACGCACATTTCGTGTTGAATGAAGCATTTGGCCTGCATCAAAGTTCTACTTACGACCGAAGCAAGGCGAATACACCTGTTATCGCTTTGCTTCGCGCATGTTTATAGATTATGAGAGCCTATCTGGATTGAAGTCCCCACATCACGTCATCAGCAATGAAGGTCCCAAGGATGAGACTGATTATGGGAACATTGATGCCTTAAACAAAGAAGGACAAAACTTTCAACTTTACGGTGACTTTGGCAACGTCAATATCCATGGCGGTATCATTGACCTGAAAATTGATAATGCTGATGGTTGAAGAACAATGATTGAGATGAGTCTGTATCTTGCATAAAACCTTTAGCCAGTCTGGCTGAACATTTTAGAGGTCAGAATTTTGCTCAGCAACACCTAAGCTTTGGCCGCTACTATGGTGCTAGACGTTAGACTTCTTTAATGATTATGGAAACGCTAGCACTGACAACTGAAAACGTAGAGAAAGTCCTCGACGATCTGCGCCCGTACCTAATGGCAGACGGTGGCAACGTTGAGCTGGTTGAGATTGACGGTCCGGTGGTAAAACTGCGCTTGCAAGGGGCCTGTGGCTCCTGCCCTAGCTCGGCAATGACCCTGCGCATGGGTATTGAGCGTCGCCTGCGGGAGTTCATTCCTGAGATTGCGGAAATCGAGCAGGTGTTCTAAGGCAATGGGTGCTAGGGACAATTAGAAAATAGGCAACAGGGGCACAAAATTTTGTGCCCCTGTTGTGTGTTGTACGTGCCCTTAGATATCTGCGTAGCCAAAGGTGACGTTGAACTGCTCACACCAGATGACGACGGACTCGTAGTTGTCTAGGTCGATGTCGGCAGGGATGGCGTAGCGCTGCGCGCCAGAGAAGCTTTGTAGGTCACCCACGTAAGCATAGTCGCCTTCGGCTAGATTGACTGGGGCGTTGTCGCGGTTGTAGAGCACGACCTGCACAGCGGGGCCACGGGCGGTGTCAAAGGCACCGTCAAACTCAATGTAGCGCTGACCGTCTTCTTCAACGATGCGGGCTGTGCCAGTAGTGGGGTGGCTCTGATCTACCGTGACGAAGCTGCCGGAACGGGTAGCGGCTTTGCTAGCGGCTTGGGGTTGGGATGCTTTGGCTTGGGCGACGACCTCAACGGGGGCCGGATTAACGGCGATGTCATCACCAGCGCGGACCACTTCAGCAAACGGAACCAGCGCACCAGTTAGCATCAGCGCAGACAGACCGGCAAAGAGTTGGTTTTTCATGTTAGTTCTCCAAATTGATGGTGTCAGGGTTTAGGTGTGTGGGGCTGCTGCCCTCGACACTTATAAGCATGGGGGGCGCGGCTGAAGCGAGCTTGATAGGGGCTTAAGCGTTGGGTAATAGGTTGATGAGAATGGTCTGAGGCAGAGGTGCGATCGCGATCACATTCGCTACACTGCAAAATATTGCGTTATATTTCGAAGCTGCAATACTGCCTGTCAGCTTACTCAACTCAGAAACGCTTAACCTGGTTACGATTCAGCCATAGCCAGTGCTTTTGATGCTTTGAGGCTTCGTAAAATCTCGTAACACCGTCGCTCAGTAAAACGGTTTATTGTGACAAAAGTAGCGGTTTTGTATCCTGAGAGGGATGCTGACCCAAGCCACACCCACCGCAGGGCTCCAATGCTAAATGGCTCAGTGCCTGAAGCGCCCTAAGCACTGTGGGAAATATATAAAACCAAAGGTCATTTGAAGTCGAGACGGATTTAGTATGAGCAGCAATTTAGCGCAAAAGCTCCGTGAGGGTACTAAGAAAGCCCATACAATGGCCGAGAACGTCGGGTTTGTACGCTGCTTTCTGCGGGGCGTGGTTGAAAAGAAGTCTTACCGTAAGCTGGTTGCCAACTTCTACTACGTCTATGCGGCAATGGAAGAGGAGCTAGAGCGTCACAAGGACCACCCCGTTGTGTCGTCTGTGTACTTCCCCGAGCTGCATCGCAAAGAAACGCTCGAGCAGGATCTGGCGTTCTATTACGGCTCTAGCTGGCGCGATCAAATCTCCATTAGCCCTGAAGGTCAGAACTACGTTGACCGCATTCGAGAAATTTCTAACAACGCGCCTGAGCTGTTGGTGGGCCACTCCTATACGCGTTACCTCGGTGACCTGTCCGGCGGCCAAATTCTCAAGAACATTGCCCAGCGCGCTATGAATCTAGCCGATGGCGAAGGCGTTGCCTTCTACGAGTTCCCTACCATCCCTGACGAAGGTGCATTCAAAGACCGTTACCGCGAGTCTATTGATGCTGCCCCTGTGGACGAGGCAATGGCAGACCGCATTGTCGAGGAAGCTAACGACGCTTTCGGCATCAACATGAAGCTGTTCAAGGAGCTAGAAGGCAACCTGGTTAAAGCTGTCGGTCAAATGCTCTTTAACAGCCTTACGCGCGGCCGCCGTCGTGGTAGCACCGAACTGGTTACGGCTGAGTAATACGCTTCACAGTCTGGTTCAAATACTTTTGAATCCCCTCAAAGGCGGCCCGGTAGGCCGCCTTTTTCTTTATGCGTTTCAACTTGGACGTGGTTTAGACCGCGATATCGAGCTGTGCTGAGTCAATGGACGGTACTGGCGTGACCGGCATCGACTGGCGGAAGGACTGATAGTAGGGCTTGCAGGACTCTTCGTAGAGTTCTCGTAGGGCCTCAATGGGCTGCGAATGGTGATCGATGCGTAGGTCTAGGTGGGGGTATGGGGACTGATCAACGACATATAGCGCCGCAGACTGCCGTCCCCGTTTATCGCCACCTGCGGCATCTCCAGCGTCTAGCGCTAGGAGTAGCCGCTGAGAAAAGGGCTCCATCTCTGCCTGCTGATAGGCTTTGGCCATGGCTGTGAGCACCGCTTCCCCTATCAGCATATTCCCCGCTACCGAAAAGCCAGGATGGGTCTGGTGCCCAGCCCAGTCCACGCAGTTTTT
>CAWUKV010000011.1:0-43722 GCA_963923025.1 uncultured bacterium
TAAACAAGAAATCGCCTTTGGTCTGGAGAACCTCAATAAAATCTACGGCAATATAAAGGCTTTTTCGGAATTAGAAGTAGACCCAAAGATAAAAGTTTCCGCACTTACCTATGAATGCTTGGGGTACTACAACGCTATTGAGCATCTGATAATTCGTTTCTTAAAATATCTCAGCATTGAGCTACCTACCGGGAAGTTCTCTCATCGAGATACGCTGAGGCGATTTGCCAGTTTGTTGAAAGATAGGGATGTATCAGACTCCGATGAAACTGTTCCGGTTATTACGAATCTGATGGCCTTTCGTCATGTCGCGACTAAAATATATGGCTTTCTGATCGATTCGGACAAGCTCAGCACTATTGTGGAAGATATCAATAGTAACCACGGCAAGATAGAGAACATCTTTCATCAGCTTCTAAAGACCTTCTAGCCTGACCTGTCTCCTCAGAAAAGCATGTTTGTTTCCCTACTCATTGACTCTGAAGCAGTCCTAATTCCGCTGCTCTTTTCACCGCAGCCCGACGATTAGTGACGTTGAGCTTGCTGTAAATTCGCTTGGTGTGAGTGCGCACGGTACTCAGGGCCACGACTAGCTCACGGGCAATTTCTGGGCCAGAGAGTTCGGTGTTGAGGAGTCGGAGAACATCTAGTTCGCGTTGACTGAGGGGTTCGACGAGGAGAGGAGAAGGGGAAAAGGAAGAAGCCACTTTAGGTTGTTGTCCCCAAGTTTCTAAAGCGGTTAGGAGCTGCTGGGTATAGGTGGGTGTAATGTCGTAAGTCATGGCCGCTTGCAGCAGTTCTGCCATTGGAGGGCCGCACTCTGCAAAGATGCGGACATAGCCCTCCGGTTCTGCCAGGGTCAAGGCTTTTTCTACGGCAGACATTGCGGCGGTTGTGTCCCCCTGAGCCTTGTTTGCCAAAGCCAGAACGACTAGGATTTTGAGCCTGCTGCTGGTACGGTCTTGGGTTTCGGCGGCGGTTAGCAGTCGAGATAGGAGGCCCAGGACCTGGGGCAACATTTCGCTTGTACTGTCTTGTTGATGTTGTGCGATCGCAACTCTCGCCAGGGTCAGGTGTTCATATTCCCTCAAGTAGTTCGGCTCATTATCTACCGACACGCCGCTGTCCCGTAACCAGCTGAGTGCTGCTGCCAGGTTGCTCCGCTGTAATTCCCACCGTACCTTCAGTGCACTGATCGGGCGGGTATTTGGCATCGGCGATGGTCGATATAGCCTAGCTGCCTCCTCAAGTTGCTCAAAGGCTGTCTCCCAGTCTCCGGTCGCGGCTGTCAGTTCTGCTTTGATGAGCCACCAAAAATAGTCCACGCCTGATGTCGAACCCTGCTGACGCAGGGCCTCACCTGTTTGCAATAGCTGGTGAGCGACGTCCAAACTCCCTTGTTCGTAGTGCAGCTCGCTCAGGGCCAAATGGAGATCCGCCGTACCCTGCAAAATCGGCTCTGGCTGTTCCGCTGCGAGTTTCAAGGCTTGATGACAGGCTGTAATAGATGCCCGCAGCCATCCCTGCGCCAGCCCCATTTGTGAGAGCACTGATGTAGCACAAATGCTAATCCGCACATTGCCAATCTGTTGAAAAGTCTTCAAGCCCTCTGAAAAGGAATCGTATGCCGCAGCGGTGTCGCCGCTGGTCCAATAGGCCAAACCGAGAAAAGAGGCCGTCACGCCGCGTTCGTTGTCGTGCTCGGACGGTAGCAGCGCTAGCGCCTGCTGGGCATGGGCAATCGCGCCTGCAAAATCCCCTACTGCCTGGGCGCAAAAGGCTCGGGCATTGGCAATGGAAGCCGGTAGAGAAGCATAGTGTTCTGGTTGTGGATCGGTGGCTGACCCCTCGGACAATGCCCGTTCAGCATCCTGCAACCGGTTTTCCACACCGTCGAGCTGGCCCGTATTCAGCAATACCAGCCCGTAGGCTACACTCAATGCCGGTCGCGATCGCACGAGTGAGTCGGGCAGCACCTTGAGCCAGCCCAGTACCGTCGGCTCTTGCTGGCGGTTGCGCATCGCAGGCCAAACCTGTTCAATCAGCACTGCCGCTCGCTCAAACGCCTTAGCTGCCAGCGCATGGCGAATGGCGTCGGAGCACAACCCATGCTGTTCGTACCAGTTGCTGGCTTGCCTGTGCAGACTGGGTAAATCATTTGCCCGATCTATCAGGGCACGAGCCTGAAGCACATCAGCAAACAGATGATGGTAACGGTACCACTGGCGTTTGTTGTCTAGGGGAATGATGAACAGGTTGCCCCGTTCCAAGGCCTCTAGCATGCCTTGGCCGTTATTTTGTCCGGTGACGGCGTTACAAAGAGAACCGTTTAACCGATCTAGAACAGCAGTTTGTAACAGAAATTGGCGCACGCTATCAGACTGTCGTTGGAGAACCTCCTCCAACAGATAGTCCACAATGTAGCGGTCATCTCCCGAAAACGCGGCCACAAATTCAGCCACATCCTCTCGCCCTTGCAAAGACAACGCCGCTAGCTGCAATCCCGCAATCCAGCCCTCGGTCCGCTGTTCCAATGCAGCCACCTCGTCTGTCGAAATCGATAGCCCCATTCCCTGATTTAAAAAGGCGGCGGCCTCCTCCGGCGTAAACCGCAGGTCGCTGACCCGCAGCTCGGTCAGGTCGCCATGGGAGCGTAAACGCGCCAGCGCCAACGGCGGATCGGCCCGACTGGCAATGATGAGATGAACATTGGGCGGCGCGTGGTTGAGCAAGAAGCCAACGCCGTTGTGAATGGCCCGGGTCTCAATTGCGTGGTAATCATCCAAAATCAGGGCGATATCCGTCTCAAGAGCCGTCAGCTCATTGAGCAACATCATCAAGACTGTCTCAATAGCGGGCGGCTGCGAAGACTGCACGAACGAGAGCGCTCGCTGACCAAGACTGGGTTGAATGCTTTGCAGCGCGGTGATGACATAGGTCCAGAAACTGGTTGGGGTGTTGTCACTCAGGTCTAGAGATACCCAGGCGACGGTCCGCATGGCGGCGGCAATCCATTCGGCCAGCAGCGTCGTTTTCCCAAACCCGGCTGGGGCTGAGATGAGGGTTAGCTTGCGTTGGGGTTGGATGCGATCGATGAGCCGTGGGCGCGAGACTCTATCAGCAGACCATTTGGGGCAGTAGAGCTTGGTCTCTAGAAGGGGAAAGGCTGAGGTGGTTGGGCTCGCCGAGGCAGTCATCGATTCGAGACGAGGTTACTTCTTGCTAGTCGTAAAATAGAATATATCTTGGAAGGCTTCAATCTCATCCTGCCAGTGACTGGCGGCCTGATCCTCAGGAAAAGCCTGAAGTTTGAGGATGTGGGCGATGACTTGGCGGGTCAGGGATTTGGTTTTGTTGAACTGTGCCTGCCCAAGCTCTTCGATTTCCTCGACCAGGTTGACCAAATCCAGCGCGTCGTAGTTACGAGTTTTTAGGGCACCCACCTGCTGCTCGCACCAAGCCATAAAGTCGGTGTCGTACAGGATCGCTGCTGACGCAGTCTCTGGGGGAATGGAGGATTGCGATCGCAAACTGACCATGTCAGGACTGTGGTGTGTTTCCCACAGGATAGCGTTTGCAGCAGAACGTGATGAAAACGCTTAAGGTTTGAGTCAACGCTGATCTGGCAAAGGGTATGCAGCGCTAAGGTAAAGGGCAGTTCTTCAGCCAGTCAGGCCTTTCCCTATGAGCTGCCAACATCTCGACCAGAAGACGCCCGAGTCCATTATCCCCAAGACTAACTTCCCTCGGTTCGAGTGCGAGGAGTGCATCAAAATCGGCAGTCGGTGGGTGCATCTGCGCATCTGCCAGGACTGCGGCAAAATGCTGTGCTGCGACTCTTCGCCTAATCAGCATGCCCGCAAGCACTATGAAGCGTCGGAGCATCCCGTCATCAGCTCGGCAGAGCTGGGCGAGCAGTGGCTATGGTGTTATGTCGATGAGCAGATGCAGAGCTATTCCCTGGCCTAGCGGCGCTAGAAATTGTGCAACGCGGTGCGATCTCGGCCTGTGGTTAACAAACACCAACCCTGTTACGGCACAACTGTCCCCGCGTACTTGAGAAGTGATGGCACATCTCCCGTTCACGATCTCGGCTCCTGCGGAGCGACGGAGTTGTACACGCTTTTTAGATTCTCCCCGAGCGAAGTTTGTCGATACGTAACACTTTCGTCGAGAGACTACGGCCCTTTGGACACGCAAAGCGATGCCCAAAGGCCTAGCATGATACGAACCTCGGTTGACTGGGGACCACAGGCTGAACTGCGACAAGCTAAAGGTGCATTTAATCGAAATTTGTTCAGTATAAACTGAAACGTTTAACTGGAAACTTCGTCATCAATACTAAGATTAATTTGAGGCGGGGTGGCTGAGTGTTAGTTCGACGTAATCAACAGCTAGCTCAAACCCTCAAAGGTTCTAGCGCCTGTTTTGCCATTGCGGGTGGCTTTTTGTTGGCGTTAAATCTTGCGTTTAGTCGGTATGGCTTTGCTATTTTAGCGGCTAGTTCGCTACAGCTGCTGCTAGCAAGTTATTTAGAACGAGATCGGGCTTTGCTGTTCTACTCGCTAGGCCTATTTCTGTTTAATGACTGCCTGGGCGTTTACCGATGGTTGCTCTAACCCTTTATCCAAACGCCCTTTATCCAAAAATTGATACTGCTCTAACAACCAGAGATCCCATTAGTGCTGTTTGGTGCCCTTGATGGCTCAGAATAAGTACCTAGACCAAATTATTTTGAAGACCCATGTCATGCTGCTTAGGCTCAAGTTCCTCTCCCTGGAGAGAGGAACTTGACGAATGCAATATAATGCGGATATGGGCTTGATCGATTCGGGATTTAGTTACCAATTCTAATCAGGCGAATTTCGGTCCTTTGGTTTCTTGAATCTGTGGTGTCAATTTCGGGAAGCGGGAGATTTGACCCCTGCCCTTCCACCGTTAGAGTATGTTGTACACCTGCGTTCTTGAGATACTGGGCAACCACGTCGGCCCGTTGTCGACTGAGCTCCATGTTGCGATCCGCTGGCCCAATGCTGGAGGTATGGCCAATGACCTTGAGAGCCGTTGTCTCTGTGTTGAAATCCCTAATCTGTTTCGCAAAGGTATCTAACACATCTTTACTCGCCTCAGTGAGCTGGGCAGTGCCAACCTCAAACGTGATTTTACCCTGAACCTTTAGTTCTCCAATGTCTTCTTGGGTGGGCTGGACATTTGTTTTGACCCGTGGCCGAATAGTTTGTCCCTCACCCATCAGCTGCTTGGCAAGTTCTGGATTGTTGTCTCTGACCAAATCAGCAATGTCGATAGTGCGGTTAGCAGCGTTACGCAATGGCTCCGTTGTAAATAGGTCACGGCTGTTCTCTGGAACTAGAGAAATTCGACCTTCTAATGCCAAAATTGACGCTGTCGCATCAATACGGTCAGCTAAGATTTCTCGCGTCAGCCAAGTAAGTGCTTCGGGTGCCGTAAAAAAGTCAATGCCAGCCATTACTGACGTCGCCTGCTCTGGCGATAAACCACTATCTGCCGTAAGTTGTTGTTCAAAGGCTGTTGGATCCTTTACAAAGCTGTCAATATGTCGATAGTAAACCTCTAGGAAGGCTTCTACGACTTCAGGACTACGCTTGAGTAGGCGATCAGAAGCCACAATCACATCGATAATGGCTTTGGGCGCATCCTTGCTGGAAAGGATAACTTTGTTACCCTGATCGACTGCTTGGGTAACAAAAGGCTCCCATAATACGGCTACGGCAATGTTTTCCTCAGGATCTTGCATCAACGCCCAAACCTCGGAAGCATCTGCTACGGGCCTGAGTTCAAAGTCGTCTAAGTTGAACGCTTCGAACTGAACATCGAGGACCAGTGCCAAATACTCACTGGGCGTTTCTGCCGCAAAGGCAATTCCCAGCTTCTGTCCCGCAGCTTTGCTCTCGGCTGCCTTTTTCCTAAGGTCTTCCAAAGAGCTAATTTGAGGATTGATCTGAGAATTAAGAACAATGGCATCAGCACCAATCGTTCGATCAATCAGGCCAACGATTTTACCATCGGGCTGCTGTTGTAGAAATTGGTCAAGTGTTGTAACAATCAGGTCTGCTTGCCGCTGATCAAGCCGCCTAGCTCGATCTACCTGACTGAACTCATCTTCGTAAGAGAGAGTCAGACCTAAGTCCTTGAGATCTGCCTGGAAAGATTGGCTGCGGAAAGTGCTATAGCCCGTAAAGGTATCCCCAAGAATTGTTAAACGCTGTTTGCTAATTGGTTTACGCTCGGCAGGGACCGGGCCAGTGTTTCTTAGGGTAGAGATAAGCTCTGACCGTTGGAAAATGATAAAGTTGCCAACGGCTACAGCCCCCAACAGTCCAACCACCGCAGCAGCTGTTAAGACTTCACTATGCTTACGAATAAAGGACACAATGAATTTCCATAGGCTTGATCACGTTAGTGATGACCACCCAATGGGACAAAAAGGTTCCAGTCTGTGTGCGCTATTTGTGACAGGTTGAAGCGTCTTAATCGGTCCATTTCGACAAGCTCGGCAGCTACGAGCTTTTATGTGAGATATGGCCCTGTGTGTACTGGCAGCTTTGGCAGTATGGCTCAGCCTCCGGAGATGATGAGCAGCTACATAGCATAGAGCAGCTGCAATTTTATCTCTGCGCAGCTTGCGGTTACAGGATGTCAGCTTTGGCTCCTGGTCCCGTAGAGCGTCCAAAGGATCTTAAGATAAAGGCTGCTGTGATCTGCGAATATCTGCATGGCTTTAGTCCTCTACAACACCTTGTCCCGCCAGAAAGAACCCTTTGAGCCCATCGAACCGGGCAAGGTCAAGTTCTACTGCTGTGGCGTAACGGTGTACGACTACTGCCACTTGGGGCACGCCCGATCCTACATTGTCTGGGACACGGTGCGACGGTATCTGACCTGGCGCGGCTACGACGTCACCTATGTGCAGAACTTCACCGACATTGACGACAAAATTCTCAATCGCGCTAACAAAGAAGGCTCCTCCATGGAGCAGGTGTCGCAGACCTATATCGACGCCTACTTCGAAGATATGGCGCGACTCAATATTGAGGAAGCCGATGAGTACACCTATGCGACGCGCACTATCGACGGTATTCAGCGGTTGATTGGGGAGCTGGAGAAAAAGGGCTTTGCTTACCCTGCCGGGGGCGATGTGTACTACACCGTGCGCAAGTTTAAAGGCTATGGCAAATTGTCAGGCCGCAAGCTAGACGACATGCAGGCCGGGGCCAGTGGCCGCGTAGGTGAGGGCGATAACAAAAAGCAGGACCCCTTTGACTTTGCTCTGTGGAAAGGCGCGAAGCCAGGTGAACCGGCTTGGGACTCTCCCTGGGGACCCGGCCGTCCCGGCTGGCACATTGAATGCTCCGCTATGATCCGCGAACAGATGGGCGAAGCCATCGACATTCATACCGGTGGGCTAGATCTTACTTTTCCTCACCACGAAAACGAAATTGCCCAGTCCGAAGCCGCTACCGGCCAGTCCCTAGCTCGCTACTGGATGCACAACGGCATGGTGAACGTTGACGGGGAGAAAATGTCTAAGTCCCTGGGCAACTTCACCACCATTCGCCAGCTGCTCGATGCCCCAGATGGTCCCCACCCGATGGCCATGCGGCTGTTTGTATTGCAGGCTCAGTATCGTAAGCCGGTGGACTTTACGGGAGATGCGATCGCATCCGCCAAAAACAGCTGGCAGACTATCGAATCTGGCCTACTTTTTGGTCACCAATACGGCGAAAAGCTGGGCTGGGACCTACCTGAGGTCACAGAAATCGACCGTAACAGTGAGGCTGTCCAGCAGTTTCAAAACTCTATGGACGACGACTTCAACACGCCTGGAGCCGTTGCCGTCCTGTTCGACCTGGCCAAAGAGTTGCGCCGTCAGGGCAACCTCATCGTCCATGAAGGTAAACCCGATGCGGACCCGAACGTGCTGCAACAGCAGTGGCAAACCCTGGTTGGGCTAGCCCAGGTTCTGGGCATTGAATCGGAGCCTGACGCAGGTAGTACCGCTACCGATGGCCTCAGCGATGCCGATATCGAAGCCAAGATCACCCAGCGCCGCGACGCCAAAAAAGCCAAGAACTACGCCGAAGCAGACAAGATTCGCGACGACCTGAGCAGCCTGGGCATCACCCTAATCGACAAGCCCGGCGGCATCACCGAATGGCATCGATAAATCACGTCCAAGTTGAAACTTGTAGGTTTTTTGCCAGGGAAACCATAGTTCTGGACGTGGCCAAGGTTTAACCTATCCGTAGGTTGGCGTTGAGCGGAGCGAAACCCAACGCAAGAAATTTGATACAAACGCCGCCTATGAACGCCATCATCGACACCAAGCCTACCGGCTGGCAAGCCGAACCTCGCCCGACCGACGACACTACGACCCAACAGCTCACCGCTTACCTAGGTCAGTTCCTCACCGCCGAACGTCAACGGCGGCTAGAGACTGTTCTCGCTCAGCGCACCCGCTACGTTACCGTTGTTCTCGAAGACATTCATGTCTCGCAAAATGCCAATGCCGTCCTGCGTAACTGCGATTGTTTCGGCATTCAAGATATTCATGTGGTACAAAACACCACCAGTTTCAAGCTTAACGCCGACGTGACGCGGGGCTGTAGCAAATGGCTGACCCTACACCGCTATAGGCATCAAAAGAACAATACTGAACGCTGTATCAAGGCACTAAGAGAGAACAACTATCGACTAGTGGCAACAACGCCTCACGGTCAACCCTTCTTACCATCAGACCTGCCGCTCGACCGTCCCCTAGCGCTGTGGTTTGGCAATGAACACGAGGGCATGTCTGAAACCGCTCTGGCCGCAGCGGATATGCAGGTCAGCATTCCCATGCACGGATTCAGCGAGAGTTTTAATATCTCCGTGAGTACCGCACTGTGTTTGCAGGGGGTGTGTGATCGCCTCCGCCAGTCCGCCCATCCTTGGCATCTATCAGAAGAAGAAATTCAAACCCTCCGCCTCCATTGGTACCGCCAAGCGAACCCACTGGGTGAACAACTTGAAAAACAGTTTTGGGCAACACAGGCAACCCCTAAAAATTATCTCTAGAAGCCTAGTTCTTCTAGCTCATCGTCGTCTAAGTCTTCAAAGCTGTCTACATCGGTCAGGTCCAGCTTTAATTCATCCATCGCCTGGTGACGGCTGCGCCGGGAAATGCGGCGATACTTTCTCGCTTCTAGTTTGGGCTCGTGCTGCACCTGACCCGCTGCACCCACTTTGACCTTTTCCAGGACTTCTTCATCGGGCTGGTCCCCGAGGCTTTTTTGGTAGGCAATCACCTCCTCCAGCATTGCTAAGTAGTGCCCGTACCGTTCCCAATCCCCGCGCACCGCACAGCCCGGTTCGTCTCGGTGCAGGCAGTTGTTGAACTGGCAGGTGTCCTGAGCTAAGCGCTGCTGAATTTCAGGGAAGCAGGCCATGAGCTGCTCAACAGTGCAAGTCAAGTCTGGCTGGTTAAAACCGGGGGTGTCGGCGAGTAACCCTCCCCCAGGTAAGTCAAACAGTTCCACGTGGCGGGTGGTATGACGACCACGGCCCAGCTTGCCCGAAACCGCACCCGTGCGCAGGTCCAAATCAGGAATTAGACGCCCAATCAGGCTAGACTTACCCACCCCGGAGGGACCGGCAACGATGTTGGTTTTGGGGTTGAGCCGCTGCAGTAGCTCGGCGGGCAGCGATGGGTCAGCCTGAACACTGATCGTAATGGGCTGGTACCCCCACTGGCCAAGTCGCAGCTGCCAGTCTGTCAGAAACTTATCCGTCACCAAATCCCGCTTGTTCAAACACAGAATGACGCCCAGGCCAGTAGATTCAGCCTTGATCAAGAAGCGACTGAGCTGGTTGGGGTCTAGGGTTGGTGAATCGAGGGCAAAGACGAGGAGGATTTGGTCCGCGTTAGCAACTGGCGGTCGGTCGAGCTGGGTGCGGCGGGGGTAGATGGTTGCGATCGCGCCCCGCCGATCCTGCCAGTCGATTTCTTCAACTTTAACCCGGTCGCCAACCAGAACCTGCTGGCCCAGCTTTTTGAGCAGCGCTCGACGGAGGCACAGCAGCGGCTCCTCGTCGTCTTGTCGATCTAGCTGGACAAAGTAATAATTTGCCTGAGAGGCCAGCACTGTACCCGTAGCCGTTCGTGTGACCGTCTCATCAGGCATTAGACTGTCCCCAACGCTGTAGGCCCATCATCATTCGGGCCGCCGCACCTGGAGGACAAAGTGACCGTTGGACTGCTGTTCCTGTTTCTCAATGGGATAGCCTGCCATCTTCAGGCTGTCGGGCACCTGCTCAATCGGCTCTCCAGCATCCAGCCAGACTTCTAGCAGCGCCCCTACGGGCATTTGCTGCAGCTTGAGCTTGGTCCGCACAAAGTTAAGCGGACAGGGCATCCCCCTCAAATCGAGCGTTTCGTCCGGCATGGTGCCTTCCCTATCGTCTCTAAAATTCTAGCGCTTAGCTGCCTAGCCTTTGAAGAGACCGCCTAAAAAGCCTTCGATACCGCCCTTGGCCACATTGTCACCGCGAATTTCGGCAAGCTTCTCTAGCAGCTCCCGCTCTTCAGTTTTCAGCTTGGTTGGAATGTCAACTTTCACCGTCAATAGATGGTTGCCACGAGCCACGGGATTACCCAGGCGAGGCACGCCCCGGTTTTCTAGCGTCAGCACTTTGCCGGGTTGAGTTCCTGGCGGAATTTGGACGTCTACCTCACCGTCGACGGTGTCTACTTTAAGTTCACAGCCTAGAATGGCCTGTAGGTAGCTCACCTTCAGGTCCGACAAAATATTCGTACCGTCTCGCTTAAAGCTGTCGTGCTCGTTGACGAACAAGTAGACGTAAAGGTCGCCGGGGGGACCGCTGCGCTGTCCGGCATCGCCCTCGCCCGACACTCGCAGCCGGGTGCCGTTATCAACACCGGCTGGCACCGTAATCTTTAGCTTCTTGGTTTCCTGCTTGTGGCCGCTACCACCGCAGACCTCACAGCGATCTTCGACCACTTCCCCCGTACCATTGCAGGTGGGACAGGCCGCAACTTGAGTAAAGCTACCAAACGGGGTCCGAGTCGCCCGACGGACCTGACCCGCACCACTACAGGTCGAGCAGGTGCGCGGACGAGTGCCGGGTTTGGCCCCAGAACCTTTACAGGTGTTGCAGGTCTCTAGGTGACTAATTTTAATTTCTTTCTCGCCGCCAAAGATAGCCTCGGCAAAATCGAGCCGTAGATCGAGCCGTAGATCGTCGCCTCGAATGGGACCACGACGTCGCGTTTGTCCGCCCTGCCCCGAGAACCCACTGAAAAAGCTCTCAAAAATGTCGGCGAAGCCGCCCATGTCGCCAAAATCTTGGAAGCCCGCAGCGCCGCCCCCGGCCGCACCGCCCACACCGGCTTCACCAAAACGGTCATATCGGGCCCGCATCTCGGGCTCGGATAGCACCTCGTAGGCGCGATTGATTTCTTTAAAAGTGTCCTCTGCGCCAGGCTCTTTATTGACGTCGGGGTGATACTTTCGGGCCAATTTTCGATAAGCCCGCTTCAGCTCATCTTGATCAGCACTGCGTGAAACACCCAGCAAGTCATAGTAATCGCGAGCCATAGAACGTTAAGTCTTAAATATTCAGCAGCGTTGGGCACGTCCACCCATTGTACGAAAGCGTGTCCTGATCCGAGTTAGCGATTCCCGTACCTGAGGCTTCGGTCTACTCAATGGCTTCGTAGTCCGCTGTGATAGTGGCGTCAAGGTCGAACTCAGGCTCACTGCTCATATCTACCGTCGGGGCGACCTGAGCGGCACTGGCCGCAGCATCAGCTGTGCCATTACTGCTCGGCATGTCACCCACATCAGGCATACCGTCGGGGTCTGCGCCGTTGGCGGCAACGTCATAGTTCTCGGTGTTGGCCTCTTTATATAAGTTAGCCCCAATCGTGAATATGCTTTGCTGAAGCGCATCTAACGCCGCCTGCAGGTCACCGGGCTGGATATTCTTGTCAGCGACGGCGACGCGCAACGCCCCGGCTCGTTCTTCGGCCTCAGTCCGCAGATCGTCGCTAATCAGGTCGGCATTGTCACGCAGGGTCGACTCGTAGCTGTAGAACACGGTATCCGCCCGGTTCTTTAGGTCGGCCACTAGCTTGCGTTGGTTGTCTTCATCGGCAAAGGACTCGGCCTCATCACGCATCCGGTCGATTTCGTCCTGGGTCAGTCCACCGGTATTGGTGATGCGAATGCTCTGCTCCCGGCCCGTGCCCTTGTCGCGGGCAGACACTTGCAGGATGCCGTCGGCATCGATTTCGAAAGAAACCTCAATCTGTGGGACACCCCGTGGAGCCGGGGGAATACCGGTCAGTTCGAACCGGCCTAGACTCTTGTTGTCTTTGGCCATGGCCCGCTCACCTTGGAGGGCGTGAACTTCTACTGAGGTCTGTCCATCGGTCGCAGTCGAGAAGATTTGTGCTTTGCTGGTCGGAATAGTGGTGTTGCGCTCGATCACCTTGGTAAAGACTTCGCCCAATGTCTCAATCCCCAGAGACAGCGGGGTCACGTCCAGCAGCAGCAGGTCTTTGACTTCACCGCCCAGGACACCGGCCTGAATAGACGCGCCCAGCGCAACGGCCTCATCGGGATTGACCGACCGATCCGGGGCTTTGCCGCCAAAGAAGCCGCTAATCGCCTCCTGCACGGCAGGAATGCGCGTCGAACCGCCGACCAGTAGAATGCGATCAATGTCATTGGGGTCTAGCCCAGAGTCCTTGAGCGCCTGGGCAACGGGCTGGAGGGTCGCTTCGACCAGGGGCTTAGCCAGTTCTTCAAACTGAGACTTGGTAAGCTGGGTTTCTAAGTGCTTCGGACCACTCTCATCGGCAGCAATAAAAGGCAGGTTGATCAGTGTCGTCGCCATGCTCGACAGCTCAATCTTGGCTTTTTCCGCAGCTTCTCGAATTCGCTGAAGCGCCATGCGGTCGGTTGAGAGATCCATGCTTTCGCGATCGCGAAAGTCCTTAAGCAGCGCCTCGACAATCACATTGTCAAAGTCATCGCCGCCCAGGTGGTTGTTACCGGACGTGGCCTTGACCTCAAACACGCCATCGCCCAGCTGTAGAACCGAGACGTCAAAGGTACCGCCGCCGAGGTCAAACACCAAAACGATCTGGTCCTGGTCCTGCTTATCGAGTCCGTAGGATAGCGATGCGGCTGTCGGCTCGTTAATGATGCGCAAGACTTCTAGACCCGCGATGGTGCCAGCATCCTTGGTGGCCTGCCGTTGCGCATCGGTGAAGTAGGCCGGAACCGTGATGACCGCCTGGGTGACTTCTTCACCGAGATAGGCTTCCGCATCTTTCTTGAGCTTTTGCAGCGTCATGGCTGACACTTCTTGCGGGGTGTAGGTTTTGCCCCGAATCAGCACATCGACCGTATCGTCCTTGCCACGCACACAGGTATACGGCACCATCGACCGTTCGCTTTCGGTATCGTCCCAGCGCCGACCGATGAAGCGCTTGACGCTGTAAACCGTGTTCTCGGCGTTGGTTACGGCTTGGCGTTTGGCCAGTTGACCGACCAGCCGCTCACCGCTTTTGGCAAAGCCAACGATACTGGGCGTGGTCCGCCCCCCTTCGGTGTTGGGAATGACAACTGGTTTGCCCCCCTCCAGTACAGCCACACAGCTGTTGGTGGTCCCTAAGTCAATGCCGATAACTTTTCCCATAGTCTCTAGCCTGGAGCGCTATATGATGCCTGATTGATGAAAACGATGCCCGACTGGCCTAATCTACGGGCCGAATGCCTGCGCTGGAATGCTCGTATTCTGAAAAATTCAGCTTCGAGTTGGTGCCCCGAACCTTACCGCTTACGGATGAATACACGTATCAAAGATGACTGATAAAAGAACACACCGCTGTATCGCTGACCGCATCTATGGCAAAAAATCACCGTTGGCGGAGGAAAGCGGGGGCTGCCTTTAATCAATCTTTATTGAATCGGCTCGGTCCAGTAAACCGCAAATCTTCGGGTTATGCGTCCGCAGAAGAATCTGAGTCTTCCGCTGGCATGGCCACCTTGACCATGGCGTGACGCAGCACCTTATCTCCTAAAAGGTACCCTCTGACCAGTTGCTCAATAACAGTCCCTTCGGGATACTCGTTGCTCGGTTCTCGCATGACGGCCTCATGCAGGTTGGGGTCAAATTCCTCACCCTCGGCCCGCATGGGCGATACACCCAGCTTCTTCAGCGCTTCGACCAGCTGCTTGTAGACGCCCTGATAGCTTTTGTGAATGGTCATCTCGGCATCGGTCTGGGGCTTGATCTGCGATCGCGCCCGCTCAAAGTTATCGACGACTTCCAGCAGCGTCCGAATGGTGTTGCGCTTGATCTGCGACTCCAGCTCCTCTTTTTCGCGGCTGGTCCGATTGCGGAAGTTGTCAAAGTCGGCGTTGATGCGCAGACACTGATTGGTGCGCTCCTCCACCTGTGTGGTGAGTGCAGCAACCCGCTGTTCTAGCTCGGTGATGACTGCCGGGTCGCCCCCAGGCGCTGCTTCATCGGCTTCCGGCGCGCTGGACGATTCGCTAAAGTCCGTCTCAAAATTGATTTCAGCATCCCCATCTTCTAGGGTAAGTTCCTCAATATTTTCCCCACCGTCTGTCGTTTGAGGAGTTTCTGTCGGGTTTGCGTCTTCTGCCATCAGTCTTAGCCTCTTGTTCTAGCCTCTAATCCGTTGCTTAAGCGCTTTTGCTGTCATGTGGGCCTAGTTCTGCCCAGTACCTACGAGTAACGTACTTGAGTAATGCACTCTCTGAGTAACGTACCCAGGTCACCCACTTCTCAGCAACGCCTGTCGATGATCTGCTGCTGCACCGATGACCGACAGCATTAACCAGTCCCGTTTTGGGAATAGCACACAGCCTACTAGCATACCAACCGCTTCTGGTCTTACACCACTGGAATAGGGAGTAAGCCTCACCGTCAAGTCAGCTAGAGGCAGAGACAGCAGGGCGGTTAGCCTATCAACATAACTTGGTATGTCAGCTAAGAACAGGCTATCATCGGTCAAAGTATTCGGTGTATTGGGTTCACAGTATCTAGGGCTAGTATGAGGCCGGTGACCCGGTTCTCCACCGGGTCAGGTCGTGGCAGGGCGGTTAGGCCTAGACGAGTCTTGGTGACAGGCGGCTGTCTCTCATTGAGGTTTTGTGGGCACTCTTTTGTAAGGTTTTTCGACATCGGTTATGACCAACTCCTCTTCTAGAAAGGCGCTCGTTCTGCAAAGGGGGTTTTCCCCGTTTAGCAATAAGCTGATTCAGGCCGGTATCGTAGACACCGACCAGATGCAGCAAGCACTGGTTGAAAGCCGCAAAACGGGGCGATCGCTCACGGACGTGCTCGAGTCCATGACCGGGCAGCAGCTGTCTCCGGAGCTCCTACGCCAGTACAAGAAACAGCAGCTATTTGAGCTCAAGATCCTCTATGGGGTAGAATCCCTCGATCCAGAAGTCGAGTCCATTTCAGATACCCATGTCAGCCAGCTCATTGACAACCTCATCCCCGTCGATATCTGCCGTCGGCACAAGCTGCTGCCGCTGTCTGAATCGGAGGACGGCGATCGCCAGACCGTCCTAGTGGCAATGGTGGACCCAGAAAATCTGGAAGCTCAGGATGACCTGAACCGGATTCTGCGTCCTCGCAACATCAAACTGCGGCGGATGGTCATCACCGTCGAAGACTATCAGCGATTGATTTCGGGCTACCTAGACGAACAGGTCGCCAAAGAGAAGCAGCGCGACTTCGAGCAGTCGGTCGATGTGAACGCTGACCTGGAAGACCTAGATCTGGATGCAGGCAGCGAGCTGGGCGAAGCCATAGATGAGGAGGCCGACCTGGGAGCCGCCCTCAACGATGCCGGGGCTGCACCCGTTATTGCCCTGGTCAACAAAATTTTGGTCAAAGCGCTACAGGAAGGGGTGTCGGACATTCACGTCGAGCCCCAGCAAGAATATCTGCGGGTCCGCTTCCGTAAAGATGGCGTCCTCCGTCAGGCATTTCAGAACCTGCCCAAGAAGATTATTCCAGCCGTTACTGCTCGCTTTAAAATCATTGCCGAGCTAGACATTGCGGAGCGTCGTGTCCCCCAAGATGGTCGTATTCGTCGCGTATTCCAGGAGCGTAAGGTTGACTTCCGCGTCAGCACCCTACCCACCAACTACGGCGAGAAGGTTGTTCTGAGAATTCTGGACAACTCTTCAACGCAGCTGGGCCTGGATAAAATGATCACCGACCCCGATACGCTGGCGGTGGTTCAAGAGATGGCCGCTCGACCCTACGGTCTGATTCTGGTAACGGGTCCTACCGGTTCAGGTAAGACCACAACCCTGTATTCAGTCCTGGCTGAGCGTAACGACCCGGCGATTAACATCAGTACCGCTGAAGACCCGATTGAATACACCCTGCCCGGTATTACCCAATGCCAGGTAATTCGTGAAAAGGACATGGTGTTCTCCACCATTCTGCGCGCCTTCTTACGACAGGACCCGGACGTGATTCTGGTGGGTGAGACCCGTGACCCAGAAACCGCAAAAACGGCCGTTGAGGCGGCACTGACGGGACACCTTGTTCTGACAACGCTACACACCAATGACGCGGCGGGTGCAGTGGCCCGTCTAGCAGAAATGGGGGTTGAATCCTTCCAGGTGTCCAGTTCGCTGATTGGGGTGCTAGCCCAGCGTCTGATGCGACGCGTCTGCTCCGACTGCCGCACGCCGTACCACCCTACCCCCGAGGAATTGGGTCGTTTTGGCCTCACCGCCTCCGGCGACGATGTCACCTTCTACAAGGCCGAGACGGTCCCCAATGACCAGATTGAAGCCCTCCAGGATACTGGCAAGCTCTGCCAGACCTGCCAGGGCTCTGGCTACAAGGGACGCGTCGGGGTATACGAAGTGATGCAGATTACTGAGAACCTGCAAAAGCTGATCTCCGATGGCGCACCGACAGAGCTGATTAAGGAAGCGGCGGTTGAGGAAGGCATGCAGACGCTGCTGGCCTACAGTCTAAATCTCGTGAAGCAGGGCTACACCACCCTAGAAGAAGTTGAGCGTGTCACCTTCACCGATACGGGCCTGGAGGCTGAGCTTAAGGCCAAGCGCAAGAGCGTTCTCAGCTGTCAGACCTGTGGAGCCGAGCTCCATCACGAATGGCTGGACTGCCCATACTGTTTGACGCCTCGCTATTCTTAGTGTTCTGTTCAACCTGACAGCGGTTGCACCGTTCGTCAGAGCCGTTGTTAAGGCCGACTGTGTTGCAAAACCCTTAGCATCCCGATAGAAAGGGAATATCTCTAAATAGATGTGCCCTTTTTCAGTTCCATTCCGATTCCGAATTTGACTCCAACCGTCTACTGAGGCAGCCCTATGGAAATGATGATTGAAGACCTGATGGAAGAGGTCGTTGAGCGCGGTGGCTCTGACCTACACCTATCTGCGGGTCTGCCCCCCTACATTCGTATTAGCGGTCACCTAACACCGACCGAACATCCGCCGATGACGCCGGAGCAGTGTCAGCGGCTGATTTTTAGCATGCTCAACAACACGCAGCGAAAGCAGCTTGAGCAAACATGGGAGCTGGACTGTTCCTACGGCGTTCGCGGTTTGGCCCGTTTCCGGGTCAATGTTTACAAAGACCGCGGTACCTACGCGGCCTGCTTACGGGCATTGAGTTCAAAGATTCCTAGTGTAGACATGCTGGGGTTGCCGCCGATCGTGCAAGAACTGGCCAACAAGCCCCGCGGTCTAATCTTGGTGACCGGCCCCACCGGCTCCGGCAAGTCCACCACACTGGCGTCAATGTTGAACGACATTAACACCAACCGGGCTGAGCACATTCTCACCGTCGAAGACCCCATCGAATTTGTCTACGAGCCGATTAAGAGCCTGGTCCACCAGCGCCAGATTGGTGAAGACACCAAGAGTTTTGCCAACGCGCTCCGGGCAGCCCTGCGGGAAGACCCCGATGTGATTCTTGTCGGTGAGATGCGTGACTTGGAAACCATCTCACTGGCGATTTCTGCCGCAGAAACGGGCCACCTGGTTTTTGGCACCCTGCACACCAGCTCCGCCGCGCAAACCGTTGACCGGATGGTCGATGTTTTCCCCCCTGAGCAGCAGCAGCAGGTGCGGGTACAGCTGTCCAACTCGCTGGTGGCCGTACTCAGTCAGACCCTGATTCCTAAAATGAACCCCAAGCCCGGCGAGTTTGGTCGCATCATGGCGCAAGAAATCATGGTGGTCACACCGGCAATTTCTAACCTGATTCGCGAGGGTAAAACCGCGCAAATTTACGGCGCTATTCAGACTGGCGGCAAGCTGGGCATGCAGACCCTGGAGATGACGCTGGCAGAACTGTACAAGTCGGGCCAAATCTCCTTTGACAGTATGATGTCTAAAACCTCACGTCCGGATGAGCTGCAGCGGCTGGTGGGCGGTGCGCCTAAGGCGGGGGCCAAGCCTGGGGCACGGTCTCAGGGGTCCTATGCAGGGTCAGCGCGTCGTTAATGGCGTTGCACCATAAGGCGTCAGGTTTAGCCGCCGCCAGATCGACACGGCTGCGACGCCATTTCGTTATGTGCTGGGCAGGATCCCGGTACTCGGTGTCCTAACGTAAGTGGTGCTAGCTATAAACACCGCGAGGCACGCGGGCTTGCGTGAAACACTGACAGGAGACAGGGGTAGTCTATAAGCATGCGTCAGCTATGCTAAGACTATCCCTGTTTTTGTTGGATGCCTCGATGGGCTTTGAGATACCCCGAGGCACCCCCTTCCAAAATCGTTTAATTTAACCAGCCATGCCTACCTACGTTGCTACGGGGCGAGACACGACGGGCCGTTCGAGAAAAGAAAAGGTCGTTGCAGCAAACCCCAATGAAGCTCGTACCCAACTCAGAGAGCGGGGCGTCTACATTCAAAGCATTCGAGAAGATCGGGGGCTCAGCCTCGACCTGAATGAGGTCAAGACGTCTTTAACACCGGTTACGGTCAAGGATAAGGCCGTCTTCTCTCGGCAGTTCGCGGCGCTGGTTAACGCTGGGGTAGGCCTCGTTAGAGGCATTGGTATTTTGGGTGAGCAGTGCCCCAACCCAAAGCTCAAAAAGGCTCTTCTGGAGATTAACTCCGACGTCCAGCAGGGCACCAACCTGTCGGATGCGATGGAAAAGCACCCGTCTAGTTTCGACACGCTCTATGTCGCCATGGTGCAGGCAGGCGAGGTGGGCGGTGTGTTAGATGAGGTACTCAATCGTCTGGCTAAGCTGCTGGAAGACCTCAACCGATTGCAGAACCAGATCAAGTCGGCAATGGCCTACCCGGTGACGGTGGGCATTTTGGCCACAGTGATCTTCATTGCCATGACGGTGTTCCTGCTGCCTATCTTTGCCGAGATTTTTGAGGAATTGGGGACGGACTTACCAGCCTTTACCCAATTCATGATGGGCATTAGCGATTTCTTGCGAAATCCGGTGATGGTGCTAATCGCGATCGCGATCATCGTGATTGCAGCTTTCGCCTATCGCCAGTACTACAAAACCCGCGTCGGTCGTGAGACTATCGACCGCCTGTCCCTCAAGCTGCCCCTGTTTGGCGACCTAGTCCAGAAGTCTTCAACTGCTCGCTTCTGCCGCACGTTTGGTTCGCTTTCGCGTTCCGGCGTTCCCATCCTGACGGCCCTAGAGATTGTGCGAGACACCTCGGGTAACCAAGTGATCGCCAATGCCATTGATGAGGCAAGAACTGAGATTCAAACCGGAGGTATGATTTCGCTGGCGCTCCAGAAACACCAGGTTTTTCCCGTGATGGCCATTCAGATGATTAGCATCGGGGAGGAAACGGGCGAGCTCGATCAGATGCTGATGAAGGTCGCGGACTTCTATGAGGATGAGGTAGAGCAGGCGGTTAAAGCGCTCACCAGTATCATGGAGCCCTTTATGATCATCATTCTGGGCGGCATGGTGGGGTCAATCCTAATTTCCATGTATCTGCCCATCTTCTCGGTCATGGATGCCATCAGCTAGGTTATCCGTTCGGTCATCCACTCAGTTATTGACCAGCAATGCATTTTGAACAACAGCCCTTTACTCAGCGTAGAGGGCTGTTGTTTTAGCTGTACTGATTGAAAGACATGTAAACTTAGGCCGCGTTGGTGTAATTTTTGGTGAATTTTGTCTGTTAGCGTGCTGACCTATCCGTAGAGATAGCTAGGGTCTTAAGTGAACCCGCATCCAAAATGTTTCTTACAGCAACCGCAACGAGACAATCATGACACTCCGTTCAGGGCGAAGCTGGCTCTGCGTTTGGTTACTTGCCGGTCTGCTGTGGCCCACGGCAGGGATAGCGCAGACGGAACTGCGTTGGGCCATTGTCGACTGGCTTAGCGCTCAAGTTCAGCTCAAGCCAGACGGCGCTGATTCGCGAGCTGCACAGGTCAACGACCTGGTTAAGGATAATGACGTTCTAGAAACCGCTGCTGCCGATAGCGCTGAGCTCAGCTTCGACAACGGGTCGCTGCTCCGTTTAGGGGCCAATACAGTGTTGCGATTTAGTGAATCGTCCCAGTCTCTCCAGCTGAGTCATGGAACGCTGCTTTTGGTGACGCCCGCCGCCGCCCCGCTCGTACAGGTGCAGACTCCCAATGCCATTGCAGAAGTGAGCGGGACAGCACTGTTTGTTCGCTACATTCCTGACACTCAGACCACCGTAGTTGGCGCACTGACGGACGGCTTACAGGTGGTTCACGCTAATGCAGCCAGCAACGCCCAACCCGCCCTACAGGCTGGGCAGATGATTACTGTTACCAGCACAACTATCGGTCC
Organism: uncultured bacterium; assembly: GCA_963923025.1. GTDB lineage: Bacteria > Cyanobacteriota > Cyanobacteriia > Phormidesmidales > Phormidesmidaceae > CAWUKV01. The sequence goes on from CAWUKV010000011.1 coordinate 20,894, forward strand.
GCGGTACGATTTTGACCTGCTCGCGTTTTATGAGACCAGTCGCCTGGCCCATTCGCTAGTCCCAATTGGGAATGAAGATCTTGACGCGGTCTCGCTGGCAGAAGATACGCGCCTACAGGTGACCTATCAGAACATGCAAAATGCTTTACTCGCTCAGACGCCGCTGACGGGCGCTCAGGTAGTCGACAATCCCAACTTTATTGGGAGCGTTGTCCCGAATGGCACGGCTGATCGGTCCTCAGCTTCCGACGCTACCTCAGAAACGGCTGGGGCCTCAGCGTCACCGACGGCAATACCCGAGGCAAGCTCCGCTGTAGAGCCGTCCAATCCATCGACCCGCGATCGCACTGCTCCCCCCCCAGCCGACGTGCAACCGCCAGAACCGTCTGGTACCGGCTCGTCTTCCGAAGCAACGCCCACGGGAACCGAAGCGACCACCCCAACCACGGAAACCGAGACCCTAGATAACTCCCTGTCACCGTCTCCAAATGGTCTAGATGCCGTGGACTTTGACAGCAGCATCAGCGCTGAAATTAACCCCGAAAACGAGCCTACGACTGCTGCTCCCTCAGAGACGACAGCACCCCTACCAGCAGATACACCGTAGTTTGCCGGTAGGGAAGCCCTGGCGGTAGCCGTTCAAAGAAGAGGCCGTTAGCCTTGCCGAAGCTTATCTAGGACGCTCTGATCTTCCATTGTGGTTGCATCTCCCACGATCGCTTCGCCGCTGGCCAAGTTTCTGAGGAACCGGCGAATGATCTTGCCCGATCGGGTTTTAGGCAGCGCATCGGTAAACTGAATTTCCCCTGGCTTAGCGATGGGGCCAATTTCTTTGGCAACGTGCTGCTTGAGCTCGGTCTTGAGGTCGTCGCTAGCGCTATAACGTCCTTCTAGGGTGACAAAAGCGTAAACGTCTTCACCCTTGATATCGTCCTTACGCCCAACCACGGCCGCTTCTGCCACTGCAGGGTGAGACACCAGGGCAGACTCGATTTCCATCGTGCCGAGCCGGTGACCAGACACGTTTAGCACATCATCGACCCGTCCCATCACCCAGAAGTAACCGTCTTCGTCTTTGCGGGCACCGTCCCCGGCAAAATACAAATATTTGCCGTCCTGCGGTGGGATGTGCTCCCAGTAGGTGCGCCGAAAACGGTCGTCATCACCATAGACCGTCCGCATCATGCTGGGCCAGGGGTGTTTGACCACTAGGTAACCGCCTTCGTTGGCCCCCACCGGGTTACCGTCCATATCTACGATGTCGGCCAGAATACCGGGGAAGGGCTTAGTCGCAGAGCCGGGCTTGGTCGGCGTAGCACCGGGCAGCGGGGTCAGCATAAAGCCGCCGGTTTCGGTCTGCCACCAGGTATCGATGATGGGGCAGCGACCGTCGCCAATGACATTGTGGTACCACATCCAGGCTTCTGGATTGATCGGTTCACCCACGGTTCCCAAAATTCTGAGGGAGGAGAGGTCTCGGGCATTGGGCAGGTCATCGCCCATTTTGATGAAGGCACGAATGGCTGTCGGAGCGGTGTAGAAAATGGTCACTCCATATTTTTCGACCACGTCCCAGAAACAGCCAGGGTTTGAAGGACGAGGAGCCCCCTCGTACATAACGCTGGTTGCCCCGTTAGACAAAGGGCCATACACGATGTAGCTGTGCCCGGTAATCCAACCAACGTCAGCGGTACACCAGTAAACGTCCGTGTCCTGAATATCAAAGGCCCACTTAAAGGTCATGTGGGTGTAGAGGTTGTACCCGCCGGTGGTATGCACGACCCCCTTAGGCTTGCCTGTGGTGCCGCTGGTATACAAGATAAACAGCATGTCTTCACTGTCCATCGGTTCAGCCGGACAGTCAGCAGAGGCGCTGGGCTGCACGTCGTGCCACCAAACATCGCGCCCGTCGGTCCAGTCCACCTCCTGCCGGGTCCGCTGCACCACCAGCACGTTGCTAACAGAAGGGACACCGTCGTTGGCCAGGGCCTCATCTACGGCGGGCTTCAAAGCCACCTTTTTGTCTTTGCGGAAGCCACCGTCAGCGGTAATCACGACTTTAGCCTGGGCATCGTTGAGCCGGTCCCGCAGGGCATCAGCGCTAAAGCCCCCAAAAACAACGGTGTGAGGGGCACCAATACGGGCACAGGCCAGCATCGCGATCGCCGCTTCGGGAATCATCGGCATGTATAGCCCAACGCGATCGCCTTTTGTCACGCCCATATCCTTGAGGACATTAGCCATCTGACAGACTTCACGATGGAGCTGCGCATAGGTCAGCGTGCGCGAGTCTCCTGGCTCACCTTCCCAAATGAGGGCCGCTTTATTGCGTCGCCAAGTGCTGAGATGGCGATCTAGGCAGTTGTGCGAGATGTTGAGCTTGCCGCCCACAAACCACTTCACAAAGGGCGGCTGCCAGTCGAGTGCGGTCTGCCAGGGCTCAAACCAATCTAGCTCTTGCTCAGCTAGCTCAGCCCAGAACGCCGCTGGGTCCGCCGCCGCTTTGTCGTAAAGTGCCTGGTACGCGGCCATGCTGGAGATGCGTGCGGCCTCTGAAAAGGCTGCCGATGGCGGAAACACGCGCTGTTCCTGAAGGATTGATTCAATAGCAGACGATGATGACATAGCGATGACGGGAAACTAACGGCAGAATAGCGATCGTTGAATTTCGGGGTCAGAATTGGACGAAGCGAAATGCAACAGGGGAGTGAACTGGAGTGAGGCGTTGACTATCTCCTTCAAACCTTACTGCGATTAAGGACAGCATTAGGGCTGAACTATGTTTCCTTAACGTTTATTTTTAGGCAAGTTTTATTCAGCAAGACTCTATCAGGATTTGAGTTGTTGAGCGTCAGACTATATGCAGAACATTGCACTAGGCCAATCGCGTATATTCATAGAAGAAACATTTAAATACCATTAAATTTTCTAAAACCAGATATCTAAATGTAGTCCCCATGTCGCTTGCTCATGCAATTTTGGCAGCACTTCTGGAGTGCTCCCATAGTGGTTATGACCTAGCCAAACGATTCAATGGTTCAATAGGCTTTTTCTGGCACGCGAGCCATCAGCAAATTTATCGAGAACTATCCCGACTAGAGTCATCAGGTCACCTTAGCTGCGAACTGATTGAGCAAGACAGTCGCCCCAACAAAAAGGTTTATTCCATTACAGAGAGTGGACGGTTAGCGTTAGGGCAATGGATTAGTCGCCCTGCTAAATCTTCACCCGTCAAGGACGAATTGCTGATTAAAGTGTTCGCAGGACACCTCATTTCCAAAGACAGACTGATCGATGAGATCCGCCGACACTATCGCCAGCACCGCCTCAACCTGGAGGAATATCAAACAGCGGTCTTGCACTACAGCGAAGATCTTCAACAGCTGTCGACGGTCCAGAAATGCCAGTATGCAGCGCTGCGAGCGGGGATCCATCATGAAACCGCAAGGCTAACCTGGTGTGAGGATGTTATTCGTTTACTCATGGCTGAGAGTTAGCGACTAGGCTGTGCGGTTAGTCATGACTGCACGGGTTAGCCCTTTGCTTGGTCTGGAAGGGATGCGGCGGCTTGTCATCAAATGGGAATGCTAAACCAAGGTGCTGAGTCCAACTGGGCAGCAGTCTAATGGTATGTGAACTCCGCTGAATCAACCTGGCAAGGGCTAGCAATAGACAGGAACTTTGAGCTTTACCGGCGCGGTAAATTTCTGAGGTTGTTTAACACATGTGCACAGCAGCCGTCAGTGCTGCTAGGGCAACGCTGTCCCCTCCTTCGGCAAGCTATAGCAGCCGCCAGATCTGTTGGGATAGGGCTGACCAGGCTTTACTTGGGGCCGTGTCGTTCTCTACCAGGTGGGAGCGCTCACTGGGGGCCTAACCTATAGGGTACTGGCGATTGCAGAGCGCCCAGCCGTACTGATCGCGCGATGTCGAGGGATAGCAATCTCGCTACCCTAGATGGAGTGGCCCAAACTGTACGTCATTTCCACGCTGACACGTATGTCGCTTCCCATTGTTGTCAACGAAAATCAAATCAAAGTCTTCAACTTCTACCAGCAGGGTAATATCTACCAGGCCACGGTTTTCAGACGCAAATTGCACAAATTAGTCCGTTTGTTCGACTTAGCTAGCCGCACAGCTGCCTATACGCTGGGATACGCGCTGGCAGAAAACGATGATAGGGTTCTCATTACCGTCGGGCTAGATGGCTACAAGGTTTGGACTGACCTCCGCTCCGATGTTTCGCCTCAGCCCATTTGCCAGCTGGACCGACCGTCGACAGAAGACGCTAATGACTAATAACGCCTCAAGTAATGCCGCCAGCCCCCGCCCATCTAGTCCACCCTCTGGCGGTGCATCTCGTGGTGGTGCCTACGAGTACGATGTCAATGCCATCACGGGTATTGCCATTTTTGACCTCAATGGATTACCCAAAGAGTATTTCATCACCCCGGAGAACCGAGATACTGCTTGGGTACAGCTGGTCTTTCAATCGTTAGGTCTGCAAGCGTTAACGGCAGAGGCACTGGGGATAGACAACCTCCAGCACACCATCATCCAAACGCGGCATGGTGATGCCGTCATTATCCGCACCCCCGACCGATTTCTGGCACTGTTTGTCAAGCGAAGCCGTCCCCAGGCTATCCCTGTTGTAGACGCAGACTGGATTGACTGGGCCTGTCAGTTTGAGGCTAAGGAGCTGCGATCTCACTCCCATTTTCGGGCTGCCTAGACTCCCTCGCGATATCCCGAAACCTGGCCCAGCAGACCAGCCAACTCCCCCTTAAGCCCTATCGACGCACGTAGCGTAGCGACCCATTGTGAATCTGGACGACCGGGTCGTTAGCGGCACGAACAATGCTTTCATCGTGGGTTGTAACCACAACCGTAATGCCGATCGCGTTGAGCTTTTTCAGAATTTTGATCACCTGCTGAGAATTATCAGCATCCAAGTTGCCAGTGGGCTCATCGGCCAGTAGCAGCGGCGGTGTCCCTACTACCGCACGGGCAATGCTAACCCGCTGTTGCTCGCCCCCAGACAGCTGTTCTGGAAAGCAGTTGGCCTTGTGCTGTAACCCGACCATCTTTAGGGTGGGTAGCAGCCGACGGTTAATTTCTTTGCGGGAGTAGCCCTGGGCCCACAGAACGAAAGCGACGTTCTCTGAAACGGTGCGCCGAGGGATCAGCTTATAGTCCTGAAAAACGACGCCGATCTGTCGCCGCAGCAGCGCTAGGCGATTACCACGCAGCTTGCCAAGATTGTGGTTATTGACCCAGACTTCGCCTTGAGTGGGACGTTCCTGGCCGTAGAGCAGCTTGAGAAAGGTCGATTTGCCAGCGCCAGAGGCACCCGTCACAAACAGAAATTCGCCCTTGGGCACGCTAAAGCTAACTTTATTCAGCGCCTTGCAGCCGTTGCGATAGGTCTTGCAAACTTGCTTGAGCGAAATGATATGCGCCGTCTGCTGGGCGGTGTCAGACGGTGGTGTCAGCGCCGCAGCCTGTCGATTCAGAGGAACCGGACGACGCGAAGCCTTAGGCGGCACAACAACAGAGGTCATAAAGTTGCGTTAATTAAACGAGACGATGCTGACTAGAAGAAGCAAGCTGCGTAGGAGAATAGCGCGTTGAAGCGTTACAGGGAGATTGATCCAGCCGTTCAGCCCGTTGAAAGCCTGGCGGGAACGGCTACAGGCTAGCCATCAAAATGACCGACTGTATACAGCCATGGCTGAATAAATCTAGGGGGATTCTACCCGAAAGCCGCAAAAAGTTAACAATTTTTGTTGTTAAGCTGATTTCTTTGTAACGGAATATACCAAGCTTCCCCAAACTACGCAAAAGACGGTCAGCGCCAGCCAATGCCAAGACGTCACCGCAAGTACTCAGTGGAGTGGTGGCTTAACCCGTAGTGGCCTAACGGAGCACAGCGCTTGCCGTCCTATACCTCAGCGATGCTGCCACTGATACATCACAGCACGCCCCACGAACTTGGGTAAAGCCAGCATGCGTCGCCACCGCCACGGCTCCTGATACAGCCGGTATAGCCATTCCAGATGGTTATCACAAAACCACTGGGGTGCTCTTTCTTTGACCCCACCCCAAATGTCAAAGCTGCCACCGACGCCGACCCAAGCCGCACTTGGAACCAGATGCCGATGGGCCTGTATCCACTGTTCCTGGCGAGGAACACCCAACCCGACGAAGATGACGGTTGGCTGTAGGGACTGCAGCATAGCTTGAAACGCGGGTTGGTCTATCTCTTCGAGGTAGCCATGTTGAACCAGAGCAAGGTCTAAGTCAGGCAGCTGCTGTCGCCAATGCGCTGCAGCGCGTTCAGCAACGCCTGGCGCGCCACCGTAAAAGACAGCCTTCTCCCCTGGTTTAAGCTGGGCCAACACGTCGGCAGCAAACTCGATACCGGGATATCGCCGCACCCTGGCTCCTTCTAACCAGCGAAAATACAGCTCAATGCCGGACCCATCTGGAATTACCAAGTCGGCAGATTGAATGATTTGCCGCAGCTCAGGGTCGGCCTCTCCCTGCATACACATTTCGGCATTGATGGTGACGACGTGCGCGCCGTTACACTGGCGCACCTGCCCCAGTAGCCAACCGGCATAGTCTGCAGTGCGATGTACTGGAAACCCAAGCACCTGAAGCTGTTCTAGCGGATTGGGTTCTGCCAGTAGAGTCATGTTAATCGTCCTTTCTTATGAGCAGCGCTCGGTTCAGTGGCAGTCTAGCCTGCCGATAGCCGTTTCGTACAGGCAGTGTTCTGGGCTAAATTGCCGCCTCGGCCCCAATAGCTAGTAATCCATTTCCTCTTCGTACTCGACCACCTTCTTCTTTTGAGGAATGTTCAACGGTGGTGCTTCGTAGGGCTGTTCGTCGGCCCAAGCATCTGCTTGAGCGGGTGCTTCATCGTAGCGAGGTTCGGGCTCGGCTCGTTGGGGACGACTCTCTTCACGCCGATAGGATTCCTGGCGACGGGCCTGGGGTACCGGGGTAGTCATGCCGGACGGTAGCTGATTTGAGGCCGACATAGGCATGACGTAGCCGTCGTCTTCCCGCTCCCAAGGGGCACCACCAATGCCCAGGCGCTCTAGAATGCCCACACTGATTTGAACCAGCTTTTCTTCGGAACCTTCAAATACGATGATGCGGTCTGGGCCGGTGCTGACAATTTCTTCGACCGGGAGTTCATAGCTGCTGATCACCTGATCGGGAATCTGAGGTAACCCAACAGAAGCAATGACAATAGATTGCAGCTTGCCGCTGACAATATCGAACTTAAAGCCACGAACCCGGCCCAGCATGTCACCTGATTCGGTAATCACCTCGCTACCGACCATGGTGCTGTAGGGGGTCATGCTGATGTCGTCTTCAATCGCGTCGTCATCGTCGACGAGGATGACGTCGCCAATCTGGCGAATGCTGCTGAGCAGCATGATTTGCTCATTGCCGGAGACGACCTTGGAGAGGACGTTTTCCCGTAGCCCTAGCGCTACGACTTCACCTCGGTCAACATCCACCCACATCTGGCTAACGACGCCCAGCCGTCGCCCGGTGGTACGGGTAATGACCTGGGTGCCAATCATGTCGGAGCGAAGGCGATTGTTTTCGAAGGACATATTTTAAGGTCGGCTGCGGGAAGCGATGTCAGAATATCGCTATTCGATACATCATACAAAGAATTGTAAGCGACGCCGCCGGGTTCAGTCTTGGGTGTCAAGGTGCGGATTGCCGTTTCTTAAACCGATGCGCTTTGGGCTGCACCCGCGGTGGCAGGCTGGCGGGATAGGTCGATGCCGAGGACCTGCGTGTAGGCACCGCGGGCCTGGGTGACGCCGATGGTGCGTTCGGCGGCTTCAATCATGGGACGACGGAGGCTGACCACGATGAACTGGGCCTGCTTGGCCTGGTGCTGAATCATCTTGGACAGGCGCTCGACGTTGGCACCGTCGAGGAACATGTCGACCTCGTCAAAGGCGTAGAAGGGCGAAGGCCGGTAGCGCTGTAGCGCAAAGATAAAGCTGAGGGCCGTTAGGGACTTTTCACCCCCGGACATGGAGGCCAGGCGGCGGACGGCCTTGCCTTTGGGGTGGGCCACCAGATTCAACCCGCCGTTGAAAGGGTCGTTGGGGTCGTCGAGCTGGAGATGACCATCGCCGTCAGAGAGTTCGGCAAAGATGGACTGGAAGTTTTTATTGACGGCATCGAAAGCCTCTTGGAAGGCGTTGCGACGGAGGGTTGTAAAGTTCTCGATGCGGAGCAGCAGTTCGGTGCGCTCGCCTTCAAGGGTTGTCAGCTTGTCGGTCAGTTCCTGCAAGCGCTCCTGGGTGCGCTCGTATTCCTCCAGCGCCAGCATGTTGACCGGCTCCATAGCTTCCAGGCGCTTTTGCAGCGATCGCAGCTGCTGTTTGAGCTTTTCGAGCGTCAGATCTTCAGGAATTTCGGGCAGCGGGTCGGGCAGGTCGGCGCGGGCTTCTTCCATCTGGGCCTGGAGGTCAGTCCGCTGCTGGTGACGCTGGCGCTGGGTCTCTTGCAGCTTTTGCTGCTGCCACTCTAGCTGCTGGTACTGGTGGCGCTGTTCACGCAGCTCGTGCTCTTTGCGATCGCGTTCCGTTTTCTCCCCAGCCAGGGTCTTGTCCAGCTCAGCCAAGGCCCCCTGAGTCTGCACAATTTCGCCCTTGAGCGTTTCCTGCTGCTTGGCAAGGTCAGACTGCTGATTGATTTTGGTCTGCTGCTGCTGACGGATTTGCTCGATCTGCTGTTGAGCGGTCTGAATCGCCTCTTGTAGCTGAGTCTGCTGACGCTCCAGGTCTTTTTGCTGCTGCTGGGCGTTTTGCAAGGCGGCCTGACGTTCACCCAGCTGGGCCTCAAGGGCTCGCACCTGAGTTTGGGCCTGCTGCCACTCGGTATGGGCCTGGGACTGCTCCATGGCGTTGAGCTGCTGGCGCAGGGACTGCAGCCGGGTTTCCTGGTCGGGCAACGACTGCTCTAAATCTTGTAGACGGACCTGGGCCTGCTGGTGCTCGGTGGTAGCCTGGGTCAGTTGCTGACGAGCGGTGTCGAGCCGCTGCTGGAGCTGCTGAAGCTGGGTTTGGGCCTGCTGGGCGTGCAGCTGGCCCTCGCGGTGGGACTGGCGAGCCTCGGTCAGGGCCTTAGTGTGTTGGGATAGGGCGGCTTCGGCCTTGGCAATGGCCTGGTTGCAGCCGGTCAGAATGCGCTGGATTTCTCCGAGACGCTGGCGCAGCACCTTGGCCTCTTCTGACTCTGCGGGTTCAACCCGGCCAAAATGCAACCGACCCTGGCGACGAATGCTGCCGCCGGTCATCGCGCCGCTGCTTTCAAGAATTTCGCCGCCTAGGGTAACCATGCGGAATTTGCCCAGGTGGCGGCGGGCCTCACCCAGGGTTTCAAACACCACCGTACTGCCAAAAACAAAGGCAAACACGTCCTGGTATTTGTTGTCGCACTCGATCAGATTCACCGCGTAGTCGATGAACCCGTCGGGCCGCTCCCACTTGCCAATGGGCTTAAAATGGGGGGCACGGATGGCATTCAGCGGCAGGAAGGTAGCCCGACCCGCCCGCTTGCGCTTGAGAATATCGATACCCTGGGCAGCGACCTTGTCATGGTCTACCACCAGGAAGCCGAGACGGGCACCCGCCGCAATTTCTAGGGCCGTCTGGAAGCGCTCATCGACCCGGCCCAGCTGGGCAACCGCACCGCAGATGCCCTTGAGTCCGCTCCGCACCAGCACCTCTGTGGCCTGGGTGCCCTGCGTTTCTTGAATCGCCTGCTCCTGGGCTTCGAGCTTGTCTAGCTCGCGCTGCTTCTCGCGCTGCTCGTTCAGCACTCGTGTCTGGGTCTCGCGCTGGGTACGCAGGGTTTGCTCGGCGTCTGCCACAGCCTGGGCTAGCTGCTGAATCTGTCCCTGGGCAGCGTTTTGACCACTGTGGTGTTCGAAGGTTTTCCGGCTAGCGCTGAGTTCGGTCTCTAGATTGTCGACGGTCTGCCGCTGGCTGGCAATTTGACTCTGGAGCTGGCTGATGCGCTCTTGCAGGCGAACGCGTTCGGCCCGCTGGGGCTCTAGGGCGCTGAGCAGGGCTTCGAGCTGGTGGCGCAGATCGGTTTGGGCCTGAACCGACGCTTGGGATTCGGTTGCGATCGCGCTTACTGCCTCTCGCTTATTTTCTAACGTCTGGGCCGCATCATCCCGCAGGCTGGCAAGCCGGACCAGCGCCTCCCCCGTCAGTGCCGCCAACTGCTCCGTGAGAATCTTGAGGTCGGCCCCCCGCTGCTGAATGCTGTTCTGGTTGTTTTGCAGCTGTTCGGCCAGCGATCTCGTTTCGTTGCTGAGCTGCTGCTCCTGGCGAACGAGCTGCCGCAGTTCCGCCTCCTGGGTTGCCAGCTTAGACTGCAGTGCCAGATGTTCGTCTTCGCCTAGGGCTTTGACCTTAGCATTGAGTTCAGTCAGGACTTCACTGGTCTCTTGGATGGTGGTGTGCAGCGTCCCCATCTGCTCGGTCAGCTGCTCAGCCTGCTGCTTGCCCTGGGCAATCTGATGGGTAATCTCATCGACCTGACGCTGCTGCTGCTGCCAGACCATCACTGCTTCCCACTGGGACTTTTCTTGCAGAGTGGCTTTGAGCTGCTTGTACTTTTCGGCCTTCTTACGGTCTTGGTCCAGCCGCTCTAGCTGGTCAATCAGCTCTTGCTCAACGATGCGGAAGCGCTCCTCTCGCTCGCGGACCACCTCTAGTTTGTCTTTGGCCTGGTCAATTTTGCGGTCAAAGGAGGCCACCCCCGCCAGCTCGTCAATGATGCCGCGCCGCTCCCGCGAGTTCATGGAGATGATGCTGGTGACGTCCCCCTGGAGGACAACGTTGTAGCCCTCAGGATAGATTCTGAACCGCTGGAGCTGTTCGTGCAGCTCGGTCAGCGTGCAGGGCTGGTTATTGATGTAGTAGTTCGAGGTGTAAGTGCCCTGGGGGGTTACCCGCAGCCGTCGGGTCACACTCCATTCGCGGGGCAGCGGCACGATGTTGCTGGGGGTGCCGTTGCCATTCAAGGAACCGTTTTGGTTGGCTCCATTCTGAGACGCATCCTGGCTTGCACCATTTTGCTCAATCGATCCATTCAAAGGCGGCAGCGTCGGCTCCATCACCGCTACGGCATCAACCTCGACCGCGTTGTCTGCATCTTCTTCAACAACCGGCTCTTTTTCCTTGTCGTCGTCTCCGAGCAGCAGCTCGGGGGGCACATCGCTAATATCGAAGGTTGCTGTAACAACGGCCTCTACCGTCGAACGGCGACCCATCTGGTTCGAATTCACCAAGTCGGGCAGGCGCTCAGCCCGCATCCCCTTAGAGCTGGCTAACCCTAAACAAAACAGCAGCGAGTCCAGGATATTCGACTTCCCCGACCCATTTGGGCCAGAGATAACCGTGAATCCTGGCAGCAGGGGAACCTTGACGGTGCCACCAAATGATTTAAAGCGAGTCAGCTCGACGCTTTTTACATGCACGGGGTTGGCGCACTAAGGTGCGTACAATTGTACTAAATAATATAACAGTTAAGTCGTATGAATAGCAGAAAATGCTACAAAATGCACGCGAAAACTGCATACAATCCTTGCTAGCTGGGGGTTTTTGCCACTACAAGACTTAGGAAAACCAGATAAAAAACCAATCGATAAGTCCGTCTGAACAGCGGATGGGGACGCTCATAGCGGTACCCACGGGAACCCAAATTGCGATCACGCTCTGGTCAAGAAAAATACTGCTCCTGTGAATCTACCTATCTATAGCGTTCCACAGGCTAGATTGTAGGACAAAAAACGCTACACATAGCGTTTAGCACCGAAAATCTAGACAAACCGTTGCGTGCCAGCCAGTCGACCGCCCTGCCTCGATGTCCAGTCAACGTGCCGTTCGCAGATCTGACCTACGGTAGGCCTTACTTTGCGACAGACTAGCCTTTCTTTAATTGTCTTTTTAGAATTAGAGAAATCTAATGCTGCAACGCCGTGACCCATCCTCCTATAGCGCCGGTAAAACCTGTCTCCCAGCCGGTGATTCTGGGGTTTGATCCGGGCCGGTTTAAATGTGGACTGGCGGTGGTTGGCGTGGACCGAGCCCTGCACTGTCATCAGGTGGTAGAAGCGGAGTCGGCGGTTGAGCAGGTGCAGGCGCTGCGGCAGAGCTACCCAATTTCGCTGATTGTCATGGGTGACCAGACCGGCTCGAAGGACTGGAAACAGCGATTAGAAGGCTTGCAGGATGCCCCGAGCATTATTTTGGTGGACGAGCGCAACAGCAGTCTGGAGGCGCGCGATCGCTACTGGCAAATGTTCCCCCCGAAGGGGCTCAGCAGCCTCATTCCCCAGGGCATGCGCCCGATTCCTCGCCCCATTGACGACATCGTGGCCATTTTGCTGATTGAGCGGTATCTCAGTCGCTTGGTCCAGCGTCTTTAAAGACCTAAAAGTCTAAAAACCTAAAAGGCACTGCACAAGCAGGGCGCTACACAAAATAAACGAACCAGTCCTTAGCAGTCTGCATCTTTTTAGCAGTCTGCATCTTTAGAGTCGCGCACGAATTTTGAAGGAGTAATCACCGCCAGCCTCTAGCTGGTAGTCATAACGCTCTAAAAATCGTCCCAAAGGTTCTTGAATTAGCGCCCGTCCCAATGACGGCACGACAACCAGTTGACTCTGGCGAAACCGCCACTCAAACTGCCAGTTAAACTCATTGGCCTGGACCTCGCCTTCGATCTTGCCGAGCTGCCAGGATTGGTAGGTGATGCGGACGTGGGCGGTAGTCTCGGTAATCAAGGTCCTAGGGCGTTTTAGTGCAGTAACGGTACAGAGCTATCGCCATGTAGGCAAGGACACCAAATGCAGTTGCTCTGCTGGGTGTAAAGCCACATAGCGTGCAGCCTTGTCCTGACGGATCTGGTGGCTGCTGTAAGCGGTCAGGCCACTTCTCTCTGTACCATAGCCAGCTCAACCGTTGTGGGTCTACCCCTCTTTGGGGCGTCGGTGCAGTTTTTTCCTTTTTTCGTCAGTAAATCCTGACCTACTGGCTCATGCCCATTGCTCATCTACTGTTGACCCAATCTACGTGGGAGAGTTTGCAAATTTCGTATAAGGTTTTAAGGGCAAGCGTTTGGACGTGACGTGTGCCGAAAGTTGGCATCATCTACAACGACATTAAGCCGGTTGCCTGCCAGGTTGCGCAAGAGCTACGGTCAAAGTTGACGGACCGAGGCTACGACGTCGAAACCGCAACTGGGATGGGTGGAATTTTGGGCTACTCACAGCCGGGTAAGCCGGTGTGCCACACGCCTGTAGAGAGTTTGATTCCGCCTGGCTTCGATGCTGAGATGGAGTTTGCCATTGTCTTGGGTGGAGACGGTACGGTACTGTCTGCCTTCCGTCAGGTGGGGCCGCTAGGCCTACCGCTGCTGACAGTCAACACCGGTCACATGGGCTTTTTGACCGAGACCTATTTGAACCAGCTGCCCTACGTCGTCGACCAAATTTTAGAGAACAACTATCAGGTCGAAGAACGGGTGATGGTTAAAGTCAGCCTGATCCAGGCGGGCAAGCCTTGCTGGGAGGTGCTGTGCCTCAACGAAATGGTGATGCACCGCGAGCCGCTGACCAGCATGTGCCACTTTGAAGTGGCGATTGGTAACCATGCGCCCGTAGATATTGCGGCCGATGGCGTGATTATTTCCACCCCGACCGGCTCAACAGCGTACTCCCTGTCAGCCGGTGGGCCAGTGATTACCCCTGGGGTGCCAGTGCTGCAGCTGATTCCCATCTGTCCGCACTCACTCGCCTCACGGGCGCTAGTTTTCCCCAGTGCCGAACCCGTAGAGGTAACCAGCACCAACCCCACGTCACTGGTGCTGGTCGTCGATGGCAACGCCGGGTGCTACGTCAATCCGGGGGACCGAGTCCAGCTCCAGCGATCGCGCTACACCGCGCGATTCATTCGCCTGCAGCCGCCTGAGTTTTTCAAGGTGCTGCGCGAGAAGTTGGGTTGGGGACTGCCTCACATTGCCAAGCCTACCTCCGTAGAATTACCCTGATGAACGCCCGCTGCCGATGTGAAACTAGGCGAAACTTCGTAATCTGCAACGTATGTGCGGTGCCCTTGACACCTAGCGCTAGGATAGGGGCGTCCTTGGTTTAGGAGGCGATGACATGACGGCATCTCAGACTGATACCCAAGCTGAATCGCCCTGCGTACTACTGGTTGAGCCGAACGAGGAACTTGCCAGTAGCGTCAGCGTTGATCTAGAAGAATCGGGCTATACCTCGGTGGTGGCCCGCAGCGCCGCAGACGGCATGAAACAGGCGACCGCTGTCAACCCAGCGCTAATTGTGGTTGACCGGATGTTGGGAGGCGAATCGGGGTTAGACCTGTGCAGTGAGCTGCGGGCAAAGGGCGATCGCACCCCGATGCTGTTGCTCATGGCCAAAGATTCTTTGGATGACCGCATTGCTTGCTTAGAATCGGGGGCAGACGATTATTTTCTCAAGCCTTACCGCAGCGAAGATTTCCTGGCGCTGATTAACACGTACCTACAGCCCCAAGAAGGCAGCGTTGAACAGCTGCGTTTCGGAGAGCTGACGCTGGACGTAACCAATCGGGTCGCTAACCGTAGCGGTCGTTTGATTGAACTCACCATGAAGGAGTTCGAGCTGCTGAAGTACCTGATGGAGCACTCCCGCGAAGTCCTCAGCCGCGAACAGATTCTGGAGAATGTCTGGGGCTACGACTTTATGGGCGAATCCAATGTGATCGAAGTATATGTCCGCTACCTGCGACTCAAGATTGACGGCGATGGCGAGAAGCGACTGATTCAAACTGTTCGCGGTGTTGGCTACGTCCTGCGGGAGGCGTAGCATGGTTCCTGCTATGCAATTTTCTCTTCCTCGATGGCGAGCTGCGCTGCTGGCCGTTTGCCTATTGTTACTGAGCTGTTCTACGCCCGTCAGCGAGGTAAACAGCGAACCGACCGAGACCCCAGCGAATTCATCGACCGAACAGCCTGCAGAATCCCCAACGGAAACCACTGACACCCCCAACAGCTTTAACGTGTTTGGTCCTGGACAGCTTTTACCGATTACTGCTGAGGCCGACCTCGCGGGTACAACCGTGCAGCTAGAAGTGGCTGAAACGCGTCAGCAACAGGCTCTTGGTCTGATGTATCGAACCGAGCTAGCTGACGACAGGGGCATGCTGTTTCCCTTTGAGTTTCCCCGGCGGGCTTCGTTCTGGATGAAAAATGTACCGATCTCTTTAGACATGATCTTCTTGCTAGAGGGGCAGGTCCAGGCTATTGCCGAAAACGTACCCCCTTGCGAGGCTGAACCTTGCCCAACGTACGGCCCCGGTTCACTACTCGTGGATCAGGTAATTGAGTTGCGCGGTGGACGAGCGGCGGAAATTGGCCTACAGCCAGGAGATTCTGTGGAAATTCGTCAAATTGAGCCTTGAGCGACCTATCGCTGTTTACCGATCTCTTACCTAACGCGGGTTAGAAATGTAAGGTCTTGTTATACGGGCGTTTGACCCTAAAAGATACGCGGGAACTATAGCAGTACCTGTAGATGACTTGTTGGCTATTGACATCAATAACCCCTGATATCTACTTGTATCTGAAGTAGTACTCTAGCCGTTCCTAGGTTTCTGGGAGCGGCTTTTTATTGTTGCTGTTTGTTAGCTCTTATATCTGACATGTCGGTATTGGTAAGTGAGCATGCCGATGCCTGAGTCCGCCCGGTAAAATCGCATACCGATTGCGATATGGAGCAATGACGATAACAATAGAAGGGCAGACGCGAGGACAAACACTCTGATGGAAGGCACTGACAGTTGGCAGAATTGGGTCTTTGTTGTTACCTATCTCAGTATCACGATGTTTGTCATTTGGCGAGTGTTCACATCTCGCTAGCCACGTCACGCCAGGTTGAACCGTGTTGCTAAGGGTATAGCCGTTTTGATACAGCTAACGCCATACCCTTACGGTGATATCTCGTCCACCAGTTCTTGCACAGCCTCCAGATAGGTCGCTTCGTCTTGCCAAAATACGTTGTTGTGCCCTGCTCCTTCAATAACGATAAACCGCTTAGGAGACGGCGCTGCTGCATAAAGCTGTTCACTATGCTCAAAGGGGACGGTATCGTCTGCGGTCCCATGAAAGATGAGAATTGGGCACTCTACTCGGCGCAGTCGGCTGATATTTGGAAACTTCTCAAAGGGAAAGAGCTTTACCGGAACAACAACCCTAAATACCTTGGTAAAAGTACTCTCCAGAATAAGTCCACCAACTGGGTGACGAGCAGCCAGGTAAGTGCTGGGACCGCCGCCGACCGACCGACCATGCAGGATGATCGTCTCAGGCGGCGTTTTGAGGTCGTTGACCAGATAGCTGTAAGCCGCTTCGATATCACGGTAGGTGTTGCGCTCTGTTGGTCTACCGTCACTGAGACCATAGCCCTGATAATCGTAGGCCAGTACAGCAAAGCCAGCATGCTGTAGCGCCAGCAGAAACGGATAGATTTGCCCCAAATCGGAAGCATTGCCGTGGCTATGCAGGATGGTGTAGGTTGCCTCTGGGTTGGGTAAATAGGTGGCCGCGATTGTTCGCCCACCGCTGGTCGGAATTCTAATCAGCGCGTCGTTGTCGGTGTAGCTGACAGGGCTGGGCGGCAAAAAAATCATACCGTCAGCAAAGAAAAATAGGTATAGCCCTACCGCGACATAGGCAAAAATAATTGACCGTATCATGCGTCGCCAGGATAGTTCACCAACGAGAAGCTTTCTAAGCCGGGAAGAAGGCATCTGCCGCGTAGTTGAAAGATTGACTTGTCTAGCATAGCCTGCAACTTTTTTATTTGGTGGGGGTTGGGCAATCTAATAGATAAACCACTGAGCGGTAGAAACCGCTCAGTGGCTCAGTGACTCATACTAGCCTAGAGGCAGTCATGGCTAGCTAGCTGGAAGCGTTCTGACTAGAAGCTGTAGCCAATGCCTGCAACAAAGCCAAAGTCATCGTCACCATCGGTAAAGGGAGACCAGACAACAGAACCATTGACCAGGAAGTCTTCGCTGATGCGGTAGTCAGCACCGCCAGTTACGGCAAACTCGATGTCGCTGTTGTCGCCAATCTGACCGTCAATGCCTGCTCCCAGAAAGGGGAAGAGGCGACCCTGACCATCTACAGAGTTGAAGTCGTAGGTGATAGGCAGGGTGTAGTTGACGTCATCGCCGTCGTCAAAGTCGAAGTCGGTCGCAACAGCAGGACGAACGGACAGATGCTCAGACAGGGTGACCTTACCGTTAACAACAAAGCCGTCGTCGCCACCGCCAATACCAATGTAGTTGTAGTCGGGAGCGGACTGGGCATTGGCTGCGAGGGGCGCAGCAACAACAGCAGCGGCAGCCAGGCCTGCGGCAATCAGAGTACGATTGAATTTCATGATATATCCTCGAAACAATTCAGTGGGTTCAGTGTGAAGGGAATGTGAGTGATGTGGGAGCAGTCTCTTTGGAGTAACCTAGAGATTTCACTCAGGCCCAGGTCTTAAGCGCTGCTCTCATGGTTTAGTTGTAGCGCTGGCAACAAGAGACTTATCTGATAGACGTGACAGTTTCTAGATGTGGTCTAGCAATATTGCGCCCTAAGGCATGAAAAATCGTTGTTTATAGCTGTGACACTTGGGTGCTGTGGTACTGTTTTGAAGTCCGCGTTCAGGCCAAAGAACAACATTCATGGAGGACATGATGCCAGAATCATCAACTATGGCGCTGTTTGTCAGTGTGGCGTTTACCATGCAGATGATGCCTGGGCCAGCAACGATTTACATTGCGACCCGTAGCTTAGAGCAGGGCACAGCCGCTGGGCTGGTCTCGGCTTTGGGGATTGTTATTGGCGTTATTTTCCATGTTTTAGCCGCTACGCTAGGTCTTTCAGCTGTCCTAATGGCTTCTGCGACGGCTTTCACCGTGATGAAGTACGTCGGTGCCGCTTATTTGATCTATTTAGGCATCAAGACGCTGCGTCAATCTGAGGCTGTGGGGTTCTCTGACCGCTCAGCCTCAGCGTCTGCTACGTTGCCCCCACCGACCTCTAGATCGTTGCTAGATCTGGGGTGTCAGGGTGTTCTAGTTAATGTTTTCAACCCTAAAGCCGCCGTTTTCTTTCTGGCCTTTTTGCCGCAGTTTGTGACGATTGAAAACGGTCCAGCCTGGAGTCAGAGCCTGGTCTTGGGCATCGTTTTTGCGCTGCTGGGTCTAGTTACTGGCGGACTATATGTTCTCCTCGCCGCTCGTCTACGGGCAGGCTTTCAGCGCTACCGGTCGTTTCGACAGACCAGCCGCTACGTCAGCGGCGGCACCTACATTGCACTAGGCCTGGTTACCGCTACGAGCGATCGCCCATAGCGGTAGCTTAACGGCAGGATTCAGCCCACAGCTCTCAGGAGAAATACTGATTTTTTGTTTTTTGACCGGATAGCTAACCGGAGAACTGCATCCTAGGTAAATAAGCCTTCGAGGCGCTATTGACTTCAGCTCTTTGGAATTTAGCCATGACAGTATCGGTTGGAAACAGCGCTGAAGGCACCCTGCTTGAGGCCATGACAGTTGGTTCCGCAGACTTATCCACAGATTTAATCGGGCTGGACGGTCGCACCTCCAGTACTCCACCTGCTACTAGAGGATTGCAGCCAGATGTCGACCTCTTGGGCTTGGACTGGTCGCCTGAGCTAGATGTCCTCGACGGCTACAGGTTAGAGCGTACGTGGACGGTTTCTCAAGCTTCTGCGGCAACAGAATCTATCGCACGTGTAGATGAGTTAACCTCTGTTTCGCGCGCGACGTCGACAGTCCACGATGAAATAATCAGTCGCGCTTGGCAGCAGGCGGTACAGGAGATTTGGGGCGCTGTTGAGCAGCAGTCGGCGCAGATTACTGCCCTGCTGGGCGCTGGCGCACTACCGCTGATTCAAACGCTCGGCTCTAGCCCTCTTAAAATTGAGCAAGTCCCCATTGCCACACTGATGGCAAAAGGGGCCTATGCCCAAGCCACTGAGACAATTTATCTTGCTGAAGAGTGGGTGGCCCAACAGTCAATTGAGGGCATTGTGGCTGTCCTGATCGAAGAGATCGGCCATTGGCTCGATAGCCAGGTCAACGCGATTGATACTGCCGGAGATGAGGGGGCCATGTTTGCCGCCCTAGTTCAGGAACAGGCACTCACGGATTGGGCCAGCCTCCGAGCCGAAGAGGACAGCGCCACCTTTACCTGGCAGGGGCAAACCCTGGCGGTTGAACAGGCTGGGCTAGGAGAATTTAGCGTCGATGCCTCTGGGCAGGTAGTCATCAACTTTATTTTTGACAACGGCAGCTACGCCGGGGAGCTGGCTGTTTTTGAGCTGACGGGCATGGATGCGTACTCGGCAGGCTCAGCCGAGTACATTCAAGAGGCGGCACGACGAGCGCTCAGCCACTCCAATGCAGGCGCTATCGTCATTTCAGATGTGACCGAGGGGGCAGCGCGATCTGGCACGTTAGGCGAGGCAGATCGTGGCCGCGGCACTGCAGTAGGCGCCCGTAACCTTGGCTTTACTGCAGGTACGCAATTTGCCTTGATGCTAGTGCCCAACGGGACTGTGCAGCAGGTATTTGACAATCCCAACGCTGGGAACAGCCTACGTCCGCTGTTTTCGCTGGCGGCGGCCAACCCTGGTGGGGCCAACCATCTCGCGGAAGTAGCCAGCAACGTGTTTGCTTGGGAAGACCTGCGCGCCGACCAGGACTCTGATCAAGACTTCAACGATATTGTCTTTACAATACAAGGCGTTACTGGGGAGGCTGTGGATATTAAATCTGCGATCGCGCCTGGAGCCAACTGGCTAGATACCCCAGACGGGCAACTGCTTTCAACTATTCTGTCTAGCTCAACCTTGCCCCCTAATCTGATAGGTAGCGCCATTACCAGCCGCTTTGTCAGAGAAGGCGTCCTACTTGACCCAACGTCAGGACTGACTGAGAGCAGTATCTCCAGCGCAGTCCCCATGATTGAGGCAGACGGCAAGCGCATTTACATCGGCCTAGAGAATCCAACTGGCATCAACAAAAACCCGGTGATTCGCGCTTACAACATCAGTGACGGCTCTGAAGCCTGGGTACAGGGCGGTTCGGCCTACGAAAGTGGCGGCCCAGACGGGACGGGCATTGGCCTAGCCTGGACCGGCACAAAACTGTACGCCGTCTTCACCATTGACGGGGGAGATACCGGCTCCAATCTATCCACAGAAGCTCAAGATGCCGACACGGCCTGGCTACGCAGCTACGGCGCAGCGGATGACCCCGCCAAGGTCTCTATTATTGGTGAAATCAACACAGCCACTGGCGCTCTAGAGCAATCAGCCTTCTTAACCGCGATTAAGAGTAACGGCAAGACCAACAGTTTGCTGGTCACCAACATTACGGTGAACAGCAGCGGTAACCTCGTCGTGACGGCAGACTCATTCTTTACTCCCCGTCAGGTCAACGGGCAGGCTTTTCAAAATAAGACAACCACAGCAGACTCCCCATTTACTTACACAGTAGAGCTGACACCGGATCTGAAGCGGGTACTGAGTACCTTTGCTGAGGGCTGGAGTTAGCATTTGTCAGAAGTGATAAGACAGAAGTTTTCTGGCGTCTAAGCTGTTGTCGTTCGCAGAAGGCCAGCGCTAGAGTGTCACACAGAAACCAATAGATAGCATTGGGGTGACACAATAGAGCATGCAAACGGGACAGCGCAGTCAGAGAGAGCCACAGAGACAGCCGCAGAAAATTTTAGCCCTGCTGGGCAATACGCCCCGGCTAGTGCGGCTGGTGTGGGCTGCTGCGCCAGTATGGCTGCTGGTGAACTTGGTGATTACCCTGTTGGGGTCACTGATTCCGGTGGCACAGCTTTACATTGCCAAGCTGATTGTTGACCAAGTGGTGCTGCTGGTGGGTGACGGCGGCAGTGCAGGCTTTACCCAGTACCTGCTGTTGCTGATTGGCACGGGGTTTGGGCTGATGCTGCTCAGCAGTTTTTTGCAGCAGGTTAAGTCCTATGCGAGCCAAGTACTCAGCGACCAGTTCTTGCTCAACGCCAACGTACAGCTACTGCGACAGGCCATGCGGCTGGATCTGGCCCACTACGAGTCGCCCGAATTTCACGACATTCTCAACCGGGCGCAGCAAAGCGGCAGCAACTACCCCATGCGGGTCATGACTCTCACGCTGAATTTGTTGGGCCAATTTACCCGGCTGGCGGGCCTGCTGGCACTGCTGCTGCGGTTCAACCCGACGGTGATGCTGCTATTGGTGGTGAGTGCCTTACCCACGTTTTGGATTGGGGTGCGATACTCGGCTCGGCGATTTTGGATGAGTCGGCGGCAAACCCCCTCCCGGAGAAAGGCAGACTACTTTGGTGAGGTGCTGACCGAGCCTAAATACGTCAAGGAAGTGCGGCTGTTTAACCTGGGGAGTTATTTGGTTGAGCAGTACCGCCGCATTCGGGCCGAGTTCAACCAAGAGTCGCAGCAGCTGGCGCGGCAACAGGCTGGTGCTCAGCTCAGCATTGACCTAATTGCTACGTTTGGATTTTACGGGGCCTATGGCATGGTGCTGTGGCAGGCCCTCAGTGGGCAGGCCACAATAGGAGACTTGACCCTTTACGCAGGTACGTTTCAGCAGGCCCAGGACTTGATTTCTACCATTCTGCTGAACATTGCCACAGTGTACGAATTCAACCTGTACGTGTCGCAGTATTTTGAGTTTCTAGACCTGTCGCCTCAGGTGGTCGATCCGCCTCGGGTCAAGCCCTTTCCCCAGCCGATTCGAGAGGGGCTGACCCTGCAAGATGTCTATTTCACCTACCCCGGCTCAGAAACACCGACGCTGAAGGCCATTAACCTGACGGTGCAGCCCAGCGAGTGCATCGCGCTGGTGGGGTTGAACGGCTCGGGCAAGACTACACTGCTCAAGCTACTCACCCGGCTGTATGACATTGACCGCGGGCTGATTAGCATCGACGGCGTACCCCTATCGGCTTTTGCACTGACCGATCTGCGGCGAAACATTGGCGTCCTTTTTCAGGACTTTGCCCGTTACGCGCTAGATGTAAAAGACAATATTGGCTTTGGCAACCTGGGGCAGCGCAACGAAACAATTTTGATCGAGCAGGCTGCAACGGAGGCTGGCGCAGTCGGTGTCATCGACGAGCTGGACAATGGCTACGACACCATCCTCGGCAAGATGTTCAAGGGTGGCGTAGACCTGTCAGGCGGGCAGTGGCAGAAGATTGGGCTAGCGCGGGCCTTTATGAGCGAGGCGCAGATTTTGATATTGGATGAGCCCACGGCAGCGGTAGACGCGATCGCAGAGCACGATCTGTTCCAGCGGTTCCGCCAGCTCACCCAGGGCAAGATGACCTTTTTGGTTAGCCATCGCTTCTCGACGGTGCGCATGGCCGACCGTATCGTTGTATTAGAGCAGGGGCAAATTATTGAATGCGGCACCCATGATCAGCTCATTGCCCAGCGCGGTCGCTACGCAGAGATGTTCCGTTTACAGGCAGAAAGTTATACGGCTGCTTCGGTTTAGCGAATCGTTATAGCTAGCGCCATTTACCTCAGGGAACCGGCGACTCTGCGGGGTACAGAACAAAATGTCCCTATGAGTACTGGGCAGCTTCGCCCTAGCGGATATATTGCGTTCGTCGAGTTGCTAAGGACAGTTCCTGGCACTGAAGTCCTT
>CAWUKV010000012.1:0-43554 GCA_963923025.1 uncultured bacterium
GCTGGAGCCCCTCGACGCAGCCGAATGGGTCTACCAACCCTTCGACTGCTATATGAAAACTACGTAAAGCGTTTGTAGACCACGACGGGCCTACGGCAGGCACGGCTAAGTAGCCCGTACTCAGTCGATGCCAAGAGCCAGAATGCAGGTCCCTTCTGGCTCCTATATTCTGACGACTATATTCTGAGCACAATCACAGCACGCTCACGCCCATCAGCAGGCTGTCACTACAATGCCGTATCGATGAAGGTAATGATGTCTTGGGTGCCCCTCGAGTCGATATTGAGCGCCACTGTAAAGTGTGAGGCCGAGGTGACAGACAGCAGATCGACGTTGGTGAGACTGCCATCTCGAGCCCCAAGGAAGATGGACTCTACTTCGTCCTCAGCGAGTTTGCTACCTTCGATCAAGTCATCAAAGGCCGAGGATACCAAACTTTTCTGAGAGGCATCGCCGCCTAGGGTAAAGCGCTCGGTTATGTCATCGGACGAGTCAAAAACAAAGACGCCGAACTGGTTGCGTCCATCAGGGATATTGACATTCCCCGTGGTGAGGCCTGTAATCGCATCTTTGACGACCTCCCCCTCAAACAGAATGGTGTCGGTGCCGCCAGTCGCTGTATTCAGCTGAATCGTGAAGCTGTCGCTAGACAAGCCCACCAGGTCCACGTTTTTGATGCCGTCGCCTAGGATGAGTTCTTCTAGGAGTGGGGCTACCCGGCTGCTAGACAGCCGACTACCGTTAACAATCTCGCCAAACTCCTGACTCACAAATCGGGTCTTGTCTTGCTGGCTACCGCCCAGCGTAAAGCGATCGCTAATATCAGTGTTAAAAATGCCGAAGTCGTTAGCGTTGCCTCTAGCATTTTTGACATCAACCTTCCCCGTGTCGGCCCCGGCAATCGCGCTAGCGACAGCAGCACCCCGAAAAATGATGGTATCGGTAGTGCCGCCTGCGGTCGAAAGGTCTAATGTAAAACTGTCCAGAGACAGCTGCGTCAGCGTGACTCCGTTGACCCCGTCTCCGTTCAAAATCTCATCGAGCAGGCCAGAGATCTCGTCAGTTACTATCTTGGTGCCCTCTAATAAACTAGCAAACTCAGGGCTAATGCGGTCTCTCTGCACATCTTTGGTGCCCTTGAGATCAAAAGCAGAAGACTGATCGGTGTCGAAAACCCCCGTCTGAGAGACGACGTCCTTAATATTAATAGAGTCAGTCATAATCAAATTCTCTTGTAATTAATTCTGTTGTTTTTAGTAGATGTACGGAATAATCAATCTCTTCTGTAACTTTATTCAGTTTTCTCAGTGATCACCTAGAGGCTCTGGATCTGAAACATCATTTCTTAACGGCTACTTTGGCGGACATTCACAAAACTCTCTATTCGCGCTAAAAAACCGCGTATATTCACCCAATATCTCCCTGAGCCACTAAGAGTTGAGTCATCAACGCTGACTGTTTATGGCCACGCTACGGACAGCGTAAAATAAGCCGTACCCGGTGTCTTAACGTAAGTGGCGAAAACCATCGATGAATGAATGGCACTTTCTGGTTAGGTTGAACAGCCGTTGAAGGTACAGTGGCGAATGCGGAGACGCCGCTCAGCGCACCGAGTCATCCTCGCCCCTATCCAGGAGGTGCCCCAATCGATGACAGACCCTTGGCTGCTACCGGCTGCTGCCGTAGATTGATGCCACAGGTTAATCCTGTGCATCTGGCTTCCTACAGCGTTGTATGCCTTGCCCCAAGCCAATCTTAGGTTTACCTCACTAGCGTCTAAACAGACGACTGCCGTAGGTGAGACATCTAGTGATAATCTGTAACATGGCACTTTAAATGATGAAAAAAAACTAAAGGCCACTACAGTAGCTATCACCTTAGAGCAAGGCGCAAGCATGGTCACCACAGCAGAAAAGACGAACACTGGCGTCATCAGCCAGATTATTGGTCCGGTCGTCGACGTAAAGTTTCCCTCCGGCGAACTGCCCCGGATTTATAACGCACTTAAGATTTCTGGCAAAAACCCCACGGGTGCTGATGTCTCCGTTACCTGCGAAGTTCAGCAGCTGCTGGGCGATAGCCAGGTGCGGGCAGTATCCATGAGCTCCACTGACGGTCTGGTCCGTGGCATGGAAGTGCAGGATTTGGGTGCGCCGATTAGCGTTCCCGTTGGTACGGCAACTCTGGGCCGTATCTTTAATGTGCTGGGCGAGCCCGTAGACGAGAAGGGGCCGGTTAATGCAGAAAGCTCTTCCCCCATCCACCGGGAAGCACCCAAGCTGGTTGACCTGCAAACCAAGCCTGCCGTCTTCGAAACTGGCATTAAAGTGATTGACTTGCTAGCGCCCTATCGTCGGGGTGGCAAGGTTGGTCTGTTTGGCGGTGCGGGTGTCGGCAAAACCGTACTGATTCAAGAGCTGATCAACAACCTGGCTATGGAGCACGGCGGTCTGTCCGTGTTCGGCGGCGTGGGTGAGCGTACCCGTGAGGGCAACGACCTTTACAACGAATTTATTGAGTCTGGCGTTATCAACGCTGACGACCTGAGCCAATCTAAGGTGGCCCTGGTCTATGGTCAGATGAACGAGCCGCCCGGTGCGCGCATGCGCGTGGCACTTTCAGCTCTGACCATGGCTGAGTACTTCCGCGACGTTAACAAGCAGGACGTACTGCTGTTTGTTGATAACATCTTCCGCTTTGTACAGGCCGGTTCTGAGGTGTCGGCACTGCTAGGCCGGATGCCCTCCGCAGTAGGCTACCAGCCCACGCTAGGGACTGACATGGGTGACCTGCAAGAGCGCATCGCCTCTACCACTGAAGGCTCCATTACCTCCATTCAGGCGGTATACGTCCCGGCAGACGACCTGACTGACCCTGCTCCGGCAACGACCTTTGCTCACCTGGACGCGACCACGGTACTGTCCCGTGCTCTGGCTTCCAAGGGAATCTATCCGGCGGTTGACCCGTTGGGTTCTACCTCCACCATGCTGCAGGCGGACATTGTCGGCCAAGAGCACTACGATACTGCTCGTGCCGTACAAGCGACGCTGCAGCGCTACAAAGAGCTACAGGACATCATCGCCATTCTGGGTCTGGACGAGCTTTCTGAGGATGACCGTCAGACTGTAGCCCGCGCCCGTAAGATTGAGAAGTTCCTCTCTCAGCCTTTCTTCGTAGCAGAAATCTTCACTGGCCTATCCGGTAAGTACGTCTCGTTGGAAGACTCGATCAAGGCATTCAAGATGATCTTGGCGGGCGAGCTGGATGACCTACCCGAGCAGGCGTTCTATCTGAAGGGCGGCATCGACGAAGTCATCGAAACTGCTGAGAAGATGAAGTCTGAGGGCTAAGCGAGGACTGAACTATGTCACTAACGTTAAAAGTGGTCGCCCCAGACAAAACTGTTTGGGATGCGCCCGCGGAGGAAGTGGTGCTGCCGAGTACTACTGGCCAGCTGGGTATTTTGGGCGGTCACGCGCCGCTACTTACGGCGCTGGATATCGGCGTCATGCGGGTACGAGCCGATGGCGAGTGGGCTGCGATCGCACTCATGGGCGGTTTTGCTGAAGTCGAGGCCGACGAGGTCACGATTTTGGTCAACGGCGCAGAGCGGGGCGACAGCATCGACGCAGGCGAAGCCGAAACGGCTTACGAAGCAGCTAAGACCAAAGCTGATGGCGTCAATGCCGACGACCGCTCCGAGGTTATTCAAGCGGCCCAGGCCCTGAAGCGGGCTCGGGCTCGACTGATGGCCGCAGGTGGTTCTGTTTAGAACCTTGCCGGTTTGAATACTGTGAAAGGCTAGGGCTTTCGGGCGCTAGCCTTTCTGCTATCTATGGATTTTTACAACAGCCGTGATCACGGCCACCAGACTGTGTCTTCCAAAAACCCTAGCAGAGAAATTTTGTCGGCTGACATATAGCTAGCGCCACATAGGTTAGGACACCGAGTATGACGATCCTGCTTGGCATAAAACCATGTGGCGTCACAGCCTTGTCCTAACGGAACTGGCGGCGGCTATAGCGGACTCATCCCGACCTGAACATTGGCAATCTCAGCACTAAGCAAATCGACAGCCGGAGCTACCGCCTAGAAACCCTAACTGTTAGCCCCTTTGGGTCGGGTGGATTTGGCATGGAGATTGCTGGGCTCAAGCGGAGACGTGAGCAGCGGTTATAGAATTTCCTGCGCCGTTTTAGCTCTTTACGTCTACAGGTAGCAGGACCGTAAAGACACTGCCTCGGTGACGAGTACTCTCAACGCGGATGGAGCCGCCCCACTGTTCAACTAGACGCTGGGCTAAAGTCAGTCCTAACCCTGCACCGCTGGCTTGATGAGTGCTATCGGTCCCTTGATAAAACGGACTGAAAACCTCGGGCAAGTCGTTACGGGCAATGCCGCTGCCGGTATCTTCTACCCGCAGGGCAACGGACCGGTCAGACTCACGACGAGCCGTCACCTGTACCTGCCCACCGGGGTTCGTGTACTGAATGGCATTCTTCAGTAGCTGAATTAGCACTTGGCGAACGGCAGGCTCTACCGCCGCGATCGCGGGTAGCCCCTCCGGCAACGCCACATCCAGCAAAATGCCGCGCTCTTGAGCCAGCGGCTGATACATGCTCACCACGCTGGGAACGATGCTGCTGAGGTGGATAGACTGGAGCTGCGGCGTCGACAAGGGCAGCTGAAGCAGTTCAAAAACGCCGTTGATCAGGCTACTTTGACGTTCGTAAGCCTGAGTCAACATCGTCAGATAGCGCTGGCGCTGTGCTGACTCCAGGTGGTCTGCGCCCAACAGCGTCAGTGCCGTTTTCACCGTGGTTAACGGTGCCCGCATCTCCTGCCAAGACTGCTTAAGGAAGTCTCCCTGGGCCACATTGCGCTCGTGGGTGTGGGCCGCCAACGAAGACTGATAGCACAGCTGGCTGAAGCACTGGGCATGGGCCTGCATTTGCCAGGTCAAGAACGCGTCCACCAGGGCCGGGACCGGCTGATGTTGCACCAGTCGCCAGTGGGACAGGGCACGGCTTGCCGTGTTAGCCGTCACGACATGGCGCAAAGACGCCTCTTTCGCCCCTTCCCGGGGAACGGTGCTGAGCTTTGCCGCCTGGACAAACTGCTGCAGCGTCGTTGCAAACGCTCGAGGAATCACGTTCGACAGCGAACTGTAGAGCGTTAGCTGCGATCTCGACACCGAGGGGTTCAGTTCTGCCGTGGGGGCCTGCCGCACCGCCAAAAAGGTACAGGCAAACCCTTCGGCCAACACCAGAAACAGGTACTCCTGGGTGAGGTCGCTCTCCAGGTCGATGGGGATGGGCTGCCAGCCTGGGAAGGGCGGCGGTAAGGGGTCACCCCGCTCCAGGCTGTAGATAACCGCATCTTTACGACGCTGAGCGTAGCGCTCAAAATCGGTGTGCCACACCTCTTTTTTGGGCAGCTTGACCCACATTGTCGCCGCCAGTTCATGCAACTGCAAAAAGTCCAAAGTGGACTGAATGAGTTGTTTAAACCCGGTGGGAGATGTAGGATAGCCTTCGGCTTCTGGTATGGCTGCTAGCCACTGCTTCTTAAGTGATATACCCGACACAACATGAACTAGATGGTAGATGCACGAAACTCGTGAAAGCCGCTGTCTGTATACATTTGCAAGTAGCAAAATAAACAAAAACAAGCGGTTTTTGTAGATTGATGACAGCTTGTATCAGTTGAAGGGATCAGTCAAGTAGTTTCAGTATTTTTTGCCACAAAAGACTAAAATTTCCGTATAAACACGGGTTTTTAAGGGGCCAATACGGTAAGACAATCCTTCGTTTTTGTACACACTTTTTGAATACAAAACGTTACTTATAGAGCAACGGACCAAGCACTATGGAGGCCAGAGTAAGTCACTCATTTTAATGAAGTATTGGCAGCACAAACTTAGCGGTTAGGAAACAGGAGGTAGAATTCAGCATCCTTCTGATGCCTGTCTTCTACCTCCTGTCTGCTGAATTCTAATCACACAGCCCATCCCACAAACCGCTAGGACAACCTACTTGTTCCGATATGGCCTAAGACATTACGTCAGCTGCCGCGCCGCTTCTTGCAGCTTACCCTCTAAGGCTTCCACTGAAGGCAACTGACCCTTGAGCGGCTCGGGTAGTTCGCGGCCAAATTTGTGAGTGGCAACGCCGATGGGCTTATTCACATCCCGTAGGGCGTATTCTGCAACGGTTTGGTCTTTCGCTTTGCACAGGATCATGCCGATGGTGGGGTGGTCGTCGGCGTGGCGCATTGTTTCGTCAATGGCCGTTACCAGAAAGTTCATCTTGCCGGAGAACTCGGGTTCAAACTCGCCCATCTTTAGGTCAATAACCACAAAACAGCGCAGTTTGAGGTGATAGAACAGCAGGTCAACCGAATAGTCTTTGCTGCCCACCGTCAGCGGATAGTCACTGCCGACAAACGCAAATCCAACCCCTAGCTCCAGCAGAAAATCACGAATGTGCTCGGTTAGCGATTTCTTTAAATCGCGCTCTTGGGCACCGGCTGTCAGGGAGAGAAAGTCAAACTGGTAGGGGTCTTTGATCAGGGACTGGGCCAGATCCGACTGAGCCGGGGGCAGTGTGCGCTCAAAATTGGTAATGGCACCGTCCTGGCTGCTGTAGAGGTCGCTATCGACCTGGGCCATCAGCACGTTACGGCTCCAGCCGTGCTCAACCGTCTGCTGGGCATACCACAGCCGCTGCTCTGGAGCCTTCACCGACTCCATCAGGCGAACATTATGCCCCCAGGGAATCTGCGCCATCACCTGAACCGCAGCCTCGTCATAGGCGTCTGCAAAGGTGCGCATATATTTAAGGTTACGCGCCGAGAACCCAGTCATATCAGGGAAGTCACGCTTCAGATCCTTAGCCAGTCGGTCTACAACGCGTGCGCCCCAGCCTTGCTGCTGCTGTCGCTGCAAAATCTCTCGCCCGATGTGCCAGTAGAGCAGCACCAGTTCGCGATTGACCGAGAGCGCCGCCTTGACCTGGGCCGTCCGAATGCGATCTTTGAGGCCCTGCAAAAAGCCCTCATAGTCGTCGCCCAGTTCGGCTAAAGAACCCGCCATGCGCCGCTCCAATAAATACCGTTTGAGTTTGACATCGGCAATGCGCTGTGGCCCATCGCCGACAACGTCAGACGGGTCTCCACCAAGAGACCAAACCGCCGACCACCGCCGACCGTCCTTGAGGGAATTGCACCGCCGCATCATAGCACCGTACCTTTGCCAGGAAGTGATTGTGTGTACCGTTCGGGTATACCGACCTATCCTAATTTATATTAGTTCAATTGTACTATAAACAAATATCATCGGCATGCATAGCCACCATCGGCTAGTTGCCACAGATCGCTCAGCGGCGACTTTGCTACGAATAATGGCGGCTATGCGCAACTGAGAACCGGGATGGTCCGGCAGCTATAGCATGGGCACAGTAACGGGTGTTTACCGCTTGAGCTGGTTTATCTACTGTAGGAGTCACCATGTCCACGTCCACCTCTTCCAACTCGACGCCTTCTGTGGGCACAGCAACAACGCGGCGGCGGGGGCAGTTGGTCTCCAACCGTGCCGCTGCTCAGCTGTCTATCAACATTCGCCGTACGCCGGAGATTCCTGTCGATGGCAGCGACAACATTGTGGCCCGCCGTATTCCGATGACAGAGGTATTCATTCAGGCTGAGCGGGCGGCGGACCGGGAGGGATACCAGTGGTTCCTGGTCTATGAAAAGACGCCCGGCGACCTGGGCTGGGTCAGAGAAGATGTGCTGCTGGAGCATATTGCTAGCCCCAGCCCCAGTCTCGGACCTAATCCTAGCCCCACCCCGGTTCCGACCCCGCCAACGGAAACGCAGCTATTCTTTGAGACGGACAGTTATGCGGTGCGGATACTGCGCGTCAGATCGCAGCTGTCGATGAACGTCTACAACAAGTCGGCCAACCGCACTGACGTGGCGGGTGGGGTGACGGTTCAGCTGCCTCAGTTGGATGAAAATTCGAGCTGGCAGACCTACCTGGCTCAGCACGGTGGTCGGCTGTATCTGGCCAGGTTCATTCCTAGGGCGAATACAGAGCTGGTAATTAGTGATGGGAATACGGGCGCGATCGCACTCCGTCAGGCAGGCTTTCGCGCTGAGGGTATCGCGTTTATTCGCTAGTACAGAAAGGTAGAACGCTACTCAGCCAGTGCGCCCGCCGCGTCTAATCTGGACCAATACTCGCACTGGGCATTCAGCGGGTAGTCTGCACACAGCGCCGCTAAATCGACATCTCTGTCAAAGGCAACCTGCTGATCGGTCAGCCGAAAGGAAACCGAGCGCTCCAGGTTCTGTTCTAGGTAGCCAACGGTAAACGTTCCTGCCAGCAGATCGATGTCCGCTGGCAGAATAAGCTGGTCTTGCCCTAGGATCGGGCAGGTAGTGACTTCCGCACCAAAATTACGTTCCGTTAGGACCTCGCAGCTGTCGGGTTCAAAAATTAGATATGCAGTTTCGTTCGCGATCGCTTGCCGATTTCCAGGCAGTAGTGAGAACACTGGATTGGGAACTTGATTGAGGAACGAATCTTGTTCGAAGGCGATGACGTGTTGAGCCGTCAGGGTAATGGTATTCGTACTATTCACAATATTTATACGAACCTGCTCCTGCTCGGGGCCAAGCGTTCGCAATAAAATTTGAAACGTCTGCTGCGCTCCCCGACTGGTCGGAGAAACGGCTTCGCTTCCATCACATTCGCTATTGAGCGGGTATTGACGACAGAACTGATCTAGATCGGAAGAACTGGCGATGGTCTCCCGGACTGGCTCTGCCATCGCGACATCCGGTGGCAATAATACGGCCAACACACCGAAGGAAGCAACCGAAGCAATAGTAGAGCGAATCATCATGGGAGCTAGGGGGGGGGGTAAAGTCTTCAGTAGAAAAGTCGAGGAGATTCTGAATAGAACCTCCTCAACCGTGAAGGAGCGTGCTGACAGGTTAAAGATGTCTGGAAGGCTTATTGCAATGACTTGCGATCGCGGGGTGATTCTTCCTCGAGGAGAGCCCGCTGCTCTGGTGTTAAAACACTCATAATCTGATCTTGGGTCGAGCGCATTGTGTCAATGAGATCAGAGCGCTGACTTGAGGTCAGCCCCAACCCTCGCATCACGCCCATCATGTCGGCCTCACTTTCCTGAGCGGCAAGCATCTCATCAAACTGTTCTTCCGTTAAGATTTCCGATAGATCATCCATCATCCCTGCACGGATGCCGTCGATCTCTTCTTCTTGCTCCAAAGATAAATTCAATTCTTCTAAAGAAGAAAACGCCAATCCAGAGCGATTCTTGGTTGCAGTCTGTAAAGATGCCGGTTTCTCAATGGCCGCCACAACCTCTGCCGTTTCAGAAATAGTAATGACTTCAGCATGGACTCGGGCAGCGGCTGCAACGGTTAACGGAACCAAGGCAAAAGCCAGTAAAAAGTGGACGCGGATTGAGCTTAAAAAACGCATGGGTATCTCCTAAATGGGTGTTCCCAAAGATGTCATACTGTCTGGTCTATAGCGTTTCTCACTTGACTTGTTCCATCCAGGCAAACGCTTGGTAGAACAACAAATCCCGTGAGACACGAGCTTCAAGCCAATTCAAACTTGCTATAGACAGCTTCTACATCTATTGATTGTTAATCAGTACTATTGAAGATTTGGGCTCATTAGCTAAACAGTATCTAATACGTATGACAGAATACGTATGCCAGCTGCGAACCCAACTGTTGCCAAATCTAAATCAAAAAACAAGCTCTTTTGAGTATATGGCGATAGAGAGAAGAAAACATGAGTAGAAGGTCCCAAAAATAGCGCAATAATCAACTGTGAATCCTGAGATTTGCGCTGATAATGGTTGATATCTTGACTCAGAGATCTACCAGATTGAGTGGTAGCCCATTAATCATATTCTTCTGAGCCAGCATGGCAGCTTGCGTGCGGTTGGTCACTGCCAGCTTTTTAAAGATACTGGTCAGGTGATTTTTTACCGTCTTTTCAGAAATATACAGCCGCTGTGAGATCACCCGGTTACTCTCTCCCCCTACCAGGAGCTGCAAAACCTCACGTTCTCTAACAGACAGGCTAATCAGCCGATTATGGTCCTGTTCGTTCTGACTCGAAGAAGACAGGACTATGACCTTTTCTATAACTGCACCTTGAATGAGATCGTGCCCCTGCTGAGAATATCCAAAATGGACATAGTGAAGAGCATTGATTGTGTCGCTAGCGGCAATTTTATGAAAAAGGTATCCCTTTATGTTGAGCGAGAGTAGCGTCGCTAGCGTCGCTGGGCTGCATGTATCTGTCATCAGGACAATCTTGCTCAAATCCAACACGTGAGCCCAGTGCCTTACCTGCGACACTAGCATCGTATCTGAGCAGTCTGCGGCTAAAAGTAAAATGTCTGGGGCATAGGGTGGGTGGGATGTCTTCTGGACCTTTTGCTTTGCACTTTCGGTCTCAACGACCCAGTCAATGATATCAACATCATTGGACTGCGTCAGGGTCGTTCTGAGTTCCGGTGTCATGCACTGACCCAAATCGACAACAAACAGTCGGATACTCATGGTGTGGAATCTGGATAGGTATAGATGTCTCAACGTGCTGCACTGCAATAGCTGCTGCACATTTTGCGATGTGTAGCGTTTCTCGCTTGACTTGACTCGTTCTATATTGATAAAAGCTCAGCAGCTCGACAGATCAAGCGGGGCACAAGTTTCAATGCAATTGAAACTTGCTATAGACACTTGCCATAGCCGTTATTGTTTGCATCTTTGCTGCTGCTAGCCGAACAACAGGACAATATCGACTGCATCGCCCTCAGCCCTCAGATTCAGCACGAAATCTCACTAGACCTGGTCATGTCCAAACTAGAGTCTTTCCTTAGAAGAAAGCTCCAGACTAAAAATCGGTCGTGATTTAGGATTTACCGAGTGTAGTGATCACAAGGGGTTCTACCGACAGAGGCTTCCTGATTTCCAGAAAACCGCCAGCGCCCCCTAGACGCAAACGTAACAGGTGCGAAATGGCAAATTCTATATCGGATGAGAAGTGCGAAAACGTGCGCGGCTAAGGCTGCCGGTGGTTCGAAGGAACAGAATAGCGGCCTTATTCGTACATTTCACGAATCTGACCTGCCCAGACCAACCTTCCCACCGGAGGGTATTTATCTATTAAAGCCAGCAGGACGATTCTGTCAAGTCCTGTTTAGAGGAAATATTACCGCAATTTGAAATAGGCAAGGTGGCTATGGGCCTATCCGTCTGCGCCGGTTAACTGACAAAACTTGTCAACCCCCGATTCTGCCGTAGGTTAGGTTAGCGATAGATTTTTTGCAGTCCGCTGTCTGCGTTGCTGCCCGCAAGGAAATACGGAGAGAGTATTTAGCCTTTGCTGAGATGCGCTGCCCCCCCAGCCACCATCACCACGTCAATAAGCCCATCCACCATTCGATCGACATCCATCGGGAAAATCTCATCGCCGTGCATAATTTCCTGAGTGATGAGGTAATGAACCACCGTACCTGCCACCATCCTGGCTGCCACCATTGGATCCGGCAGGTTGAGCTGCGGATGAGATCCTAGATAAGCCGAAAGGTGCTCTAGCATGGGCTTGGAAACCTCTCGCACAAAGGTCTGGGCCAAGTGTGGAAACCGCTCGGACTCACCGATGATCAGCCGCATCAGCGTCAAAAAGTTTTTGTTTTGAGCAGAATCTTTTAGCGCAAATTTAATGATCTGCCGCATCACCTGATCGGGCGGCAAACCCGTTTTAACTGTCGTCAGTTTCACCAGGAGTTTACTATTGTCCTGCGTCAGATAGTGAATGAGCGCAACAAACAGCCCCTCTTTGTCCTGGAAATAGCTATAAAGCGTCGGCTTCGATACACCTGCCGCCGTTGCAATCCGAGCCATGCTAGCCGAGGCATACCCCTGAGTTGTAAATACTTCCAGCGCCCCATCTAAGATTGCCTGCGCTTTGTCGGCTTTTTCTGGACTAGGGCTGGCAGACGGCTGGGCGAACGGGTTCACGCATGGGCTCCAATGATATGACATTCGTCGAGTTGCTAGAGACAGTCCCTGGCACTACAGTCCTTGATTCTGGAGCCCCTCGACGCAGTCGAAGGCTTTAACCAACCCTTCGACTGCTAGATATCTCTATTCTATCCAATGAAAGAACCTTGACTTTTGCTCTTGACTTTACCAAACGGTTTAGTAAGATCAGGATAGCTTTACCAAACGGTTTAGTAAAAATTCGTCGGCCAGAGATTGCGATCGCGAGCGGCAATTGCGATGGGTAGCTCAATCAAGGAGGTCTGAATGAGTTCAAATGTGTTGATACAAAAGGCAGGTTGGCTGCCTGTTCGTCGCTGGGCCATCGTCGGCCTGGCCGCGGGGGCCTTGGGCATTACGGTCTGGGGCATATCTCAACTGCGCACAGGGGGCGGACGCGAGGAGCAGACTGAGGTGGTCGCACCTCGGATTGCGACGGTGACAGCATTGGGCCGACTAGAGCCAGATGGTGAAACCATTAACCTGACTGCGCCAACTTCCGTGCAGGAAAGTCGCATTGACCAGCTGCTGGTTTCTGAAGGCGACCGGGTCGAAGCGGGGGACGTGATTGCCATTCTCGACAATTACAATCGATTGCAGGCCGCCCTGCAGCAGGCCGAAGAACAGGTGAATATTGCCCGGGCTCAGCTAGCTCAGGTGCAGGCCGGGGCGCAGACGGGCGAAATTCAGGCACAGCAGTCCGAAATTGCCCGTCTTCAGGCTGACCAGGCAGGCAACGTCAGCACCCAGCGGGCGACTATCGCTCGACTAGAGGCCGAGGTGCAGAACGCCCAGACCGAGTACCAGCGCTACGAGTCGCTCTACCAGCGTGGGGCGGTTTCTGCCTCAGAGCGAGATTCTCGCCAGCTCACCTTGACCACGGCCCAGCGACAGCTGCAGGAGGCGCGAGCGGCGCTTACCCGGATTCAAACCACAACCGATAATCAAATCGCCCAGGCGCGGGCCACCCTAGACCGCATCGAAGAGGTGCGTCCGGTGGATGTGGCAACGGCTCAGGCAGAGGTGGATGCTGCGATCGCAAGCGTTGCTGAAGCCCAGGCCGACCTGGATCAGGCATCCGTGCGGTCGCCGGTAGCGGGGCAAATTCTTGAGATTCATACCCGCCCTGGTGAGACGGTGGGGAATGACGGCATTGCCACGCTGGGCCAGACAGAACAGATGATGGTGGTGGCCGAAGTGTACCAGGACGACATTGCCCGGGTTGGGCCGGGCCAATCCGTGAGTGTTGCGTCACCCGCAATCCCTGACATGCTCAACGGTACCGTTGAACGCATTGGTCTACAGGTCGAACAACAAGAAGTGATCAACGAAGACCCTACCGAGAACATTGATGCCCGGGTGATTGAGGTTCACATTCGGCTTGATGAATCGGATGTGGAAACAGTTGCGGGGCTCAGCAACCTGCAAGTAACGGCCACCATTCAGACGGATTAGGAGCGGCGTTATGACCCTACTCAAATCACTGAAAGCCCTGTCTGACCGAACCCCGTTGGGATTGAAGCAGCTCAAGCACGATCCGGTGAGACTGCTAACTGCGATCGCGGGTATTACCTTTGCCGATATTCTGATTTTCTTGCAGTTGGGCTTCTCAGATGCCCTTTATCGGTCAAACACCCAATACCCCCGCGACCTCAATGCCGATTTGGTCATGATCGAGACCCAATCCGAGAACTTTGGTCGCCTGCAAACGTTCTCTCGGCGGCGGCTGTACCAGGCGCAGGATGTCCCCGGTGTGGCTTCGGCAGACGCGCTATACGTTGCCTCAAAAGAATGGCGCAATCCTCAGACACGAGAGAAACAGTCCATGCTGGTGATCGGTCAAAATATTGACCGGCCTGCCTTTGATATCCCAGAGATCAATCAACAGCTCAGCAATGTCCGACTACCGGACCATATTTTGTTTGACCGGGCCGCTCGGGGTAACTACGACGAAATGATTGCCGCCGTCGAAACGGGTGAACAGGTGAGAACTGAGATTGGCCTACGTACGGTTACCGTTGCCGGACTGTTTGAAGTTGGGGCTTCTTTCGCAGACGACGGGGCACTGATTACCAGCGACCAAAACTTCCTGCGCTTCTTTCCTAGACAGGACGCTGGGGCCGTTAGCATGGGCCTGATTCAGCTTGAACCCGGCGCTGATCCTGAACAAGTCCGGGATGACTTAGCTGCTTACTTACCCGACGACGTCCAAGTCTTTACGCACGAAGGTTATGTGGACTACGAACTAGCCGAAATTCAGGGCGATTCTCCTATTGGGGTAGTGTTTGGGCTGGGTACCGCGATGGGTTTTGTAGTCGGCATCGTGATTGTCTATCAGGTTCTTTCTACAGATGTAAACAGTCACCTGCCAGAGTACGCCACCTTTAAGGCCATGGGGTACCGCAACAGCTATCTACTGGGCATTGTGTTTGAGGAAGCGCTTATTCTATCCGCGCTAGGATTCATTCCCAGTGTCCTGGTCGCACTTGGGGCCTATCAGCTCGTTGTTATTGCTGCCGCTCTGCCCATGGCGATGACGACGAATCGGCTAGTTCTCGTGTTCTTCTTGACCCTGATTATGTGCAACGGGTCGGGCATGATTGCTACCCGTCGTTTGCAGGCTGCGGACCCTGCGGATATTTTTTAATTTTTCTCTTTTTGGGAAAGGGGTAAGGGTAAAAGGGGAGGGATTGCGAGTTGATCAAGGGTTAACGGGGAAAGGGGCAAAGGTCAAGAGGAAAGGGTTATCGGTCAATCAAGTATTAACCGCTGGTCAGTTTTGGTATTGAGATTAGATTTGTTGAGGTTGGGTGTGAAACCTATGACCGATCCTTCGATTGTTGTGCATAATGTCGATCATTTTTTTGGCAGCGGCAAGCTGAAAAAGCAGGCCCTGTTTGACATTAACCTGACTATTGCAGCGGGCGAGATTGTGATTATGACGGGTCCGTCAGGCTCAGGCAAGACAACGCTACTGACGCTAATTGGTGGGCTTAGATCGGCCCAGACCGGCAGTCTTAAGGTGGTGGGACACGAACTTACGAATGCCAACGAGGCGGCCTTGGTCAAAGCCCGCCGCAACAACGGCTATATCTTCCAGGCTCACAACTTGCACGGCAGCCTAACCGCGTTAGAGAACGTGCAGATGGGGCTAGAAGTGCAGGGCCTGTTTGACCGAGGCGAGCGGCATCGTCGCGCTACCGAGATGTTGAAGCAGGTGGGGCTAGGTGACCGGGTGAACTATTATCCGGCAGACCTTTCCGGTGGACAAAAGCAGCGGGTTGCCATTGCCCGTGCCCTGGTGAGCCGCCCCAAAATTGTGCTGGCCGACGAACCGACCGCAGCTTTAGACAGCAAATCGGGGCGTGACGTAGTAGACATCATGCACGATCTGGCTAAGGAGCAGGGCTGCACCATTCTGCTAGTGACCCACGACAACCGCATTCTCGACATTGCCGACCGGATTGTTTACATGGAAGATGGTCGCTTGTCAAAACAGCCCGATTTGGTTGAAGCTGGGCATTGAATGATAGTTACGTTCAGAACTGGCGGTTTGCTGGCAGAAAAGCGACAGGCTTGGACCCGGCTGCACCGCGGAAAGGAGAGCGGAATGTATTTAGGACTGCGTTTACGGCGGTGGTTGCGGTTTTGCCTTTTAGTCAGCATGACCTGTTTGCTATTGGTCCGCCCTGGCTTCAGCGCCGATCGGATCTATGTGAACTACGGCATCATTGGTCGCTCAATCTCGGTTGAGTCTTTAGAAATTTATGCCCGTACCGGAGAGCTGACGGACGAGCTGGCCAGCTATAGCCGCTATCTCACCGCCGAACAGCTAGAAGGGCTACGCAACGGCCTGGTCACCCGTGCGGATGTTGATGTGGTGACGGTGTCGCAGTTTCTCTACACCCCCCAGGGTGAGGCTATTTTGGCTGGGCTGGGAGACCTGGTGCAGACGGTAGGCCGTCAAAATGGTGCGAAGGCCCTACGCGGCGCGGTAATTCAGGCCGCTGCAGACCCGGAAGGGCTCACCGCCATCAATGTGCTGAAGTACTTCCCGACGCGGGGCGTTCGTTTAGATTTGCAGCGGCTGTCGAGTTTGGCATCAGCTGCGATCACAGCGGTTAACCAAACCCGCGAGGTAACCGCTCAGCTCAAGGAACAGTCTAAACAGGCTGCCCGCGAGAATGCTTTAGACCGGGCCACGCTACTGTTTCTACCCGGCACTGTCTCTTGGACAAAACAGTCCTACGAGGCAGCCACCCTGCCAACCGATTTATACCTGCCCACAGGAGAGAACGTACCGCTGGTGGTGATGTCTCACGGGTTGGGTGGCGACCGCAGCACGCTGGCCTATCTGGCGGAACACCTGGCCTCCCACGGGTTTGCGGTTGCGGTGGTCGAGCACCCCGGCAGCAGCGAATCGCAGCTGACTGAACTATTTGAAGGACGTGCCAGTGAAGCCGTGACGCCCACGGAAATGGTGCAGCGTCCTCTCGCCATCAGCAGTCTCTTAGATACACTCGCAGCCGATCCGACACTTCAGAATCGGCTCGATACGGACAACGTTGGCATGCTGGGGCAGTCGCTAGGGGGCTACACCACTCTGGCGCTAGCGGGGGCGACCCTTAGCCCTACTTCGCTGGCAACAAGCTGCCCGCCCGCACTCTCTCAGCTCAATATTTCGCTGCTGTTGCAGTGCCTGGTGCCCACGCTGTCGCGGCCGTTTTCTGTGCTGGAAGATGAGCGGGTGAAAAGTGCGATCGCAATTAACCCCCTCGGCAGTGCAGCCTTTAGCGAAACGGGCTATGCCGATATCGACATTCCCTTAATGATGGTGTCGGGCAGCGACGATACGGTAACCCCAGCACTGGCAGAGCAGGTCCGCCCCTTTAGCTGGCTGACCACCGCGCAGCGCTACCTGGCGCTGATCGAAGGCGGCACCCACTTCTCTGCCATTTACAACCCCGATGCGGTGGAGGCAGTTGCCGTACCCGAGGTGGTGGTGGGTCGCCGTCCCGATTTGGCCCAGCGTTATGTGATGGCTTTGGGACTAGCGTTCTTTGAGACGCATCTCAATCAAGAGACTGACTACAGTGCCTACCTGACCTCGGCCTATGCTGAGACTTTGAGTCAGACGGCGTTGCCGCTGTCGCTGGTTAAGTCAGTTGAGCTGGTGGAAGGGGCGGTGTGAACAGGGGAAAGGGAAAGGGATAAATAGGTCAACATCAAACTCTTCTGCAAAGGCTTCTACCAGTCGGGCAATGATTTTCTTGAGCCGCTCATGCTCAGGGGAAGTGGACATTAGCTCTAGAACACCCTCCAGGTAAGTCATCCGGAGTGCGGGAAACTGGTCAATAAACAGCGCTACCAGGGCATCGTACTGCTGCCAGGTAACGCCCTCTAGATGCAGTCGCTGCTCCGCAGCAGGTGGGGCTACATACGGATTAATCAGTGATGCCGTCATGACCTGCCGCCTCAACTACGAGTCATGGCTATACTATAGCCTTCGTAGACCGACAGCACGGCCCAGCAGGCTCCTTCTAAGGTCCATTTCAGACGGGTACTAACTGACCGGGTTACAGGCTGTAACGCCCAGCCGTTCTAGCACCGCCGCTGCCCGAAACAAAACATCCTCCCGATAAGGCCGCGCAATCAGCTGCACCCCCACCGGCAGTTCCCCCGGCAAATGCACGGGCACAGAAAGAACTGGCAAGCCAATAAACGACAGCGGCTGGGTGTAAAAGCCTAAATGGGGACGAACCAATACCGTTTCGCCATCCAATTCCATCGTCGTCTGATCAATCAACGGCGCAGGGCAGGGCGTGGTGGGTGCCAATAACAGATCCACCGAGTCAAAAACTTCTCTCACTCGGTCACGATACCAGCGGCGAAAGCGCTGGGCCTGGATGTACCAGCTACTAGGCATCAGGGCTCCGGCCAAAAAGCGATCGCGCGTTGCCGGGTCAAAGTCTTGCAGCCGGGTCTGTAGTCGGTTCATGTGTAGCTGACTGCCCTCGCTAGCGGTAATCAGGTAAGCCGCAGCGCGGGCGCGGGCCGACTCGGGCAAGACAACTGTTGCGGTGGCGTTGAGGGCTTGGGTGACCTGCTGGAAGGCCTGGGTGACGGTGGGGGCCGTACCTTTCGCGAAGTGGTCAGTTGCGATCGCAACTCTCACCCCCTCCAAATCCCCCGACAGATCCGGCATCACCCCAGGCCGATCTGTACAGATCGGGTCCCTCGGGTCAGCCCCCTGCATTGCCTCAAACGCCAGCGCCACATCCTGCGCCGACCGAGCAAACGGCCCCACATGATCCAAACTGCTAGAGAACAAAAACGCCCCCGCCCGCGATAGCCTGCCGTAGGTGGGCTTGAGCCCGTACACCCCACAAAGAGAAGCCGGAACCCGAATGGACCCATTCGTATCGGACCCCAGCGCCAACGGTACCAGCCCCGCCGCCACTGCCGCCGCTGACCCACCGGAGGAACCCCCGGAGATCCGCGTCGGGTCGTGGGGGTTAGGTGTTGCCCCATAGTGGCTGTTGACCGTGACAAACCCGTAGGCATACTCGTCCATATTCAGCGCCCCAACCAGAATCGCCCCAGCAGCCTTGAGGCGGGCAACGGCGGTGGCATCCTGAGGGGCAGGCGGGTCATCCTGGTTGATCTTGGAGCCAGCTAGGGTGGTGATGCCCTGAATATCAAAGAGATTTTTAACCGCGAAGGGGACACCTGCCAGCGGCCCGACCGACTGGCCCGAAGAGAGTTTTTGATCGACCTCAGCCGCTGCGGCTAAGGCAGAATCGGCTAGGACGGTGGTAAAGCAGTTGAGCTGTGCGTCTCTTTCTGAAATTTGAGCCAGGGTTGCTTCCACAACAGATTGTGCCGTTACCTCACCCTGCTGAATCTGTTGTGCAATAGTTGCCGCAGATGTCATGGCTCAAACCTCGGCGCAGATTCCAGGTCGTCCGGTAGGGGAAAGTCGAGGACGGGTTGGGCGATGGCCTGCACCTGCTCAAAGTTTTTAACCACACCCGCCATCTGCTCGGGGGGCACAGTTAACCCCAACAGCTTGAGCGTTTCGGTCACATAGCGACTGGCATCGAAAGGGGCAGTATCGGCAGGCGGGCGGGCAGAGTCTGACATCGTTGTCTATGGGAGAAGAAGTGTTGAGCAGCATCGCATCGTTGGGTCTGCCAAAGTTTACACTTGAGGGCACAACTTCGGACCCGCACGACTTAGATTTCTAGAGCTTCTATGACCGGCTATCTGACAACTCACGTGCTTGATACTGCCAACGGCTGTCCGGCGGCGGGGCTTGCTATTAGCCTGTGGCGCATGGACGAGTCCCCAACTCAGCTTAAGCAGGTGACGACCAACGCCGATGGGAGAACGGACGGACCGCTGTTGCAGGATGTAGAATTTGTCCCCGGTACCTACGAGCTGCGGTTTGCGGTGGGAGACTACTTTCGGTCTCGCTCGGCGGACCTGCCGGATCCGCCTTTTTTAAACATTGTGCCGCTCAGGTTTGGTATTGCCGAGGCCGAGGCGCACTACCATGTACCGCTACTGTGCTCGCCCTGGAGCTACAGCACCTATCGGGGAAGCTAATGCTGACGATTGCCGCCGTAAACCCGATGAGTCAGGCCGAGTTTGTCGAGCAGTTTGGGGCCGTGTTTGAAGAGACACCTGCGATCGCACATCAAACCTGGACCCAACGTCCCTTTGCTGACGTTGCCGACCTCCACCAAAAGATGGTGGCCGTGGTGGATCAGCTTTCGCCTGACGAGCAGCTGGCCCTGATTCAAGCCCACCCCGACCTGGGTAGCCGCGCCCAAATGGCCGATGCCTCTGTACAAGAGCAGACAGGGGCCGGGCTGACGCAGCTCAGCGCTTCAGAATACGAACGGTTCCAGCTCCTGAACAGTGCCTACAAAGCAAAATTTGGTTTCCCTTTTATCCTCGCGGTCAAAGGCCACACCAAAGCCAGCATCCTAGCCGCGTTTGAAACCCGCCTGCAAAACAGCAGTGAGGCCGAGCGCACCCAAGCCCTGGCAGAAATTGCTCAAATTGCTCGGTTTCGCCTGGAAGCTTTAGTCGAATAAGCCGTTTCGTTCAGCTCCCTGGGTTGGACAAGCTGCGACAAAGCCCCGCGCCTCAAATCTATTCAAAGCATTATTTATTCAAATAAAGAAAAATAAACTTTAGCAAGGCCCGTTGCTAAAGATACGAAGCCCATCCGTGAAAAGCCTTATAAGTGGATTTAGACGCTGACGTCCCCCGATCAGTTTCTGCCTGCGGGTCTTGGTTTCCTAATGAGCTGGCCCGTTAGCGTTTCGATCCCCTGAAAGGAAGCTTTATCGTATGTCACTCTCTACCGAACCTAGGGTCGCCACTGGTGCGGCCACTGAGGACTACCCCCTAAGTCCTGTACCGCTGTCGGCCCGAAAACCCTTCTGGTCCCTGTCGCTACTGCTAATGGGGTTTGCCCTCACCTCAACGACGCTGTTTGCTGGCGGCAGCCTTGGCCCGGCCTTCAGCTTTCCGCAGCTATTGGGGCTAATTCTCTTTGGCAACCTC
Source organism: uncultured bacterium (assembly GCA_963923025.1). GTDB lineage: Bacteria > Cyanobacteriota > Cyanobacteriia > Phormidesmidales > Phormidesmidaceae > CAWUKV01. The sequence goes on from CAWUKV010000012.1 coordinate 20,674, forward strand.
ATCCTTGGCGTCTACTGTGCGGCGCTGGCCTACATTGCCTGCCAGTCCGGACTCACCACGGTGCTAATGGCACGGTTTAGCTTTGGCGACCTGGGGTCGCGCTGGGTCGATTTCATCATGGGTGCAACCCAAATTGGCTGGTACGCCTTCACCACAGCCATTGTGGTACAGGTGCTGCTCAGCCTATTCGGCGTAGAGAGCGGCGGCATCTTGTACTTTTTGCTGGTGTTCTTCTTTAACTACGCCTTTTGTGCCACGGCCTACATTGGCTATCGGGCCATCGACTGGCTCAGTCGCCTGGCCGTACCGGCCATGCTGATTTTGGTGGCGATTAGTTTGGCGTTAGCCGCTGGAGACTTCGGCAGCGCGTCGCTACCGGTTCCCACAGGGGAGCTGTCTACGGGCACTGCCCTGGCGATTATCATTGGCTCCTTTGTCTCGGGTGGTACCCAATCTACCAACTGGAGCCGGTTTGCGGACTCTCCTAAAAACGCCGTCGTCTCGACCCTGTGTGCGTTCTTCTTCGTCAATGGTCTGCTGGTGTTTGCCGGGGCATTCTGCACACTGGTGTATGGGTCGGAGGATTTGATTCAGGCCATGTCTACCCAGGGCATTTTGGCTGGGGGCGTAATACTGCTGATTCTCAACGTGTGGACCACGCAAGACAACACTATCTATGCCTTCTCGGTAGCGGCCTCTAACATGTTCCGCACCACCAAACGCCACGCGTTCGTGTTGGGTGGGGCGACCCTGGCGCTGGTGCTAACGCTGTCGGGCATTTACGAGCTGTTGCCGACCTATCTCATCTTTTTGGGGACGGTGATTCCCCCGGTGGGCGGCATTATCATGGTGGACTTTTGGTATAACCACGGTGGCCGCTTCCCCAAGCTGACCTCGCGGCTGCCTGCCTTTAACCTGGCTGGCGTAATTGCCTATGTGCTGGGTTCTATTGTGGCCTACGTAACGGGCAATGCCGGGATTGGCGTCGGCCCTGTTAACGGCATTCTGACGGCAGCGGTGCTGTATGGCATCCTGTGCCGGGTGCTGCCCCAGCCCAGTCGTACGGTTCTGTAATCAGCCAAACCACTTTTGATGCTCAATTTTGATGCAGGCGTCCATCACCGTTTGGATGCCTGCATCGTTGAGTGTTTGGGCGACGGCAGCGTCGACAATGTCGAGCTGGGTCCAAACACATGCAGGTAGGGGGGAAAGGGCAAGCACGTCAGTTGCGATCGCGCTTAAAAATTCACTCCGACGAAAGACGTTGACAATGTCAATAGGCCCCGGCACCGCTTGCAACGTGGGGTAGCAGGGCGCTCCGTCAATTTGGCTGAGGACTGGGTTCACCGGGTAAACGGCATACCCCTGATGCCTCAAATACTGCGCCACCTGATAGCTGGCACGGTGGGGCTTATGCGAATGGCCCACCACCGCAATGGTTTTGGCTGTAGAGAGAATCTGTCGGATGTGGTCCGGTTGTGCGAAGGGCTCGGCTGATGACCTGCTGGGGCGCGGGCCAGTGCTGCCAAGAGTGTGGTAATCGTGAGATGTCATAGGTTCTGCCTCTGGCTGCTGGTCTCTTGAGCCCGTACGAAAATTCTTATGAAAATTCTATCTACCCTGCTGCACCTCGACACCCATACCGACATTGAGTTCATTAACGTCACCGAACAGGTGCAGCAGCAGGTCACCCAAAGCGGTGTGCAGCAGGGGCATGCCCTGGTCTTTTCTTGCCATACCACCACAGCCCTAGTGGTCAACGAACACGAAGAACGGCTGCTGGTAGATATCAAAGCCTATCTGAAAAAGCTGGCTCCGCCAGAGGACCGCTACCTGCACAACGACCTGCATTTGCGGGTGGTGCCGCCCAATGAGCCGATGAATGCCCATTCTCACCTAATGGCGATAACGCTCAGCAATAGCGAGTTTATACCTATCGTCGATGGCAAACTGGCACTAGGAACTTACCAAGCCATTATGCTGGTGGAGCTAGACGGCCCCCGTCAGCGGCGGCTACAGGTCCAGGTTTCGGGCATTGGGGCCACCTAATGTTTGGCATCACGGACTCGACGCTTCCACTGACCCCGTGGGGGCTGCCCCGCTCGTGGTCCCACGTAATGGCAGGAGTGTCACAATCCTTAGTTTTAGCGATGGCGCAGCAGCGCACGATTGTCACGATGGAACAGTAACTTCGTGATGTAATTTCTGCATGGCTCAAGTTTTACTGGTGGACGATGAACCACAGATTCGAGACAGCCTAGCAGAACTGCTTGAACTGAACCGCTTTTCTGTGGACGTAGCGGCTAACGGGCGCATCGGCGTTGAACTGGCCCAGGCTCAGCCCCCCGATATTGTTGTTTGCGATATCAACATGCCGGAACTCGACGGCTATGGCCTGCTGACAGAGTTACGGGCGCAGGCCGAGACAGCCTTGATTCCAATTATCTTTTTGACGGCAAGGGGAGATTACGCGTCGCTGCGTCAGGGCATGACTCTGGGCGCAGACGACTACCTAGCCAAGCCGGTAGAGCCCCAGGAACTGGTGGCCGCGATTAACGCGCAGCTCAAGAAGCGATCGCAGCTCAGCCAGCACTACCAGGCCAGCTGCCCAACCCCACAGAATGTTGACAGTCTCACGGGGCTGCCCAACCTACTGACGCTAGAGTCGCAGTTCTATCAGTCCCTAGAAGCATCCCCCAACACTTGCCATCGGCTCACCCTATTCAAGCTCGACAACTACACGCAACTGAGTGAATCGTTTGGGCATGTATTTAGCAATCAGGTGTTAAAAGCGCTGGCCAAGCGGCTGCAGCAGTGGCAAGACGCATCGGTTAAGGGGCTGGCCTACATTGGCTCGGAACGGTTTGTGATGCTGACCGCATCCAGCGGAGATGCCGTCTGCGAACCCCAGGTTAACCCAGACCTAAAGCATCAGCTATCTGCCCCCATTAACATCAGCAACCACGAGGTTGAGCCTGACTTAGTCTGGCGAACAACAACCGTCCTCGGCGGGAACGACTTTAACCAATGTCTGCTGCGGGTGATGAAGCTACCCAAGCGTCACCATTCTGCGATTAAAGAAGCCTCCCTATCGGCCTCCTGGGCCACTCGCCTCAAACAAGCGCTCAAGAACGATGAGTTTGAGCTAAACTTTCAGCCCCAGGTTGACCTGAAAACAGGCCAGGTGATTGGGGCAGAGGTGCTACTGCGGTGGCATTCCCCCAGCGGACCTGTTTCACCCGCCGTATTCATTCCGGCAGCCGAAGAGAATGACCTGATTATCCCTGTTGGAGAATGGGTACTACACAACGCCTGCCAGCAGATGCGACAGTGGCACCAGCGCGACTTGTTTGCCCTGACGCTGGCGATAAATCTGTCGGCTAAGCAGCTGCAGCGGGATGATTTTCGGCAGCGGCTAATCGAAACGGTTGAGCACTATAGCGTCAGTCCGGCGTTGATTGACCTAGAGCTGACCGAAAGTGTATTGGTCACCCAAACCGAGAGCGTGAGCCAACTGTTACAAGACCTACAAGAGGTAGGCTTTAGCGTGGCCATAGACGACTTTGGCACGGGTTACTCATCGCTGGGTTACCTACAACAGCTGCCCATCAACATTCTCAAAATTGACAAATGCTTTGTCCGAGATCTAAACAAGAATACGGGCAACATGGTCATCGTCAAAGCCATTACCGAAATGGCCCACGGACTGAACATTAACACCATTGCCGAAGGGGTTGAGACTGCTGAAGAACTGGCAGTCCTACAACAGCTCAACTGTGAGGCCATGCAGGGCTATCTGTACAGTCCGCCCCTATCGGTCAAAGATTTTGAGCAGCTCTTGGTCAGCGAGAAAGAGAAAAGAGGGTTAATTGTCGGTAGCTGTAGTAGTCGTTAGCTGTGTAATACCCAGCGTAGGTTGGGTTAGGCTTTGCCGTAACCCAACGCCTTAATGAGCCTTGAGTATTGGGTCACGCTTCGCTCAACCCAACCTTCCAGCAAAGACGGATTGCATCAACTTTTGTGAGGGTAGCCTGATCGACGAACGTACCCGATGTACGAACCATTGGCAGGTCGGGGGTGCTCTCGGCTACGGGCTATAGATAGTCTGTGCGGATGACGCCTGCTGACGGCGGTGTAACAGTAGGTGGCAGTCAGCGTAGGCAGGCATGAATAAGGCAGACGAGCAGCGCGTTCAGGCGTTTTTAGACAAATGGCTGGGGTCAGAGGGGAACGAACGGGCCAACTATCCACCATTCTTTGGCGACCTATGTACAGCACTTGGGGCGGACGGGCCACCACCAAAAGGCAGTGTGAAAGGCGACCCGTACTGCTTTGAGAAAGACATCAAGTTTTATAGCAGTGACAAAACGGCACCTTCCACTAAGCGGGCTGACTTTTACAAAGAAGGCCACTTATCAATTGAGGCGAAGCAGGGCAGCGCTGAGTCGGGTGAGGACCACGGCAGGCGGAGGACCGAAGCCCATCGCGACACGAGGCAAAAGGCTTGGCCGTATTTACGCAGGAGAACGACCATTTGCTGAATCCACTAACGTAGTTGAATGCTATCTAGCCTTTGTTTGAGATCTGTGTACAACTATTTTGTATAAAGAGGCCTAGCTGATTGCAGCTCATTATATTCCACGTGCCCTAGCGTCAGCTACCATGTAGTAGTACATGGCAACCATATTTTCTCTCGCTTATGAATCTATCCCCTAAATATCGTCATGCCAAGAGACATTACAGCTAACAACCAGCAGTACTCAAGGTCAACTCCTTATAAGTTGAAAGCCTTTCGCTATCTTATGGGCTATCATTCCAGAGTTTGCAAACTAATATTAAAGAAGACCAGACAGCCATATGTGTATGTAGACCTTAACTGCGGATCAGGCTATCAACCAGAATACAAAAAATACGGAGATGAAGTTCTCGGCTCGCCCATTATTGCATTACAGGAACTTAATCAACAAAATATCGAGCCAGTATGCCATTTTTGCGATGTCAACGACAAATCCCTAAGAATTTTGGAAGAGACCATACTTAATCTTAAGCTAAAGTGCAAGCCCTCTTATTGGCTGGGTGATAACAAAAATTCTCTGACAGAAATATCTCGCAATCTAGAGAACTCTCACTTTCATGGGTTGGTATACTCCGATCCGAATGGGAAACAAGATTTTCCTGTCAGAGAAATCAAAGATATATTTCAAATGCCTCAAATGAAGAAAGTAGATCTTCTGATGAATGTTGCTACTACTTACGTCAAGAGATGGCAAACAAATCCGAAAGCCAATTGGGAGGCGTATTCCTTAGAAGAAATAAGTAATGGTCATGGGAAGAAACACGTATTTATAAGGGCGCCAGAGAATACCTCGCTAAAATGGACATTCATTTATGCTACGAATTGGGCAAAACAAAAAGACCTGGGTAAAATCAGTCTTTACAACTCAAAAAGCGATTTAGGTGGCAGCATCTTAGAACATCTGTTTAACCCGAAGTCAAATCCAATGCCTGGAATATATGAAGACGGATCGATCGCGATTCAGAAGCAACTAAACCTTGATATCGGAGACGGCTTCTAATGAGAGAAATAAAAAATTCAACAGATGTAGAAGTTATTTCCTTAGATGATAGTAGGAAGCTGTATATCAAAAGAAGCGCCACTAAAGCCCAGTTCAACAGCACTAACGAAATGGTTGATTGGGCTTGGTGGACTTGGAACCCTGTAACAGGATGTTGGCACGGCTGTCAATATTGCTATGCAAGAGATATAGCCAACAGATTTTATGATACAAAATTCGAGCCTACATTTCATCCCAATAGGCTCACCGCGCCACAAAACATGAAGCAAATGTCTCTGAAAAAGATAGAAAGAGAGGCCATAAAAAGAAGAGTAGACATTGAGAGTGCGAAAATATTTGCAAAGAACGTCTTCACTTGTTCTATGAGCGACTTGTTTGGGAAATGGGTGCCTGATGAATGGATTTTTCAGGTATTTGAAGCAGTAAGCGCATCCCCTCAATGGAATTTTCTCTTTTTGACTAAATTTCCACAAAGACTGAAAGATGTTAGCGATAAGCTGAACGGTTTCCCCGCAAATGTGTGGGTTGGAACTACCGTAGATACTCAGGCTAGGGTGGCTCTAGCAGAAAAGTCATTTAGAGGAATCCAAGCAACCGTGAAGTGGCTCTCTATAGAACCTATGCTTGAGCCTTTGTCTTTTGATAGCTTAGAAATGTTTGACATGATTGCTATTGGAGGTCAAAGCCGTACTACTTCCATAGCTGAATTTCAACCAAAATGGGACTGGGTAGAGAACCTTTTGTTCCAGGCAAGAAAGTCTTCTACAGCTATTTACTTCAAAGAAAATCTTAAGGCACGTCCTAAAGAATTACCTGAGCAGATGAAATATTGACTTGCTTAGTCTGCGTTTAAAATTCTCTTAAGAAATTCTCAGCAACAAACCAAAACATTAAGAAGGCCAGCTCAACACCATCCGCGACCTGCTACGCACCAGCAGCGGCCAGTGGACCGTCAAGCAAATCGCCGCCCAGTTCAAAGGCCGTAACACCCAGAAAAAGCTCACCGCCATTCAAGACAACCTCGAAAGAATGGAGTGGTTTGGCATGGTTATTGCCGACCAGAAAGGCGGCCTACAGCACTGGCAGTTTGCCGACCTACAGCAGGTCAGTTAGTTTCTATACAATAGATGCATATGATGTCAGCCCAAACACTTAAGGCGCTAGCATGACCCAAACCATCATTGCCAGGGACGTTACCCTCCGTCAGCTCAAGCAGTCCTTTGGTCTACAGGCAGCTCAGGCTAGCGACTTCTTTCCTGAATGGACGCTACCCCACGCGGCGCTGACCGAACCCGAACAGCTAGCCCTGGACCGAGTCAAGGTCAACTTCACCGACATGATGGCAGACCCCCCGGTGCTAGAAAACTCTGTCAAGTTAGTGATCTTAGCGCCACTGCTCGATTTAGCCGGTTTTTATCGACGGCCCTATCGGCTGGAAACAGAGCCGAGCCTCGAAATAGAAGCAGAAGAAGACGACGTTCTTGTCCGAGGACGGATTGATGTTTTGGTGCTAAAAGAGCAGCTTTGGCTACTGGTGATTGAATCAAAACGCAGTGACTTCGCCGTCACCCGAGCACTCCCCCAGGCCCTAGCCTACATGTTAGGCAGCAACTCAGGGCAACGGCCCACCTATGGCATGATTACCAACGGCAACGAGTTTCTGTTTCTAAAAACCGTCAAAAACCCCACCCCGGAGTATGGCAACTCCCGCTTATTTTCGCTCGTGAATCCAGGGAACGAACTGCATGACGTTCTTCAGATTCTAAAAACGATGGGCACGGCCATCACCTGAGTCTCGCCCTATGCCAAACAGAAGTTCCTTGCCAACGCATTGAGTTTCTCTCGTAGGTTGGGTTGAGGTTTCACAAGTTGGTCAGTCAACCAGATATCAGGGGTTCTTTGCGATCAACGTCTATTCCTTTGCAATCCATCAAGAATGGTTTGTAACCAACGTTGATCACAAAGGAAACCATCAAGGTTGGTTTATGAGCAACGTCGATCGCAAAGAAATCCATCAAGATTACTTTGTAACCAACGTCTGTTCCTTTGCGATCCATCAAGATTACTTTGTAACCAACGTCGATCACAAAGGAAACCATCAAGGTTGGCTGATGAGTTATGCCACGATCACACCGAACATATCCCGATAAACACTGAGCGGCTTCTCAAACTGCTTCTAGCACCTCATATTTAGAACAACTCTCTTCTCAGATAGCATCCGTTGTTCTATCTAAAAATAAAGGCTTCTCAGCTTTTAATTTTCATCCCCGACTGCATACAGTGTTTCCACAACTGCATGCAGTCTCTTAGTATTTCCCACAATATCTAGGTTTCCATCACCTGCTACTTTTGCCCTTTTCAAAAACCAACAGCGAGAAAACACGGAACTTTTGCCACTTCTCAAAACTTCCGTACTCTCCCTGACGGATTATCCATCTCCGTAAGACCACACTAGAACTGTTCCCTTGGTTGGGCTCTTGCTGCTGTGTCTTCAGTAATTCAGCGTAACTACGTTGGGTTGCTGAGTTCAGTGGCTTGAGTCAAACCTTTTCTGATGATCAACGTCTAAACACGGAGAAAAACATGACAAAGCGTCTACGTTTACCCTACCTGAGGTTTTTACAGCTTCGGCTGTACGACCTCAAGTCGATTGACCCCAAGCTGGACCTGGGCGACTCGCTCACCGTCCCCAACTTCGAAAAGACTGTTACCGATTTTGGCAACAAGATCGAAACCTATAACAGTATGCTTGCCGAAGTTGAAGGATTAAGGAGTGAGATTCGTGCCGATGAGCGTACCATTCGTGATTTATCTGAACGGATGCTGCTCGCGGTCGGAGCCCGCTTTGGCAAGGATAGTGTCGAATACAAGAAGGCCGGTGGCGTTCGCAAGAGCGAGCGGCAGCGTCCCTCACCTACGGCCCCAGCAGGCGAGGAGGGTTCCCCAACCATCCAGCCTGCCTAGCGGTAACCTATCGCTAACCCATCGGTCCCCTACTTGTGTTGTACTGCAGGCAACGACGAGTAGGGGATTGATGTATGTACGCATTTTTTACTTCACAGCGACGGTTTTGTTGGGTTACGCTTCGCTCAACCCAACCTACAGCGCGCGCTACTCGTAACCCGGCGCATTAAAATCGTCATCACCTCGTTGAGTCTGTCGGCCTACTCCAGTCGTTGGGCGCAGTGTTTTTTTACAGCTTGCGAATGGTAAGCCTAGCCCTTTAACCATCCAAATACTTCTCCTACTGTCAGCTGCACCGCGTCAGCAAATTCTGGTACGGGTAGTGCCGCGTCTTCTTCAAACACCTGCACTGATCGATCGGCTCCGTACACAAAAATCCAGGAATATTCGGGCTCTAGTAGCCAGCCCATTTCTGCTCCGTGGTCAATGCAGTGTAGGATGTTTCGAACCACCATCGTCTGGCGCTGCTCTGGTGAAAGAATCTCAATCGTCCAGTCTGGCTGTATCTCAAACCGATTAGCGACACGGCCATCTGCCTGGCGGGGAATGCGGTCCCACTTGAATACCGCAACATCTGGCACGATGGACCGCCCCCCAAAAGAGCAGCGTAGTTCTGGATAGGCCCGCCCCACCTTTGGAGGCTTCAGGACAGCGTTGATCGCTGTGACCAAGTCGCCTTGTAGCGTGCTGTGCTCTCCTTGCGGCATGGGCTTTTGAATGATGCGTCCGTCAATATATTCGCTGGCAGGCTTAGTTTCTGGAAGGGATAAGAACTGCTCTAGCGTTGCGGGTACTGATGGGGCCTGAGTTGGAGTTTGAACCATGGGTGCGTCTTACCTTATCGCCTTTGCCCTCCAGCCCAGTGTATACGAAGGGTCAGCCTGTAGGATGGGTTCAGGTTTCAAAAGTTTTGTCAGACACCGGCCCTTCCCCCTGCACTTCCCTTTCCCCCTTCAAAGCGCATAATCCAACAACAAATACAAAAACGCATCCTGCGGACTATCCCCCGTCCCAGTCAAATTCACCAGCGGCACGCCCACATCTACCCGAATATTGAACGGATCGATGGGCTGGTACAAAAAGCCAACCCCTGCCCCCAACAGAAAATTCTGTTGACTAGCGGTGGCGCTGCCCGTATTCCAAACGCCTGCCATGTCGATAAACGGAGCGATTTGCAACATCGGTGCACCCGACTCATTCCGCTGGGCCACGATGCGGTCTTCAACCGACAGGCGAATGCCGTTGTCGCCAAAGCGGGCGTTTTGACTGTAGCCCCGCACCGACTGCGGGCCGCCAATCACAAACTGTTCTGACCCCAGCAAACTGTTGGCCGACAGCTGCACGTCGGCCTGCACAATCAACAAATTATCTGGGCTGAGGACCTGAGCCCGCTGCACCTGGCCCAGCCAGCTAAAGAATTGCCCGTCGGCTAAAGGAGACGGACGGCTGGTGGCATCGAACAGCCCCGTACCCAGGCTAAACTGCGATCGCAATGCCCAGGCCCCCTGCGGGTCTCTCCTCAGGTAATCTTGCCCAACCTGGATGACGCTGGTGCGGCTCTCGTCAATGGTAAAGCCGGTTGAAATCAGCGTGCGCCCGCTGCGGTGGCGGAATCCCAGAGACAGAGCGAATTCTTCTTGTGGGGTGCGGACCAGCGGCTGACGATAGCTAATCTCGTACACGTCCGCCGAACCTCGCACGTTCAGCGCCGCGATGCTGGGTGGGTCGATGATGCGAAAATTGCTGGGCAGATAACTGGCCGTGATCGTGCCGTTCATGGCATTCACCGGGGCCTGATAGGTCAGCCCGTAGACGTGGGAGCCGCCCGTAGTGGCTCGGTAGGCCGACGCACTGAGCTGATCGCCATAGCCGAAGGGGTTGCGGTAAACGACCTCAGCCCCGGTCCGCACCACGCCAACGCTGGGCGGCGAACTGGTATCCAGTACCAGACGGGCATCTACAGCGTCAGCCGCCGTCACCCGCACCAGCAAATTGCTCTCGCCCAGCCCCTCTCCGGCCCGTAGGCTAGCTTCAATGTTCTCAATCAGCGGGTCAACCCGCAGCAGCCGCAGCTGGTTCTCCAGGTCAATTTGGCTGAGGGGGGTACCGCCACCCAGGGCAATGCGATCGCGCACGTAGCCCTGCAAGCGAGGCGCGCCCTCAATTTGAATCTCCGCCAGCTGTCCTTCAACCACCTGGAGCTGCACGGTGCCGTCCGTGACCGTCTGGTTCACCAGAATGGCCCGCGACGTAATGTAGCCGTTATTGAGGTAGAGCTGGGTGACCGCATCCGCCGCCTGCCGCAGCTCTTCTAGGGTCAGCGCCCGGCCTTCAAACTCTGCCAGGATGGGCGCAAAGTCATCGTCATCGAAAACGGTACTCCCCGACACCTGAATGCGCGTCACGTCAACCCGAGGCTCGTCGCTGGGGACGGGGTCTGGCTCCGGCGGCGGGGTCGGTTCTGCGGGAGGAACAACGGGCGTCTCGGGCGGCAACGGCGGAATTTCGGGTGATTCGGGCGGTGCCACCTGCGCAAGCATATCGGGTTCTACCGGTTCAGCAGCGGGTGAGTCTAACCGTGCTGCCGTCTCGGCCTGTGCAGGAAGCCCTGACTCGTCGCCGTGGCTTACCGGTAACTGACTCACCGGGTCCACAGGGTCTACCCCAGGAGCCACAACCGGCTGGGCAAGCACTGTCTCATCGTCCGCTGATTCAGCAGCCGGTTCAGCCGGTTCAGCAACAGGGCTCGACTGCCCATCCGCCGATTCGACAACAGCATCCGTCAGAGCAGGCGGCTCAACCACCGACGGCGGGACAGCAGGGGCGGAGTCGGGCACTGCCAGGGTGGCCGGTTCAGTAGGGGAAAAGCTGGGCGGGCTGACGGTTGGCGATAGATCGGGAGATGGGGCAATGACAACTGGGACATCGGCTGGCGTCGCCTCAGCAGTAACTGCTCCAGCCTCCGGGGGCGTTGCGTCAACCGTCGCCTCAACGGCAGCCTGGGCGGTCGCAACCGGCCAGCAGCAGGCCAATAGACTCCCCCGTAACACTAACGACCAGAGGGGCAAGGGTCTGAGGGCGGTGTTGTCCTGCTGCATGTTGGGTTTCATCGCGTTAAATTCTCCTCGGGCCACTAACCAGCTATGACTTACCACGGGCTCCCCACAATGGTGAAGGCCGACCAAAAGAAAGGATGCTGAAAGCTATCGGCATCGATTGTCGGTAACTCTGACGGCAGGTCAACTGCGCCGCTTGACCACCTTAATGTCCTATCTTCAACAGAAATCTCGCCGTTCAGCATAGCTAGCTGAGCCTGTCGCAGGGCTTCTGATTTGATCGGGGCCTCACGCAGGCTGCTGTAGAACTGCGTCATCAGTCCGGCGGTGCCCAGGTCATCGACTTTCCACAGGCTGGCCAGCACTGTTTTCACGCCAGATTGGACGGCCAGTCCGGCAAAGCCTAGCTCCGCCTCTTCATTGCCCAGGGCCGTACGACAGGCGCTCAGCACCATCAGCTCTACCGGAGGATTACTCAGCTGCAGCGATCGCACCTGGTCGATGCCCAGCCGCTGATCCCAAAACTGAATGTAGGAGTTGTCGATCTGACCAGCGCTAAACTCTCCGTGGGTGGCGAGATGGACAATGCCGTAGGGTGTTTGCTGCCGTTGAGACACCAGCGCATCGGGCGTAAAGGTCTCGTTTAAGAGAAACTCCCCTGGCCAAATCTGTTCGGCAATGGTGGTCAGCTCTATGGGTACGGCAGGGAGTTCGGGCTGGTCGGTAAAGCTAGAGGCCCCCATCGCCAGCACCTCGCTGTTGCGCACGTCCACATAGCGCAGATCGGTCAGGCTAACGCTGGGCACCAGCCCCAGGCTGTAGCGCTCGATCAAAAAGCCCTCACCGTCGTGTAGGACCGAGAGGGGGAGCGATCGCAGCCCAGGCGGCATTACAAAGGCAAGGTTTTCAATCTCCTGTTCAGACAGGGTTGCCTGTAGCGGTTCAACCACCCACTGGTAGAGCTGCTGGGCAGCGACTAGGTAGGTTCGGCTACCGATACGAGAGGGGTTAGTCACCTCTCTCCGTAGCTGGTTAGCTGTGTCCTGTATCTGCTGGTGCGTTATCGACAAAGACTGTCGAATGGGGTCGCGGTCAGGCGTCACCAAAATCAGCTCTAGCTGGTCGTCAGGCTGGGTGAGTCGTCCCGTAGCACCGTCCGCATTGCTCCGCCAAAGATCATTTTTGGAACGAGCCGTATGCTGGGGCGGCAGCGCGGAGCGGGACTCGGGGGGAATCTGCTCTACCGTAGATGGCACAAACGCAACATAGACAATAGCCGGTCGAATACCAGTGGCCTCCGCCACCAGCGTCAGGTCTTCTTGGAGCTGGGGAATATCAGGCTCGGGAAAGCTGTTGTCGTCTAAGCCTAAGTACCGGGTGTATTCGTTGGCGTAGTTGCCCTCCAACTGCGTAAATTTCTCACCAAGCTGTTCTCGAATCGTGCCCGAGCGTACACCAATGGAAATCTGAGGACGATTGCCCTGAAATAGTCCGGGTGCGTTGTCAAGTTGATGGCCTAATGCCTGCGACGCGCAGCTACCCAGACAGTCTAAGAAGCCAGGTTGGTTTTCTAAAAGTGCCTGAATAGTTGCTAGAGCATCATTCGTCAGAATAGAGATATTACCCTGAGTGAAGCTGCCAAGAAAAGACTGAGTAGGGGTTAGAGCGGTACTGGCCGCCGCCCGGATATCTCCTGCTGTGCCGTTAAGGCTGCTGTCACCTACGATAAAGGGCGTCAAGCCGTTACCGCCGTGACGAACCGTGACCGAGCCCGTCTCACTCTCTAGGCTGACGCCGACGCCATTGCTCCGAAAGAATCGACCAGCATTGATGGTGAGGTTGCCGTCTGTGGTGTTTAGTGCATTTACTACAATGTCGCGATCGCTGGTGAGCTGAATCGCATCAGTCGATTGGGAGACATCGAACTGAATGCCGACATTCTGAGCATTATTGCCAACAACGGTCAGATTGCCGATGCCCGAAAGGATGCCGTTATCAATATGAACGCCAAACGCACTGGCACTGCTGCTATTGCCAGTAACGACTAAGGGCGTGTTGTTGTTGGTGATGACCCCATTGAGCAGCACACCGCTATCAAGCGTGCTGGTGCCAGTAAGCGCGATCGCGCCATCGCCTGACGATAGATTTGACCCAGTTTCTAAATTAACGCCAGGGCGGGTGTTTGCCGTGCCGCTGAACAAAATGTTGCCACCAACTCCCGTAAACGGGTTGTTGGTTGATACTGTGGTGCCATTAGGAATGCGAATTGCTGAAGGGTCGGCCACAAAGAGGTTTGTGCTATTAGCTTGGACGGTGAGGTTACCCCCGTTGGTATTCAGCGTCGTACCGCCGTTGCCTAACACAACCTGTCCCGTCCCTGTGTTGTTGGCATCCGCAATCAGCCGCAGTGTGAGTGGCCCACTGGTCGATGACGCTGGCGCAATGTCAGCATTGATCGAAATGGTACTTTCCGCCAACAGGATTAGCTCTGCGCCAGAAAGCGGATCGAAGAAGATCGGCGCGTCAACCGAAATGTTGCCCGCCTGTGTCCCAGGCGCACCCACGGTTGAAACCACCACAGTGCCCCCCGCATTGATGGCGCTCACCAAAACACCGGTTGACAGTACCGCGCTATCCCCTGTCGGGCGAAAAGGGGATGCCCCCGTGATATTGATATCTGTCGTACTGTCAATGCTGATGTCGCCAGGGTCTAGCAGCCAGGTCCCAGCGGTGCCTGCTGGGGCCAAAATATCCGGCACGGCAGTACCCACATCTAAAAAGCCGCGGCTGCTGGTTTCAACAAACCCCCCGTCTCCCCCCTCGCTGCCGCCCCGCGCCAAAATTTGACCATAGCTGCGAGTGGTTTGGTCAGACCAAACAATCACACGTCCCCCGTCGCCAGCACGATCGGCGCTGGCAGTCAGCACAGCAGTCTCATCTACATAGGTGACCTGCGCACTGGGCAGCGGCCCCTGCCCAAGGTAGCTACCGCCAATTAAAATCTCGCCGCCGCCGTCCTGCCCTGCTGCCGTTAGTAGAGCGCCGATGACGCCGGTTGTATCCCCCGTCAGGGTCAGCGTCCCACCCACGCCGTCTGGGTTAGAAACATCTAACACACCGCTGACAATTACCGTCCCCACATCGGTAGGAATGGCCAGCTGGGCCAGCTGTACCGTTTCATCTTCTAAGCTGAGACCAGCTATCCCCTGGCCGGTCAGCAGCGCGGGCAAAGTTAGCGGCGTCAGACCAGCCCCCGCCCCAGCGGCAACCTCATAGCTCAGCAAACTGCCACTGGGCGTTAGGCGCAGACGGTTCCCCGAGGGTACTGCCGCGATCGCAATGCCCCCCCCTGCCGCCGTGACCGTCCCTGTGTTGACCACTGTACTGCCCGCCAGCAAAAGCGTCTGACCAGCCTCCAGCGTCAAGTCTCCGGCATTGACCAGCGCACCGTTAGACCCGTAAAACAGCAGGCTCTGAGGTGAGCCGATAAGTTCTGCCGGGTCAACAGGCCCAACCGCGTTAAAACTGCCCTGCCCAAAGCCAATACCATCCGCCGTAGCCACGGCCAAATTCCCCGGCAGGTTCAGTCGTGTGTCAGGGCCAAATAAGACCCCCACCGGGTTAATCAAAAACAGATTCGCCCCTGATCCGACCAGCTGAAGTTGACCGTTGATGATCGACGCGTCGCCGCCATTGATGCGGCCTAGGACATTGACAATCTCGGGTTGGGTAAGAAAGATGGCGGTCTCGTTGGCCGACAGTCCAAACTGTTCAAAACTGTGGAAGAGATTGTTCTCGCTGACCGTGCCGCCTTCGATCCAATACGCTGCATCCCGGTATTGAACGTCGGTGTTAAGTCCGTCTGAGTTGGGCGTAATCGATTGGGCCAGGGCTGGGGGTGAAGATAGGCATATACCACCGCTGACCAGCAGGGCTACAGCCCCGCTCACTTGAGGATTCAAACCCAGTACTAAAATCCCTGGATGCAACGGTTTGCCCATGATACTGGCTAGTCCTCCCACCGACGGATGTAGTCCGCGCCTATAGTGTGCGCCGTTTACGTTAGAACGCCGAGTGCAGTGCTCCTACTGGGGCAGAGAACAACACGGCCCCGCAGGTATAGCCATCGCCATTTATAGCCATCGCCATTTACGTTAGGACACCGAGTAGGGTGATCCCATTTGGCATACAACGAAATGGCGTCGCAGCCTTGTCCTAACGGATCTGGCGGCTGCTATATTCGGGCAGCCGGGTTCTAACGGGCATTCCATCAACTCAACTTGATGGCCAACTCTTAGCCAAGCGTGGAACCGGTGACAAGCGGACCCGTGGAATCACGGATTTCTTACCAGGGACTGCCAATGACGGTGAAGGCTGCCCAGAAGAACGGATGGTCAAAGTTGGTGCTGTCAGTCCCTTTGAGCAGCTCCGGCAGCTCAATTTCGCCGCCAGACCAGGCCATAGTATTGCGCTTGACCTGAATCTCGCCGTTCAGCATCGCCAGCTGCGCCTGTCGCAACGCCTCAGCCTTGATGGGCTCACCCCGCAGGCTGGTATAAAACTGGGTCATCAGCCCGGCGGTGCCCACATCGTCCACCTTCCATAGGCTGGCCATCGCCGTTTTCACCCCAGACTGCACCGCTAGTCCGGCAAAGCCCAGCTCCGCTTCTTCATTGCCCAAGGCGGTACGGCAAGCGCTGAGGACCATTAGCTCTACCGGCGGGCTGTTCAGACCCAGCGATCGCACCTCGTCAATGCCCACCCGCTGATTCCAAAACTGGATGTAGGAGTTGTTGACATTGCCTGACTTAAACTCACCGTGGGTGGCGAGGTGAACAATCCCGTAGGGGGTTTCCTCACGGCTAGAGACCAATAGGTCGGGCGTAAAGGTTTCATTGATGAGAAATTCACCGGGCCAGATCCGTTCGGCAATGGCCTGTAGCTCGATGGGGACGGCGGGTAGCGCTGGCTGGTCAGTAAAGCTGGAGGCCCCCATGGCCAGCACTTCACTATTACGAACATCAACGTATTTTAGGTCCGTTAGGCTCACGCTGGGCATGAGGCCCACGCTGTAGCGTTCGACCAAGAACGACTCACCATCGTGCAGGGCAGAGACCGGCAATGAGCGCAGCCCCGGCGGCATAATAAACGCCAGATTACCAATCTCCGCCTCCGCCAAAATATCGACCATCGGGTCAATTAACCAGCTATCGAGCTGCTGGGCCGGGCGCAGGTAGGTGCGGGTATTGGTACGGGAACGGTTGGTCACCTCTGCACGAAACTGACTGGCTACCCGCTGGACCTGCGCCTGAGAAATTGAAACCGTTCTACGAATGGGCGGGCCATCCGGCGTGACTAATATGAGTTCTAGAAGATCGTCAGGATGGGAGGTCTGACCAGGGTCAAAAAACTGAGCCACCGTCGGCGAGCCATTCGCTGACTTACTGTTGGCCTGAAGACTAGCGGCCTCTGCCCCCACAGTCCCTATGTCTGAAAATCCGGTTTCTGGGGCTGCTGTACCCGGGTCAACCTGTCCCTCAGGGACAAACGAAACGTAGAGCAGGGCCGGACGAATGCCCGTCGCCTCCGCAACCAGCGTCAGGTATTCCTGTAGTTCCGGCAGATCGGGCTGAGGAAAGTCATCTTCATTTAGCCCTAGATAACTCAGGAAATCGAGGGTGTAGCCAACCTCGCGATTGACCAGCTGACCGAACGCATCACCGTTGTCGGTATTGACCACCGTTAGCGGCGGTTGATCATCCTCCGGATCGGTAGTGGGCCGATTTCCGTCAGAAAATGTTGGCGTTGAAGAACAATCCACCACACAGTCGGGCGGTAGAGTTGTTGCCCCATTGGTGTCCGGCTGCGGCTCTAGCGTAGGGTCCCCCGTCAGGATGGAAATATTGCCCTGAACTTCGTCCGTTAAAAACGATTGGTCCGGCTCAATGGCATTGGTTGCGGTGCGAATGGCAGATGCGGTGCCGTTGGTGCCGCTGTCACCCACCACAAAAGGTACAGTGCCATTACCGCCGTGGGTTAGCGTCACCGCCCCACCCGTACTGAGAATGCTGGCCCCTGGACCGCCATCGTCAAAGAAAACCGTACCCGTCGCCTGGAAGTTTTCGTCCGCGATCGCGGTAATATTGCCACTCGCATCGAGCGTGTCAACCACTAAGCTACTGTCGCTGGTTAGGGTGATGTTGTCAGCGGACAAATCATTCTCTACCAAAATCCCCAGCGTTGGACTACTGCCATTAAGAACAATATTCCCTCGATCTTCTTCTCCGAAGACGTTAACAAAGCCATCGATATCGATACCTGTACTGTCCGTACTACTGCCCACTGCGGTAAAGTCCCCTCCGCCAGTAGAAATGGACACACCCGGCCCAATCTGAATACCCGTACCGGTTCCCGCTGTGCCCACCAGGGTAATGTCCCCCTCCGCAAATCCCAAAAAATCGCTGGTTTGAATAGCGTAGTCGCCGGTCAGGGAGATGGCATCGACACCTTCTAGGTTGCTGGTGTTGCCCTGAATCGTCAGATCCCCGCCGTTAGTTTCGATTGCCACAAAATCGGGTAGACCCGCGATCGCAACTTGGCCATCGCCGGTGTTGTCGGCATCCGCAATCAGCCGCAGCGTCAGGGGGAAGGTGACTGTGGTTGCTGTAGTATCTGAGGCAATGGGCGCTTCAAGAATGATGCTGCCTGCGGCTTCCAGCGACAGGCTAGCCGGTTGCGTAATCAGGGAGGGATCAAGCCGCTGTTCGACAATAATATCGCCCGCCTCTGCGCCCGTCGTGCCGGTGGTTGTAATGATGACGTTACCGCCAGCATTCAGCGCATCCAGAATTGTATTAACCGCAAGGCTGGCCCCGGCCCCTGTCGGCTGGAAGGGGGAGACCCCGTCATCATCAAAATTGGCGGTGTTTTCTAACCCAATCGTCAAATTGAGCGGATCGACTAACCAAGTCCCCGCAGGGCCGGCGGCTGAACTGATGTCTGGGGTTTGCGTTACCGACAAATCACCCAGGCTACTGGTTTCAACAAACCCACCCTGCTGACCGCCCCGCGCCAACAGCTGCCCGTCAATGCGAGTCGCTTGGTCAGCCCAGACAATAATTTCGCCGCCGGTTGTCTGCCCGCTAACGTCAACAACAGAATCGGCATCAATGTAGGTGACATCGGCATTGGGTAAAGGGCCATCGCCAGTCCGGCTACCGCCAATGTAGATATTCCCGCCGTCAGTACCCGCCGCCGTCAGCAGGGCTGCAATTGCTCCAGTAGTGTCCCCAACCAGGGCCAGCGTGCCCCCTTCGGGACCGGACACGTCTAAACGCCCGGTGACAATGACGGTGCCCACATCGGTGGGAATAGCAACCTGAGCAATCTCAACCGTGCCATTTTCGACTGTGGCTCCGGTGTCGAGGCCGCTGCCGGTTAGCAGCTCTGGCAGCGATAGCCCAGTAATGGCACTGGCGGCGGTGGGGGCGGCCACATCGTAGCTCAGCAGCGAGCCCGAAGGGCTGAGGCGCAGGAGCTGAGTGCCAGGAACCGCCGCGATCGCAACCTCGCCACCGGGCACGGTAACGCTGCCCGTATTCAGTGCCGTCCCCCCCGCCAAAATTAGCGACCTACCGCTTTCAAGCTGTAAGTCGCCCGCGTTGACCACAGCCCCCGGTGCCGCCACATGAAACAGCAGCGTCTGGGGTGAGCCGGTCAGTAGCGCATAGTCCGGATCGCCCAGCACATCAAAACTGCCGCCGCCAAAACCAATGCTATCTGCCGTAGTCGCGGTCAAATTGCCCGGCAGGTTCAGGGCTGCGTCAGGCCCAAACAGGACACCGCTAGGGTTAATCAAATACAGATTGGCCTGGGAGCCCGTAATCTGCAATGCCCCGTTGATGATGGAGGGGTCGCCACCGCTGACCCGAGCCAAAACGTTGAGCACCGCTGGCTGGCTGAGGAAGTTTGCCAGTTCCCCGGCTGACAGCCCAAACTGTTCGAAGCTATGAAACAGATTTTGTCCATCAGCGGAGCTAACGCCGCCAGAGATATCGTACTGGCCACCAACTTGGTTAATTTGAGTTTGAGAATCGCCAGACGTAATCGACTGACCATGGGCGGCGGGTAGCCAGACGAGGGTACCGCTGGCCAGCAGCAGTGGGAGGAGAGAGCGGGGCATGCAGAACTCCAAATAGTAGGTTCGTCGAGGGGAGCGAAAAGGTCCCTCGGTACTCCGTATATTTGCGGGGGCTTTAGGTTCAGTTTTCTAGAAAAAGCTGTATTTTCCGGCGAGGATGGCAAGCTTTCATTATTCTTTGCAGAGGCTTGGTAAAGCCTTAACAGATCGCCCTCGGTGTCCATTCACTGCGAATCTCACGCCCAGTACGGGCAAGCTGGGCTCATGGTCTACAGCCATTTCTCATTTGTCACGTCTATGAAAATCCGGCTAACCACGACGATCATGTTGCTTTCCCTCGCCCTCATAGCAGCGGCCTGTGGTGAAAGTCGCAGTGTTCAATGTGAGAAAATTGGCAGCATCCTAAACAGCACCTCATCGCAGATGCTGTCAGCCAGCCGTACCGCTCAGGGGTTTTCTCAGGGTGCAGCGCTGGCTGATCAGGCGGCAGCAGACCTAGAAGCGCTAGACCTGGGCGACAAGAAACTTAGCAACTTGCGATCGCACCTGGCAGCCGCCTACCGCGCCATGAGTGTGGCGTCCCAAGAGATGAATGCAATCGCCGGAGCCGACGGTTTCGTCACAAGCAATAGCGGCAACACCGAGGTCATAGCCCGCTTCGAACAGTCCAGCCAAGCATTTAGCACCGTATTCAACACCGCTCAAACCTACTGCAACGGCGGCGACGTTCCACCCGAATTTACAGAACAGCCTGCGTCCTAGCACGCTTTTGAGGAGGGGTTAGCGCTTAGATCTGGTCAGAGTCGATGCCAATCGATTTCAGTTGCTCCGCCAGCTGAGCAGCCTTTGCTTGTACTGCATCCCTTTCCTGCTGGGCCGTATCTAACGATTGTTGGGTGGGTTTCTAATGCCTCTTCGATGTCGTCACGACTGGGCAGCGTCAGATCGGTTTGCGGATCGTAAAGTCGGAGCTCTTTAGGTAACGGCGCAATGCCCAAAATAGCCGAGCGGATATCGTGAAGCTGTCGGTCCAGGCCAAGACCCTGACGATGAATAAACGGAATTCCCGCTGCGGTATACCGCAGCGGGTTGCATCACTGCTATACCTGTCATAGTTGTCGGCGTTGGTCAGCACTGGCTGCGTCCTTTCAGTGCATAGCAAGCATTAGATTAAGTTGCCGGTTCAGCCGCCTCCAGCACATCTTGCAAAAGCGGTGCCAGCTCGTCTTTGAGCTGGCCCGCGCGGATGAACTCGGCGTAGGTATCGGACTCAATCGCCAGCAGTTCTTCTTTGACCTGCTCGGTCGCCAGAGCCTGAACATCGGGGTTTTGCCGACGAATCGACGTAATTTCGTCCTTGATTTCTTTGAGCTGACCTTCCACCAGGGCCATTTGGTAACGGCCAAACTCGGGCTCAATCTCCTGCCGCTCCAGCAGTTCTCCCAATCGTTCGACCACTCGGTTGAGCGCTACTCGATGGGCTACCAAGCGCTGGTAAGACTGACGTAGCGGCTGGTCGTCACCCAGCAGGCTCAGCTTTTCGAGGACGGGCTGGGCTGTCAGGCCCTGTACCAGCAGCGTAAACAGCATTACCCCGAATACCACAGCAATAATCGCCTCCCGTTCCGCTAGGGACTCGGGCACGCTCAGGGCTAGGGCTACGGAGACTGAACCCCGCAGGCCACCCCACCACAGCATGGTCTGCCCCTGCCAGTTGATGTCCTTTTCTTCGGGGGTGATCATATTGCTGAAGAAGCTGAGGCCAAACACGCTGATCAGGCGAGCCAGCAGCATGGCGACAATTGCGATCGCGATCTCGTTGCTGTAATCCGCCAGGGTCTCGAACCGCACCTGGTCACCAATCAGCAGAAACACAATCGAGTTGACAAAGAAGGCCAAGAACTCCCAAAACTCCGACACAATCAGCCGCGTGCGGGGGTTCATGCCAATGCGCGAGCCAAAGTTGCCCAGAATCAGCCCTGTGGTAACCACTGCGATGACGCCCGAGCCGCCTAGCTCCTCCGCCACGATGTAGGTCCCGTAGGCCGACACTAACGTCAGCGACTGCTCTACCAGCGGCAGATCAAACCGCTGGGTCAAGAATGAAATGCCGAAGCCAATTAGCGCCCCAATGCTGACGCCCACGCCCACAAACACCAGGAACTTAGCCACGGTTACAGAGAGGCTAAACTGCTCGATGCCCAAGGCAATCCCCAGCAGCAGGTTAAAGGCCACCACCGCAACACCGTCATTGAACAGGCTCTCGCCCTCCATCAGCGTGGTCAGCCGCTTGTTGACCCCCAGCTCTCGAAACAGGGCGACGACGGAGACTGGATCGGTGGCCGAGAGGCTAGCCCCAATCAGCAGTGCCGCCGCCAGCGATGCCCCAGCAAAGTTCAGCAGGCCAAAAACCAGCCCCCCAATGCAGATCACCACGCCGATAATGGCGTACAGCACGATGGGTATCCAGTCGCTCTTGAGGTTCTTCCACTTAATATTCCAGGCCGCCTCAAACAGCAGCGGCGGCAGGAAGATAAATAGAATCAGCTCGGGTGACAGGTTCACCAGCCGCACGTTGAGGACGGCTAGGCCCAATCCCACCAGCAGTAACAGCAACGTGTAAGGAATGTTTCGCAACCAGGCCACGACCCGCGATAGGGTAGCCACCCCAAGGGACACAGACAGCACCAGTAGGAACTGACGCAGGTTTTCTTCGATAGCCGGGTTTTCAAGCGCGGCATCGGCTGCTGCAAATAAGAGCATGGACAAGGTATGAGTCTAAATCAGCCCCAATCTTAAACCCTCAGCGGTTGCGATCGCTGTCCACCAAACGGCGGGTTTTGAGCAACGCAGTTGCTATGCTAAAAAACACAGCATTAGTGGCTAGCTTGGCGCATGGTTGCTTCCAAACCTCGGATACCCGTTAGTTCACCTCCCGTCGTGACCTGGGAGCCGTTACCGCTCGATTTTGTATTGCCCGATGACCCTGTGGAAAATATTCAGCAACCTTCCTTAGCAGCGGCTTTAACCGATGCACTGGGGGCCAACCAATGTCTGAAGCCGGATATGCTGATCGGGTCTAATTTTGGCCTAGTGCATCGTCAAAGCTTAATTTTAGGGTAGACGGAAGCGAGCTTACATCTGG
>CAWUKV010000013.1:0-42730 GCA_963923025.1 uncultured bacterium
TTAGGATAGAGACTATTAGATCTTATCCCACTATTTATTTGGATGACCTACTTAGCAGTCGAAGGGTTGGTAGACCCATGCGGCTGCGTCGAGGGGCTCCTGCGTCAAGGACTTCAGTGTCAGAAACTGTCCCTAGCAACTCGACGAACGCAATAGCACGTTTGGGCATAGGTGCGTGCCTGAGACTTTTCTATCAGGCGCTCTTGTAAGTGGAGAAAAATTTGATCGTCTTCTAGTACGCGGTTGTTGCCGATGTGGCTATACCAGCGCAGCGCAAGTTTAACAAAAGAGCTCGGTAGCTTCGAAGAAAAATGGATAACGACTTCACACCAGCGCGATTCGACAGATGTGCCTCGCCGGTAGTGGCCTGTTGCGGGATGTGTTCGCAGCGACCCTCACCGGAGAAAGCCCAACCGTGGTAAGGACACTCCAGCTGACCGGCTTCGTTGATGCGGCCTTCTGACAGAGGCGCTAAACGGTGGGGGCATTGGTCGGCCATGACGCGCCAGGTGTTGACCTGCGGCTCCCACCAGATAACTAAAGCCTGTTCCAGCAGCGTGAACCGATTCGGCTTCGCTTTGTCCAAATCTTCAATGAAAAAGATGGGGTGCCAGGCCTCGGCCCAATCGAAGACGTTCGGATCGGGACCGCCCGCTGCCGTCGTGTTTGATGACGGAGGGTGCAGGCGCGATCGCAGGTGAGGTTGCCGTCATGGAAAGGAGATACCAAGGGTCTAAGTGGCGGACATTGTTGTGCCCTGCTCCTTTTTATTATGTCACAAAAGTTTATAAATCAAGGGGGTTGCCTGGCCCTGTCCTTGGGCGACGTATGAATCTAAAGCGTGAGAATCTAAAGCGTATAGGTAAAGTCCTCGACCAGTGCGCCGGGGGTCCAAATGCCGCCTAACCCGCGTACATCGTAGGTATCGACGTTAGGAATAAACTCTTGGAACTGCGTCAGTGCCATCAGCTGAGGGCCAAAGAAGCGGTAGAGGCTGTCATCAAAACGCAGGTTTGCAATAGGGGCGACCAGTTCTCCGTTCTCAACCCAGAAGCAGGCATAGCGAGTCATGCCTGTAATGCGGCCATTGGGATGATCGCTCCAGTTGAGGTAGTGCAAGTTCGAAATGTAGAGCCCGGTCCCCAGCTGTGCCAAGATATCGTCGGCAGCCAGCGTGCCAGCGGCAACGTCAGGGGCACGCAGCCCCTCGTCCACATCGGCCGCATTGGTAGGTTTACCGTATTCTTTAGCACTGCGCGAACTAATCAGGCTGTTGGTCAGCTGCCCTTGGGTAATGACCGGCAGGTGTAGCGGTGCCACCTCGCCCAAACTGTTGAACCGAGGCACGCCGCCCCGCCGAAAGTTCTCTGTCAGTGAGAACTGCGGCGATAGGATTTTCTCCTGGCGCTGTAGCAACCCAAAGGCGCTGTTCCCTTGCTGTAGCTCGGCTTCGCTGACGCCCCCCCAGGAGAACATCAGCAAAATTTCTGCGATCGCGGCCGGAGCGAGATAGGTGCGATACTGCCCCCGCGGCACGGTTGTCAGCGGCCGCGCCATTAGCGCTAACTCTGCCTTGGTCGCTGAGACCTTATCCAGGTAGGTCGAGAGGTTCCAGCCCGGTCCAGCAATGGCGCCTTTGACGGCCTGCCCCCGCTCGTCGAATAGGGAATAGTCCAACGTATAGGCAGTGGTTTCAAACCAGTGATGTTGACCGGCGGAGTCGGCGTATCCCCGGAACGATTGCCCCCCTGAGTAAATGCCGGCAAAGTCTAGTCCCTGTACAGGAGCCAGCAAGGTGTCAGCCAGTTCGGCTGACGGTAGCAGGGCCTCGTGGGTAACCTCGTGACTGTGGGCAGATCCGGTCGGTAGCACCAGGTAAGGATCTTCAGGCAGATGGGGCAGGGACTGCTGTAGTCGGCTTAGGGCCAGTCTTAGTAGGGCCCAGTCCGTCTCAAAGTCCTGAGTAAAGGGCACCTCGCTGTAGGCGGTTTGGGTATTGCTCATCAGCGTCAGCCGCAGCTGCGCATCGTGAATCTGCCCGGTTTGTCGAACTTTGGCCCGATTAAACCGGGTAAACTGGCTGTCTTCCCCAGTGATGGTCAATCGAAAATGCTCGTGGGGCCGAAGCTGTTCGCTCAGCGCAGCCACAAGGCGGTTAAACAAGGCCGCTTGACTGACCACGGCCTGCTTTTGTGCTACTGCACCGATGCTCATGCCGCCCCTCCAAAAACTTCGATCTGGTCAAACACACATGTCGGCGCAGCGTGGCCCACACGCACCAGCTGATTGGGCTCTCCCTTGCCACAGAACGGCGTGCCGTAAATTTCCCAAGTGCTACGATCGCCCACCTGCGACAAACTGTGCCAGAACTGAGGCGTGGTCGAGCGATAGTTAGGATTTTTCACAGTTTGGGTCAGCTGACCATCCTCGATGAGCCGACCATACTCGCAGCCAAACTGAAACTTATGGCGCTGGTCGTCGATGGACCAGGAGCGGTTTGTTTCCATATAAACCCCGCGCTCAATCTGGCTAATCATATCGACAAAGCTGCTTTGCCCAGGCTCAAGGTTAATGTTAGCCATACGGTCAATGGCTGGACGATTCCAACTGCTGGCACGGGCATTGGCCACACCGGGAATCCCGAGGCGTACCTGACTTTCCAATCCGCCCAGCCCTCGTTCTAGTTGCCCGTTGCGAATGAGGTACTCCCGCTGGGCAGGGGTCCCCACATCGTCAAAGCCGTAGCTGGCCGCTTCCCCAGAGACCGTTGGGTCAAAGGTAACGTTCATTAAGGGCGACCCGTAGGTGAGCGTGCCAAAATCTGCGGGCTTAACGAAACTTCCCCCGGCGTAGTTGCGCTCATCACCCAGGATGCGGTCTAGCTCTAATGGGTGACCGATGCTCTCATGGATTTGCAGCATCATTTGGTCCGGGGCTAGAACCAGCGTGGTGGTCTCGTCTGGGCAGTTGGGCGCAGTCAACAGCTCGACCGCCTGCTGCCCGACCCCATCGACCCGCTGCCATAGGTCGGGCGCAGGCAACAGCTCTGACCCACCCTGAAAGCTGTGGGCCAGGTAGCCATGATCGCTACGCATTTGGGTCGTGGGTCCCGTTTGGGCAATTGCCCCAAAATGCGTCTCAAGCAGATGGACCTGCTGGTAAATATCCGAACCGTTGGTGCTGACGAACCAGGATTCAATGTCGTGGGTTAGCGCTGTAGCCGTGGTCTGGACGATGCTGTCGGTAACGCGCAGGTGCTGGCAAACGCGCAACAGTAGCGCGTTGATGTCAGCCGCTGATAGGACAGTCAGCGATTTTTGGTAGGGCGCAACGTACTGCCCCACGGCTTTGGGGCGTACCGCCGCAGTGAAGCGATGTATAGCCCATTGACTGGCCGCCAGCGCCTGCTCGTAGGCCTGGTGCATCGCCTGCTGGAGGGACGGTAGCGAGAGCTGGTTGGTGGCACAGTAGCCAAACTGCCCATTGGCCAATACCTCTACCATGACGCCCTGGGTCAGGGTTTGACCGTTGCGCTCTGGGTGCGCATCGCGCACGGCATGGGTTGACGTTTGGGTTTTAGTCGCACGCAGGCCAACCCACTCCGCTGGAATATCCAACTGCTGAAGTGCTGTTTTTAAGTGATCAATCATCAGGAATGTACAGGAACACGTCGGGACAGGAGGAATGTAGCTAGCGCCAGCTGCGTTGGTACACCAAGTGCAGTGATCCTGCTTGGCACAGAACGCAATGACCCTCAGCCTGAAGCCCGAAAACAAGCCGTAATGACGGTTAATGTCCCGACAGATATGTGTGACAGTTTATCCGGATATTTTCCTGCTTTATTTACAAGTTCCCAATATGTTGGACAACGTACCAAAGCCACAGCCACACAAGTCCGATTAAAGAAAGATTTTTTGGTTAAATAGACTTGCAAAAATAATTATTATTCCAACTAATCTTTCTTTTATAATTTTTCTACGACTTTTGTCTGATATAAATGGATATATGGACATTGACTCACTGGACAAAAAAATTTTGCAGGCATTGTCAGAGAATGGCCGCACTAAGTGGGCCGATCTGGCAGGTGCTTGCGGGGTATCGTCACCCGCGATCGCAGATCGGGTCCGTCGCCTCGAAAAGCGAGGCATTATCCAGGGCTACACGGCCTGCCTTTCGCCCGAGGCGCTGGGGCAAAGCCTGATGGCGCTGATCTTCGTCACCCTGGAGCGGCCCGAACACCGTCAGCCCTTTCTTGATTTCGTTCAGGCCACCCCCGCCGTACAGGAATGTCACCACATCACCGGAGAGGGCGACTA
Organism: uncultured bacterium; assembly: GCA_963923025.1. GTDB lineage: Bacteria > Cyanobacteriota > Cyanobacteriia > Phormidesmidales > Phormidesmidaceae > CAWUKV01. Next base: position 4,317 of record CAWUKV010000013.1, read on the forward strand.
CCTGCTCAAGGTCCGCTGCACAGGCACGGCTGCGCTAGAGCAAATCTTGAGTGAGGGGATCAAAGGCTTGCCCGGTATCCGTCAGACGCGCACCGCGATTGCCCTATCTACCGTCAAAGAAACCACCAATTTACCGATTGAGTAGGGGGTGAATCATGCTTTTCCTGAGAGGCCTATTGCTGGGCCTATCCATTGCTGCCCCCGTCGGCCCAATTGGCCTGCTCTGCATTCGCCGCACCTTAGCCTACGGCCGTGGGACGGGGCTGCTCTCTGGGCTGGGCGCGGCCACTGCCGACGGTTTCTACGGCATGGTCGCCGCCTTTGGCCTGACATTTATTTCCCAGTTTCTAGAAGCCCAGTCGGTCCTCCTGCGCATTACCGGGGGGCTCTTCCTGTGCTATTTGGGCGTAACGACGTTCCGGTCAAAGCCGCCTAAAAGGGCTGCCGAGACCTCTCGTACAGGGCTGGTTGGGGCTTATCTATCGACGCTGCTGCTAACACTGACCAATCCAGCGACTATCTTCTCGTTTGTGCTCATCTTTGCAGGGCTGGCCCCTACCGGGTTGAACTATGCCCAGGCGTCCGTCATGGTGTTAGGAACGTTTGTGGGGTCTGCCCTGTGGTGGCTCCTGCTTAGCAGCGGCGTTTCGCTTTTTAGACGACAGCTCACCCCCCGACGCCTGCAGTGGCTCAATCGCATCTGTGGGGTGTTGATTTTTGGGTTCGGCATGTTGGCCCTTAGCCTGTGGCGCTAGGCCATCCATCCCCCGACATTGACTCGGCCAGCTATTCCAAGAAGCGCTGACACAGGCCAAGAAGCGCTGACACAGGGTGGGAAACCCTATACCTTTGGCACACTGCGTCTGATTTTTTGCCGTCATAATAGAAAAGCACCTGAGCTATCCCCTTTGCTGGGCCGTAGGCAGTTTCCCCCCCCACGGGGTTGATGCTCCGCCTCTAGCAGAGATTCCTAAAGTCAGGAATCGTCTACCATTCCAGGCCGCATTCGAGGTCTGAAGCCAATAGCCGGGTAAGCTCAAAGGAAACACCCCAAGGGTTCACTTGTCCAACGTGGCTAACACATCAACCGCTATTTTCAGTGCTAACGGCATTTCGACCGCTTACGATTCGGCAGAATCGCTCAAGCAACTGCTTGTAGAGCATGCGGGCAGTCGTCAGATCGTCCTACTCCAAGATTTTCCTGACCCGGACGCGCTGTCGTCTGCTTGGGCTTACAAGCTGATTGCCGCCACCCAAAAAATTGAGTGCGACATCTACTACTCTGGCACGCTGAGTCACCAAGAAAATATCGCGTTAGTTAAGCTCACGAACCTGCCCGCTAAACGCTGGCCCAACCAGCCCAGCGATGCCCCTGACCTGACCCAGTACGAAGGCTATGTCCTGATCGACACGCAGGGCACCACCAGCCAACTCACCAAGCTGGTACAAAAAGCGGCACTTCCACCGATCTTAGTCATCGACCACCACGCCCCCCAGGGCGACTCTGACGCGGAGCTGGCCGATATTCGTCCCGAAATTCGGGCGACGGCCACCATCTTGACCCAGTACCTCCAGGCCGGTCTGCTGAAGCTAGACCGCAGCAACAGCAAGCATGTCAAATGTGCTACAGCACTGATGCACGGGCTCCGTTCCGACACCAACCACCTGATGCAGGCCGCAGAGGCCGACTTTTTAGCTGCGGCTTACCTGAGTCAGTTCTATGACTCGCAGCTGCTGAGCGCCGTACTGCAGGCGTCACGCTCTAAGCGGGTGATGGATGTGATCGAGCGATCGCTGCGCAACCGTCAAATCCAAAACAGCGTGTCTATTGCTGGAGTTGGCTACCTGCGCTACGAAGATCGCGATGCTATCCCTCAAGCTGCCGACTTTCTCGTCACCGAAGAAAACATTCATACCGCCTTGGTCTACGGCATTGTCCATGACGAAGACGAAGAAAAGGAAGTTGTGATCGGCTCCCTACGCACCAACAAAATCACCCTCGATCCTGACGAGTTCATTAAAGAAGCTTTTGGCCAGGACGGTCAGGGCCGCTTCTTTGGTGGAGGACGCTCCATGGCAGGCGGCTTCGAAGTTCCCATTGGCTTCCTCTCTGGCTTCTACGAAAACAGCGACTACAACCGACTGAAGTGGGAGGTGTTTGACATGCAGATTAAGCAGAAACTCCTGCGGTTGATCAACCCCGAGGATGGCGTGATCAATACCGACTAGTCCAATGCCCACAACGGTATACCTGATCCGTCATGGCATTGCGGCGGAACGCGGTACCTATACCCGCGACGAAGACAGACCGCTGATACCATCAGGCATTGAGCGAACAAAGCGAGTGGCGCAGCGCCTTAATGCCATTGGCATCCACTGCTCCCTGGCACTGTCGAGTCCGTTGGTCAGGGCTCATCAAACCGCTGAGATTTTGTACCAGGCTGGTGTCGCTGGGCAAGTCAAAACGTTTGAGCCGCTTTCACCAGGTGGCGACCTCCAGCTTTGGCTACATTGGCTGGAACGCTGGCAAATCCAGCCTGATAAACCGTCGTTGGCACTCGTGGGTCACGAGCCTGACCTGACAACGTGGGCACAGCAATTAGTCGGTGCAGTGGGCAGCGAGTGGCAGCTCAAAAAAGCTGGCGTTATCGGCCTGCAACTGCCTGCTGCGCCTGAAGCCGTAGGACATAGCACGCTATTTTGGCTGGCTCCACCGCGACTGCTGCTCTAGGGATAACCCACGCGAACAAAATCAGCTATGGCGTTGCTATAGACTAATCTCAGCACCTGTTCACGAGAACCCCCTGAGAATACCCCCGAGATTTACCCATGACGCAATGCGACTACCGCCCCGGTTTAGAGGGTATCCCCGCCACTGAGTCCAGCATTAGCTTTGTGGATGGGCATAATGGCATTCTGGAGTATCGCGGCATTCGCATTGAGGAGCTGGCGCAGAAGAGCACCTTCTTAGAGTCGGCTTACCTTCTGATTTGGGGGCAGCTGCCCTCCCACCAAGAACTTAAAGAGTTTGCCTACGAAGTACAGCACCATCGGCGGCTCAAGTTCCGCATTCGGGACATGATGAAGTGCTTTCCCGAGAGCGGTCACCCGATGGACTCTCTCCAGGCTTGTGCTGCGGCTTTGGGCTTGTTCTACTCCCGTCGGGAACTGGCCGATCCGGTGTACATACAAGACGCTGTCGTGCGGCTACTGGCCAAAATTCCCACGATGGTGGCCGCCTTCCAACTCATTCGCAAGGGCAACGATCCGCTACAGCCCCGCGACGATCTCGACTACGCCGCGAACTTTCTCTACATGCTGAGCGAGGAGGTGCCCGATCCGTTGGCAGCACGCATTTTTGACGTGTGTCTGACGCTCCACGCCGAGCACACCATTAACGCCTCAACCTTTTCGGCCATGGTGACTGCGTCTACGCTCACGGACCCGTATGCGGTGGTGGCGTCGGCTGTCGGCACCTTGGCAGGTCCGCTGCACGGTGGGGCCAACGAAGAAGTCATCTCCATGCTGCAAGACATTGGCTCGGTAGACAATGTGCGGCCTTACCTTGAGCAGCGCATGGCCAACAAACAAAAAATCATGGGCTTCGGTCACCGGGTTTACAAGGTCAAAGACCCTCGTGCGGTCATCTTGCAGCGGCTAGCCGAGCAGCTCTTCGAGAAATTTGGTCAGGATGAGTACTACGAAATTGCTTTGGAGCTAGAAGCGGTCGTCACTGAAAAGTTGGGTCATAAGGGCGTGTATCCCAACGTCGATTTCTACTCTGGGTTGGTTTATCGCAAGCTTGGCATTCCCACCGATTTATTCACGCCGATATTTGCGATCGCGCGCGTCGCGGGTTGGCTGGCCCATTGGAAAGAGCAAATCGGGGAAAACCGAATTTTTCGACCGACCCAGATTTATACGGGGCCACATCAGCAATCCTACGTACCGATTGCTGCCCGCCAAAAGCTTTGGGGAAAGCAGCCCGTTGCTATAAACGGTTCAGTTTCAACCCTGCCCGAAAGCTGATTTTTATCTGATGGGCGTCACCCCTCTTGTCAATCTAGGGAACTCCGGGGAACATGTCTTCAGTGACGATTTTCAGGAACTCCAGCCCCTCAGGTTAGCGCCTGGGGGGTTTTTATTTTTACCCATATATCGACTACGTACCGAGAAATCACGGATGGCCCAGTTGCCAATCACTTTTCGATTACGGCACTGCTAGCGATGCGCTCCAGGGCGACCGCTTCAGAGCGGCCTTATGTTTCCCCCATAGAATTCCTATCGTCGTCTACCCCCAGGTCTAAGGCTTGGCGGCAGATTAAGCGTTAGAATCTGTAAGGATTAGAATTTCTCGAAACGTTACAGAAGCCGTCAGCCGTCTATGAATTCTGGAATTGATGTACAGGGCACCTTCGTGCAGGCGCTCCAGGCGCTAGGACTCCCCCAGGGGGCTGCACGGGCGATATGGCTACCACTGCCAATGGCCCTGATGCTAGTCGCAGCAACGGTCAGCATCTTCATCTCGGTTTGGCTAGAGCGAAAGATTTCCGCTGCTGCCCAGCAGCGCATCGGTCCAGAATACGTCGGTGCCCTAGGCGCGCTCCAGGCCGCGGCAGACGGCATCAAACTGCTCTTCAAAGAAGACATCGTTCCCGCCAAGTCAGACCCGTGGCTGTTTACGCTGGGCCCGGCGCTGGTAGTGATTCCGGTATTCCTGTCCTACCTGATCGTGCCGTTTGGCCAGAACATGGTCATTACTGACCTGGGCATCGGTATTTTTCTATGGATTGCCCTGTCGAGCATGGCCCCCATCGGCCTGCTGATGTCGGGCTACTCCTCGAATAATAAATACTCTTTGCTCGGCGGGCTGCGAGCCGCCGCCCAGTCGATTAGCTACGAAATTCCTTTGGCGCTGGCGGTGTTGGCGGTTGTAATGATGTCCAATAGCCTTAGCACCATCGACATCGTTAACCAGCAGGACACCCACGGCATTCTTAGCTGGAATGTTTGGCGGCAGCCAGTCGGGTTTGTGATTTTCTGGATTGCGGCCTTGGCAGAATGCGAACGCTTACCCTTTGACCTCCCTGAGGCAGAGGAAGAGCTGGTGGCGGGCTACCAAACCGAATACACAGGCATGAAGTTTGGCCTGTTCTACGTCGGTTCCTACGTCAACCTGGTGTTATCGGCGTTGATTGTGTCGGTCCTGTACCTGGGGGGCTGGAGCTTTCCCATTCCGGTTTCGACCATTGCTGGCGCGCTGGGCATTAGCGAAACCACGCCCTGGCTGCAGGTCATTGCCGCAAGTTTGGGCATTGTCATGACCATGCTCAAGGCCTATGCACTTGTCTTCCTGACCATTCTGCTGCGCTGGACGGTGCCCCGCGTGCGGATTGACCAGCTGTTGGACTTTGGCTGGAAGTTTTTGCTACCGGTTTCGCTGGCGAACCTGCTGATTACAGCTGCGCTCAAACTGACCTTCCCCGTCGCCTTCGGAGGCTAATACCCATGATGAACTTTCTCAAGCAGGTCGGCGACTACGTTAAAGAAACAGGCCAGGCGGCTAAGTTTATTGGACAGGGCCTGTCGGTCACCTTTGACCACATGAAGCGTCGCCCGGTAACGGTGCAGTACCCCTACGAGAAGCTGGTTCCGTCCGAGCGCTATCGTGGTCGCATTCACTTCGAGTTCGACAAGTGCATTGCCTGTGAAGTGTGCGTACGGGTGTGTCCAATCAACCTGCCGGTGGTTGACTGGACCTTTGACAAAGCCTCCAAGAAGAAGAAGCTTGACCACTACAGTATCGACTTTGGCGTCTGCATTTTCTGCGGCAACTGCGTGGAGTATTGCCCCACCAACTGCCTATCTATGACCGAAGAGTACGAGCTGTCCTCCTATGACCGCCACAACCTCAACTACGACAACGTGGCCTTGGGTCGTCTGCCCTACAAGGTGACCCAAGATCCAATGGTCACACCCATGCGTGAGCTGGCTTACCTACCTAAGGGCGTCATGGACCCCCACGATCTGCCTGAAGGGTCTCGGCGAGCTGGAAAGCTCCCCCAGGAAATCCTAGAAGAGATCGAAGCTGAACAAGCGAAGAATCCACCTGCCGAGTCGGAATAGACGCTAAATCGCAGATAACGCTGTTTTAAGCAGCCAATCAAGCACGATTTTGACAGGTCAGGGCGTAAAGTAGTAGACGGCAAATAGAGCAAAGAGGCATCTGGTGAATTTAGCTGAAGGGGTACAACTGGTTTCGTTTGGCCTGCTCGGGGTCATCATGCTGGCGGCGGCGCTGGGCGTTGTCCTACTCGAAAACATCGTGTATTCCGCCTTTTTGCTGGGGCTGGTGTTTGTTGCGATCTCAGGTCTCTACATTCTGCTTAATGCGGGCTTTGTCGCTGCCGCGCAGGTGCTGGTCTATGTCGGTGCGGTTAACGTCCTGATCCTGTTCGGCATTATGCTGGTCAACAAAAAGCAGGACTTCCGTCCTGTCGCGAATGCCTGGGTGGGTCGTGCTGCAACAGGCGCAGTCTGTGTCGGCCTCTTTGCGCTGCTGGCAACTATGGTGCTAGGGACGCCCTGGGCCATCTCTACCGAAGTTGCCGCAGGCGATATGGCGACCGAAATTATCGGCCAGCACTTCTTCACCGACTTCCTGCTCCCGTTTGAGCTGGCTTCCGTGCTGCTGCTGATTGCCCTTGTCGGTGCCATTATCCTGGCCCGTCGCGAACTCATCCCCGACGATGAACCGACGAAGACGCCGGTGCTAACGCTGCCAGAACGTCCCCGGGAGCTGGTTGCAGCTGTGAGCCCTGGCGCAACCCCAACGGAGTCTGATTAGTCACCGCTGTTCTAAGCCTTTACGACCTCGAAGCATGCTCCCCTGTGGACTTTTCGAGTTTCAGATATCGCCTTTTCGCCCTCTTTCCTATCTGACTTTCCATGCAACTTGAGTTCTTCCTGCTCCTTGCTGCGGCCCTTTTCTGCGTTGGTATCTACGGCTTGGTCTCTAGCCGTAACGTTATCCGCGTCCTGATGTCCATTGAGCTGATGCTCAACGCCGTTAACCTCAACCTGATGGCCTTTTCCAACTATTTGGATCCAGCAGGGATCAAAGGCCAGGTGTTCGCCGTATTTGTTATCACCATTGCCGCAGCAGAGGCGGCGGTAGGGCTGGCGATCGTGCTGTCGATTTACCGCAACCGCGACACTGTTGATATGGAGCAGTTTAACTTGCTCAAGTGGTAAGGCCTTGCTAGCGTTTGGGTAGGTCATTGTAGAATTCTGCAGTCGGCTCGGATTTACCCAGACTGGTTTGCGAGAACGCCTGTGCAGCTCAAACAAGTCATCATTGTCCACAAGGCCAACAACGCCTACAGCAAAGGCGTTGCTGAACGCTGTGCTAGACAGCTCGAAGCGCGTGGCTGTCGTGTGATGTTGGGCCCCAGCGGTCCCAAAGATAATCCTTATCCTGTTTTTCTAGCGTCGGTGCAGCAGCCGATAGACCTGGCGATTGTTCTGGGCGGCGATGGTACCACCCTAGCGGCAGCTCGCCATCTCTCTCCTGAAAAGGTGCCGATCCTGGCAATTAACATCGGAGGACACTTAGGCTTTTTGACTGAGTCGGCGGAGGCGGCATCGGATTTTGAAAACGTTTGGGACCGGCTGCTAGAAGACCGCTACGCGGTACAGCAGCGCATGATGCTGCAGGCTAGGTTGCACGAGGGCAACTACGGCAACTTTGAGCCGATGAGTGAGCCCTTTCTGGCGTTGAACGAGATGTGCGTCAAACCGGCCTCGCCGGACCGGATGATCACCTCGATTCTAGAAATGGAAATCGACGGTGAGGTCGTAGACCAGTACCAGGGCGATGGCCTGCTGATCAGTACGCCCACAGGCACGACCGGCTACACCCTGGCGGCCAACGGCCCCATTGTTCACTCTGGCATGGACGCGATAGTCGTTACCCCGATCTGCCCAATGAGCCTGTCTAGCCGACCGATTGTCCTCCCACCGGGCTCAGTGGTCAGCGTGTGGCCCCTGGCCGACCCCGCCATGACCACCAAGCTGTGGACCGATGGCGTACTCGGCACATCGATCTGGCCGGGTCAGCGGGTTGACATTCGCCGCGCAGAAGAGATGGCCCGCTTTGTGCTGCTCGACATTGACCAATCGTACTACCGTACACTCCGCAACAAGCTCCAATGGGCCGGGGCTCGCATCAACTACACCAACGATCACCGGAACAATTAGCGCCCCTACCCAAAGGCCCAAGGTAATCGCAGTACAGTCTGATTGCGGCCCTTACGCTTAGCCTCGTAGAGCCCCATGTCTGCTGTGTCTACGAGGGTACTGATATCTAAGCTGTCGGAGGGCACCACACTGGTGACGCCCATGCTGATGGTGACGTAATCAGACACCTGGGAGGCAGAATGGGGCAGCTGTAGCGCCTCGACTCGGAGGCGAGCTGACTGCGCCAGACTGAGGGCACCGTCAGCTTCAGTTTCAGGCAATAGAAAAACAAACTCTTCGCCGCCATATCGGGCAATAACATCCCCTGGCCGTTTGATCGCCTGTTTCAGCGCCCGAGCAACCTGACGCAGGCACTCGTCACCTTGGGGGTGACCATAGGTGTCGTTGTAGAGCTTGAAATAGTCCACATCGCAAATAATCAGGGACAGGGGGTGCTGCGATCGCAGCGCCCGTGACCATTCCTGCTCTAGCTGTTCTTTAAAGACCCGGCGGTTCGTCAGCTGGGTCAGATCGTCAATGGATGAGAGCGCCTGAAGTTGGTTAATTCGCTGCAAACGCATGACCAGTGGCGTTATCACCATTGCCATTGATGTGGGCAGCAGCGGCACCCACCAGCCCAGCAGCAGCAGCCCGTAGCTCCCCACTGTCAGGCTGCCAAGCCCAATGAACATCCACACAAACCGGCGTAGGTCTGCCTTCCCAGCGATATAAATCCACAACCCCGCTTTAGCGCACAGCAGAATCAGAACCGTTTCGCTCCAGTTGGGCAGTGTCCGCATCAGCGGGCGGCCCGACTCCACCGCACTGATAATTTGGCTGGTCAAACCTGCATGAATCTCGACGCCGTGGGTCGGCAGCAGTACGTTGTTGGTCCGTTGGTAACCGTACGCTGTAAAAAACACATCGGCATCACCCGACTGGGTGCTGCCAATCATGACAATCCGATCTTTAAAGAACAATGGATCAATGTCGCCTTGTAGAACCTGACTAGCGGTTACGGCTGGGAACGGTCTGGATGTATTGCGCCAGTTCAACAGCACCTGATACCCGCCGCTGTCGATATTGACATAGCCGCCCGAATGAGAATCGACCGGCCAGAAGTGGCGACCGCCAATCGTCAGCAAATCGGGGTTGGGTTCAGGGGTGTAGCCTCTTTGCACCAAATATTCGTAGGCCACGCGGAAGCTTAAGCTTTCAATGGGGCGATCGCTGACTGCATTCGGCACAATGAAGCCTCGACGAACCCGACCATCCACATCCACAACCAGGTCGCTAGCTGCGCTCCGGTCGTCCTCCATGAGCACACTGTTACCAGCAACAGGCGCTAGTGCCCGGTCACCAATCACTTTCTCAATGCCAATGACGTTGGGTGTCGTTGCCAGAACCTGCTGAAGCGCATCGTAGCCGTCGTCACTGGGCACGTTTCGATAGAGGTCGAGCCCAATGACCGCAGGATCGTGGCGACTCACCATCTGAATTAGCTCAGCCAGGGTGTCGTCCGGAATAGTCGAACGGTTAAAGGCTTCAATATCGGCCTCGGTAAACTGTAGCAGCACAATTCGCTCATCGGCCGCCTCCGATGGCCGAAGCCGCATCAGGCCATCGTACAAATGCAGTTCCCACACCTGCAGGGCTCCCATCCCTCGCAGCCCTAAGATGCTGCAGGCTGCCATTAGGCCCAGTGCTGGGGTCAGATAATCAACACGCGACAGCCATTCGCGCCAGACCTTAAGCGGTTGCGCTATCGATAGGGTACTGAGTTGGGTGAGAGGCTTAAACGTCACCGTAAACAGATGTAGGCTATGGCATGCTCACAAACTGCAGCACCATAGCTGTGGGTCAATGAAGGTCTGAGATTACGCACAATTGGCTGGTAGAGGCTATGGCTAGCGTCGTGTAGAGCTAGCGCCATATAGGTTCGCACACCGAGTCAGGTTGTCCGACTTGGCATACAACCCCTACGGGTCCCTGAAAGGCTTAAGCAGGCTTGCCCTAACGGAACTGGCGGCCGCCATATCAGTCAAAGCGGACGAATAGCAGACGCCCGAGCTTATTAAGCCCATTCGTGGGACCAACCGCTCAGCGGCTACTCGCTATCTACCAGTGGATGTGCCGGGTTGGCCTGAGCCAGGAGCTGGTGTAGCATCTGTTGTGCTTCGGGTTGCTGAGCCTGCGCTGGCTCTAGCAGCAAACGGCAGGCGTCGTACCAGATACCTGCAGCTGCATAGACTTTGGCTTGGTCAATCTCTGATTGGGCTGTGGTCAACTGTGCCGGAACCTCATCAATGCGTCGAATGAAGCTACGGTCAGAGACCTCAGCGGTTGCGCGATCGTCGCAGGAGAGAAACACAGTCCAGCGGTAGCGCGTCTCTAGCTCCAGCTCTGGCAACGTCACCTGCACTGTCTCAGTCTGCGTAACATTTAAGGTTTTGCTGTAGACCGGTGTTGCTTGGTCGGGATGCGACAAAACCAGCTCTAGACTAACCGGCTGTTCAGTTTCGACATGCCAAGCTACGGTCGGCTCAGCCAGGGTTGTGGTCAATCCTTCAGCGTTATTCGGCACCAGTAGCGCTAGGTTAGCACCGTGATTTGCACAGCTGGCCAGTTGGGTGCCGCGACGCCCGCCGGACAACGTACTAGAGGCACTACCCCGGTCCGGATTGGGTCGCCAGCGAATTTGCGATCCGGGCGCAGCTAGGGCAACCGCTGCTGCGTCTGTTGGCAAGGCTAGAACAGACTGACCGCCACATAACACGGCCATTCCACCCAGGAGCAACCCCCACATGCCTTGACCAACTCGCCAGGACAAAATTCCCGATTGGCGGCAGTGTCGAAACCTATCCGAGAACGTACAACGGTCCATATCTTTTCCCTAAATCAGGCTGTAATAGAGGGGTAGATGCCCATCCCCATTCGTTTCAAAGCAAAGTGTCTTGAACCTGCCCCGTGAGCCTCAGTGAGGCAATCCGTTCAAGGACAGATCCGGGCACTTCGCTTGAGCCTCAACGTAAGGCTATCCCTTGAGTACAAGGTGCTTTGTGCTTCGCAACCCCGCTCAACCTGCCATACAGAGGGCTGGTATCGAATAGTTCAACGGTATCCCGATTTACGGAGCTTGCGGTCCGTGAAGGTATTGGTCTCGATATGATTAATCCGTGAATTGTTGAAGAGATCAATAAAGCTTTTGTTCTTACTGGGTAACAGCAACCGTGACGTAAGTTGCTGTGATTGACCCAGTTGACCCAGTTTTTAGGGTATTTGTAAGACAAATATCGCAAAATATACGGCTATCATGCGGATTGCCCCACGTAAGACGCCACGTAACTAAAATTACTGACTTCGCCTCTGTCTAAGGTGCCGTTATCCCGGAGCCCTCTGCCGTCTCAGGCGTAATCGTCGGCGTACCCCAATCATCTCCGTAGATATTGCCAGTCAGATAGGCCAGCGATTCAATTACCTTGATAGCCTCTTCTGCGGGGAGATCGGTACAGCCCGATTGTTCGTAGAGGGTCATCGTTAGTCGAGCCCCAATGTACCGATACAGGGCTGTGTCCCCAGCTAGCCAGTCACTGACCAAATCGGAGGTTGCAGCAGTAGCAGGCGCAGCCAGATCGTTCAACTGCCCCTCATAAAGGACATAGCTGGAGCCAAACAGCGGCGACTCGATGGGCCGACGCTTCTCTAGGACGGGGCCTCCCACGCCACCGCTGGTTGCCTCTATAGTGAAACACTGGGACTCAGCATTGCGGTAGGTCAGCGCGTAGTAAGGGCCAGCTGCAGCCCCCTCTGGTTCGGTACCGACCTCGTAAGCCACTAGATCGAAGCCTGACGGTAAATAGGTTGGGATCGCAACAGGGATGCCCAAAGCCAGCAGCTCCGCATTCACATCGGGCTGTAGCTGTGCCAAGAAAGAACCCGGTGGTGGCGGCGGCGGGGGTGCTGTTGAGGCAACTTCAGGAATGTCGGAGGGCGGTGGACTAACCAGCTCTGGTGTGGTGGCGCAGCTGTTTATTAAGCTGCTGACGGATGCCATTAGCAAGCCACAGGATAGCCACCGGAGACGGAGGCGAAGACCCAGGCAAAGCCGTCTGAGAAGCTGTGTTTGTTTGCGACCGTTCAAAAAGCGTTTCCGTGATCTTACTGCTTTCATAATCTAACAGCAGATTTGTCGTGCGGGTCACTCTGGTAGAGTCTGGCGTGCTCTGAGCTGAAGGGGCGCTAGACCGCACGAAGTGATCGCCGCTGACGGCAGCATGAACAGCTTAGGGATAGGGATGACCATCCTTGTGAACAAATCGATGTCCAGGCGTACCATCCGGTTTGGGCAGTGCCACTAGGTCGTCATCGGGATAGGAGGCTGTGTCGTTGGGGGTGCGATCGCCCACCTCAAGATAGGTTGCAGGCTGATCGCTGTTATTGACCAGATGATGACCGTTGGCCTCTCCGGCAGGAAATCCGGCCATCATCCCCGGCCCCATGACCTGCGCCCCGGCATCGGTCACCAGCGTTAATTCCCCCGTTATCACATAAATAAACTCGTCCTGCTGGCTATGCCAGTGACGCAACGCCGAGCAGCTCCCCGGTACTAGCGTCGTGAGATTAACGCCAAATCGAGTCAGCCCTGCTGCGTTGCCAACCCGTTTACGGCTCCGGCCTGTGACAGCAGCACGAAAGGGTTCTGGATAGGTTGTGCCCGTATGTTCGGGTAGCGTTTCGACTGGGATAATCACAATGTCATCTCCAACGCGATATCTGCAAAGCTGTCTAAGCGTGAAAAACTAGGTAAATGCAACACACCATAGCGCTCGTATCTATTGCTGCTCGGCCTTCAGTGCCGCAATAATCTGACCGTTGGCTTTGGGAAAGGGATACTGATCAATCTCAGCGAGCGTTACCCAGCGAATTTCATCACATTCAAGTGGCTTGGGATCGCCGCTGACGTAGGCACAGTGAAATACGTTCAGCGTCACTTTGAAGTGGGTGTAGGCGTGCTCCACCGTCATCAGCTGGTCTTGCACGTCAATCTCGATGTCCAGCTCTTCCTTAATTTCGCGGCGGACGCAGTCTGCTAGCGTTTCATCAGGCTCTACCTTCCCACCTGGAAACTCCCACAGCCCCCCCAGCAGGCCTTCCTGCTTGCGTCGGTCTATCAGAATGCGCCCGGACGGGTCGCGGATGACCGCAACACCAATGACTTTGTGGGGTAACGGACCGCGAGATTCTGTCATTGGGAGCTGAGCTTGTAGGTTGTGTTGATGGGCCGCGCAGTAGGACTGCCAAGGGCAGCGATCGCACTCAGGATGGCGGCGAGTGCAGCAGGTCGCCCCAAGATCCATCAGCGCCTGGTTGAAGTCCCTGGGTTGAGCCGGGTCTAGTAGCGCCTCGGAATGCTGCCAGAGCTTGGCTAGCGCTCGTTTTGGGGGTACGGGTAAGGCAATTAGTCGGGCCAGCACCCGCTTTACATTACCATCCAAAATGGCGACGGGCTGGTTGTAGGCCGCACTCAAGATGCCACCCGCCGTGGTTCGGCCAATGCCGCTAAGCGCCACCGTCTCGTCAAAGGTCTGCGGGAAATTGCCGTCGTAGTGTTCGACCACCTGCTGGGCGGCGCGATGTAGGTTGCGGGCACGGCTGTAGTAGCCCAGCCCTTCCCAGGCTTTAAGGACCTGCTGCTGATCGGCCTGGGCTAGGTCGGCCACCGTCGGAAACTGCTGTAGCCAACGCTTGTAGTAGGGGATGACCGTTTTCACCTGGGTCTGCTGCAGCATGATCTCCGACACCCATATGGCGTAAGGGTCGCGGGTATGTCGCCAGGGGAGGTCGCGGCCTTGGTGCTGGTACCAATCGAGGAGGCGCGATCTCAACTCTCGAATAACGCGCTGATCCAGCTCATCTACAGCAAAAGGCAGGACCGCTGCTGGCCCTGCCTTTGCTGTCATAGAAGGTTTAACCATGACCATTGACGTGTACGAGTCGAGCTGATGCCTAGGACTCAGTAACCGTACCAGTTTCCATTACAGAACGCTCAAAGTTGAGTCGCTGCTCGGCTCCTCGCAAGAAGTAGCCGTTCATCATGGCCGAAGCCAACAGACGGCCCAACTGTTCGCGGCTAGTGGTCACTGAGACATTGAAGTCTTGGGAGGGTAGCCCACCTAGCAAACCAATGATGTTGCGCTCCATCACCTGCATGACGTCAGATGAGTCTGGCTTAGATAGGCTGGCAATCGTTTCCGGCTCCATCGACTGGACGTATTGCAGCAGCTCGTTATCAGCCGTCATAAAAAAGTCCTGACCTTGAGCCCGGTTAGAAAGATTGTCCACAGCACAGTCCTCATAGGATTGGAGCGGTGTTCCGCTATGGCCTCACTGTAACAACCAAGCTGGGCGACTGTGAGTGGGCAGAACCGAACTGGTTAGGCAGGTTCTCCCGCCGTCACCCCTCTGCGGGCTGAGTTCGTCTATCGCTCTAACTATTCCAACAGTGCAAGGTAGTACGACAGGCCGCTGTGAGCTTTTTCTATCGCGGCGATGCTGTTAAGATCGTGACTGTGCCGTACTCCGTGACTTATCTTGGGCGTTGACCTCCGCAGCTACGTATACATTGACAATCTTCAACAGCAGCACGCAGCTTACATCGGCACCGTTTCCATCGGCTTTCTTCCCCTCCCCGGCGATGCCTCACTGTGGATAGAAGTCTCCCCCGGTATCGAGATTAACCGTATTACCGACGTTGCGATGAAGTCAGCAGTGGTCCGCCCTGGTGTGCAGATGGTCGAGCGACTCTACGGCGTCCTTGAAATTCACTCCAGCAGTCAGGGTGAGGTGCATGCCGCCGGGCGCGCCATTTTAGACTACCTTGGGGTCTCCCGCCGCGACTGCCTCAAGCCCCGTCTAGTTTCCAGCCAAGTCATCCGCAACCTCGACCCCCATCACGTCCAGCTAATTAACCGCACCCGTCGCGGTCAGATGATTTTGGCAGGGCAGACGCTCTATGTGATGGAAGTGGAGCCCGCCGCCTACGCGTCTCTCGCCGCCAACGAAGCAGAGAAAGCAGCACTGATCAACATTTTACAAATCTCTTCCATCGGCAGCTTCGGCAGGCTTTATCTGGGCGGGGAGGAGAGAGATATTCTCGCCGCAGCTCGTGCCGTTGAGGCCACGTTAGAAAGTGTGCCAGGACGCGACCAGGACACACTACAGCTAGAGTAAGTGGACGGTTTTTGTCTTGATAAATAATCTTTTTGTCTTGATAATCGAACTTCAAAAACGCAGCGCTACCGCGAATGACTGGGCTTAAGCCAGTCGAAAAGTTGCGTAACAGATAAAGAGAGTGAGATGTTTAGTAGAACAAGTAGCTGTTGTTCCCCTCCAAAGATTTTGGGTAGCTGATCAGGTTGATCACCGATAGTAACGCGTTCACCTGGGTCTACTAACCAGCCCAAGCGTGTTCCTCGTTCTATCAAAAAGAGAAGGTTATCAATAACTCGCATTTGTGACTGGTCAGGAAACAGGATTTCTATAGTCCAGTCAGGATAGGTGTTGAAGTTGTTAGGGATCTCCCTATCTCAGCCGAAGGGAATGCATGACCCAGTGAACACGGCAATATCCGGTACGATGGACCACCCGGCAAACTTACAGCGTAGTTCGGGTAAGGCCATTGCAATCTGACCCGGTTCAGCTAGGTCGTTAATCCGTTCGCTCAGCTTGAACTGTAGGCGGCTGTGCTTTCCACGCGGCATCGGCTTTTGGATAACTCGACCGTTTGCGTACTCGCTAGCGGGCTTCGTTTCTGGCTGGGCCAAAAACTGCTCTAGCGTTATGGCTTTAGGTAGCGCAGCGGTCATGTGTGCAGCAAGAATGAAGGTTAGGCAAATTTTAGAACATTGAACCGGTGGTCGGTGTTGTTCGAATGGGCTTTGGGGCACCCTGGAGAGTAAAAGACGATCTCCGTGGGGGAGTTCCTGACATGATTCAACAAATGTTTAATCGGATGGCTTTAGTTGCCGCACTGCTGGCGGCTGGGTTTGGTGTAACAGCTGAGAGCGCGATCGCGGCTGAATGTGTCTACCGCTGCGGCTCTGACGAAATCCAGTACGCGCCCGGTCAGGCCCTGAAGCTCGAAATTGTGAACAACACCCGCATGCAAATCAACCTAGAGCGGGTGCTCGACTTTGACCCCTATGCCATGCGACCCGGTCAAACCGTTGAGCTGAGTACTACCGTCGGCAACGGCGCAGACCTATCTGTAGTCTTTTGGGAAGACGACTACCGCCCCGTAGATGTGCGCCTGCATCGCCCTGAAGTTGGCACCTTGCAAATTGAGTTTTTGCCCAGCGGCAGCTTTGGCGACCGAGCCGTCCATGTGGTCAACGATGGCCGAGTGCTGATCTACTAGCGACTGGTCCATGGGCAGCCAAGATGGCCGCCTACAGAATGACGCCGTAGACGGTCTGCTTCCTTAAGACTATCCATAAATACCGCATCAACAGGGCTGCAACTCTTGCAGGCCGGATCGTGACCCGATAAGGTGACCGATACGCTGGTGCGGTTTTGTTGTGTTTTCGACGATACGATTAGCCGCTAATCGGTCTAATATAGTTCATACGATCTAGGCCGGGTCCATCGAACGCAAGGCACCGGCACCCCAAAGAATCGGTACCGTAGGCTAAAACTTCTAATGGCGTGAGTCAATCCACCGCTGATACTGCTTCGCTTGATACTGCTGAGGTCACTGGGCCTGAGCTGCTTGAGGCTGAGCAGGTCCCGCCCCAACGCTGGCAGGTTTTGCCGCCCCAGCCGCAGCAGTGTCAGGCGTTGACCCAGGCCACGGGGCTGTCGCCGCTGCTGTCCCAGGTACTGATCAATCGCGGCATTCACACCCCCGAGCAGGCATGGCTGTACCTGGACCCCGAGACGCAACAGCTGCCGTCGCCCCTGGATGAGTTCCCCGCCCTGGCCGTCAGTGTCGAAATTTTGGTCGATGCGATCGCAACCCACAAACCCATTGCCATCTGCGGTGACTACGACGCCGACGGCATGACCAGCACTGCCCTACTGATGCGAGCGCTCAGCAGTCTGGGGGCAAAGGTCAAATACGCCATCCCCAGCCGCATGCAAGAAGGCTACGGCATCAACGAGCGGATCGTGGAAGATTTTCACGCCGAGGGGGTGCGGATCATCCTCACGGTGGATAACGGCATTGCGGCGGTAGCTCCCATCCAGCGGGCCAAAGAGCTGGGCCTGACCGTTATTGTTACGGACCATCATGATATTCCCGAGACGCTGCCCCCTGCTGATGCGATTTTGAACCCCAAGCTGCTGCCGGTTACCTCGCTCTACGGTGGGGTCGCGGGCGTTGGGGTGGCCTACATTTTGGCCGTGTGTCTGGCTCAGCAGATGGGTCAGTTGCAAGATCTGACCACGCCGCTGCTGGAGCTGTTTACACTGGGCACCATTGCTGACCTGGCTCCGCTAACCGGGGTTAATCGCCGTTGGGTGCGGCGGGGGTTGAGTCTGCTGCCGCGATCGCGACTCCCCGGCGTGCAGGCACTCATCGAAATTTCTGGTCTGGGCACTCAAAACAACCTGAAGCCAGAAGCCATTGGCTTTCGCCTCGGGCCCCGCATCAATGCCGTAGGCCGCATCGCCGATCCGCAGATTGTGATCGATATGCTGACGACGGAGGACATCGACACCGCCCTGGACCGAGCGCTGAAGTGCGAAGAAACCAACAAGCTGCGCCAGCGCCTGTGCGAAATCATCGAAAATCAGGCCGTGCAGTGGTGCGAAGACCAGCAGGCCAAGGGCAAGCTCGACCTAAAAAAAGAGCGGGTACTGGTGGTGGTGCAGCCCGACTGGCACCACGGCGTCATTGGCATCGTCGCCTCGCGGCTGGTCGAGCGCTACGGCGTGCCTGTGTTCATCGGCACCTACGAAGACAAAGAGAAACAAGAGATTCGCGGTTCCGCCCGCAGCATTCCCGAGTTCAACGTCTTTGAAGCGCTGCAAGCCTGCGACGACCTGATGGGCAAATACGGCGGGCACCGGGCCGCAGGCGGCTTCTCCTTCGAGGCGAAAAAGCTGCGTCAGGTGAAAACGCGGCTCAGCAAAGTAGCCCACCAGCAGCTCCAGCCCGAACATCTAAAGCCGCTAGTCACCGTAGACGTGCAGGCAAACCTGGCCGACATCACCTTTGAACTCTACGAACAAATTGACCAGCTTCACCCCTGCGGCATTCAGAATCCGGACCCGGTATTCTGGACGGCTGGCGTCAACGTAGTCGAGCAGCAGATCATCGGCAAAGACCAGAAACATCTAAAGCTGACGCTGTCCCACACGCACCCGCTGACCCAGCGGGTGACAGCGTTGAAGGCTTTGGCCTGGCGCTGGGGGGAACATCACCCGCTGCCCCGTGAGCTGGATGTCGCCTACAAGCTCCGCATCAACGAGTGGCGTGGGGAGAAGACCCTAGAGCTAGAAATTGTCGGCGTTCGCCTCCCCAAGGTCAGCCAGTCCGACGGCATTCGGCCCTGGTCAGTGGCAGAACAAGGCCGAGCCAATGCCCGCAAAGTCGCCCAGGCCGTTGCCGCCCAGGTCCAGGCCCAGCAGGTTGAGCCGGTAGCGCCACCAGTTGCTCAGCCCGCAGCAACTCAAGATCACCCCATCAACCCAACGCCGCGTCCGCCCCTGACGCTGCCTAACCTTAATCCGGGCTCGAATCTCCCCAGCAGTTCTCAAGGAACTGAAGCGGACACGGCTGTTCAGCCGATGTCCGACGAAGCCGCCACCGCTGAATTTACTCGCCCCGCGCCGATTGCCCCATCTCCTGCCGCCGCGGAGTTTTTCTACGGTAAGCGGCGCTACATCAGCACCATTGACCGACAACCCGGCAGCCACGAACTCAAAATTCAAAACGCAGAAGGCCACCTGCTGGTTGTCAAGCTAGCGGAGCGGCAGGCCGTGCTGTACCTACCTGAGGAAGCACCCCAGGTTGTAGACCTGTCGGCCTCTCACTACTTCAGCCTGTTGCGGGCCGGGTTAAACGCATTGGAGCTGAAGCAAAAAACGACGCTGCTGATTCGCAAGGACGAGCTGCTGAGCGAGAAGGACAGCCAGATCGAAACGCTGACCCAGCAGGTACAGCTGCTAGAGGAAAAAATCAGTCAGCTATCTCAAGAGAAGCAGGCGCAGTTTAAGACACTGCAAACCGAGCTGGAAGAGAAAGAAACTGCGATTCACTCCCAGGAAGCGCATATTGTTGAGCTGCAAACGCAAATTACCCGTCCTGATACCGCCCCGCCCGATCCTAAGCAGATTAAGCAGGAGGTGCGCGAGGCCGTGGGCGATAGCGTTTGGTTCTGCATACAGCCAGGTACCCAGCAGGACCTCTTTGCGGCCTATAAAAACGCCCAGATGATTGCGGCTGACGGCGCAGATCCACACATTGCCGACTACTCCGAAGCTGGGATTCGCCTGGGGTTTGCCATAGAAAAAGAAGTTGTGACGCCGTTCTTTAAGGATCTGTATACTTTCCTGCTGACCCACGGTGGACCAGAAATCGGCGGCATTCAGATGGGACCGTCGAAGAAATACACCATTGGTATGATGCCGTCTTTGCTAGCCGAAGGATGGAAAACGCTGCGGCCTGACGCCCTCAAGCAAACGTCGCCCGTCGAGGGCAGCGCCCTTTACAAGCAGACCAAAGCTAACAATCAGGTGGGGGGGCGCGATCGCACGCTAATGGCTGAGTTTCTAGACCAGTGGGAGCACCCCATGTCCGCCTGCTTTGGCGAGAAAGGCAAGCAAGCCGCGGCCTGCATTGATCAGATTGGGCGGTTGCGCAATCTTGCGGCCCATGGCGAGAGCTTCCTATACCAATGGCATTACAACCTGTTCAAAGAACTCATTGTGGGCAGTAGTCAGCGCCGTGGATTATTTCGGCAAATTTACGGAGGCTAACACTGGCATTACAAATTTGTGACGTTATCCACAGCGCCGTGGATAACTTTCGGATGTTTTAAAGCGGGGCAAGTTAAATCGGCCTTAACTTTAGCCAACTGCATGCAATCTTGGAGCCATCAGCCTTTCACGATATTCCGCAAAAATCTTAAAAGTCTTTTTCTGTCATTAAAGGTTGAAAGGCAAGGCATTCTCCACAGGGTATGAACGGGATTTTCCACAGGGTTTTCCACAGGGGCAAACGACCTCAGCTGCGTGACAGATTGAGCAAAACCTGATGGACGCTGCGTTGAACTAACGTCCTTAAAAACGACTATCAGTCGGCCTACCTCAATAGACAAAAGGGTGAATACTGACAGTCCCGCTTCGCCCTAGCCAGAAGCTAGGGCAGCGCGTCAGAATTCGACCATTGTCGGTTGCCCTAGCAACAGATACGTTCTCTCAGTATCCGCAGATGGCCACTAGCGGCTTAGCTAACGTCACCCGAACCGTAATCCTGCGGAGAGGGTGACACATCAGCCACTATTGGGCCCAGCAATGATAGACGGCGCGCATCTATATCGCCAACGTTCATGGCCAAGTAAGCGTTCGAAATATGACCCAGCATTACGTAAATCCCACGATAAGCCGATAGAACACTCAACATCTAACGGCAAGTAACTTAACCATCTGACAAGTTATCAGCCCTATCCTCACAGAATCTTAATTGAATTGAATGTTTTGTAACCTCTATCCGGTTGTTCTCGATAATGTTCGTATAAGTCAGTATTGCTTTACGCTCGTGTGTCAGTAGATTCACCATTATGGCGCTAGGACAAGTTATTGATATTTCCACAGCTCGATCCCATCGCAGCAACCAGGCTGAGTTGCGCGGTGGCGGTCAGCGGGATTTTTACGCCGTCGAAATCGATATCTGCGAGCGCCTGCTTGCGAGCTATCCTAACCACTACCAAGCCTGGAACTACCGCAGCTACTTGCTGGCCACAACCAGTCAATACGTGGAGGCTGCCGAGAGCTATCGGCGCACGCTTGACCTCAAATCAAACGAACCCAGAGTTTGGTGTAACTACGGTGTCGTCCTAGACAAACTGAACTGCTACGAAGAGGCTATTGATTGCTACGAGCGGGCATTGTCCTTGCGACCGTCTTACTTCAAAGCGGTTTATCGTCGCAGCAAGAATCTACATCGACTCGGCGACTATCATAGAGCAGTGGAAAGTTACGCCCAGGCATTAGAATTGCGACCCGATTTTTACAAGGTTTGGTATTACAGGGGTAAAGCCCTTTTACAGCTCAAGCAGCTTGACGCCGCAATTTCCAGCTTCAACCAAGCGCTAGAACTGCATCGCAGCGACAGCAAAGTTTGGGTGAGCCTGGGCAAGGTTTACCTGCAAAAAGGCAATAGTGCCAAAGCGCTGGAGCATTTTGCTCAGGCCCTGGAGCTAGAGCCCGCAAATGGCCTGATTTGGAGCTATCAGGCCTATACGCTTAAGCGTCTCGAGCGTTTGGATGAAGCGCTAGTCAGCTTTGACCAAGCCGTTGGGTTAGAACCACAGCAGCATCAGTTCTGGTACCAGCGGGCGCTACTGCTCATTGACCTGAAGCGGTACGAAGCCGCAGAAGAGAGTCTGACACAATCCCTCAAGCAGCAAGCCTACAGTGCAGGTGGCTGGCTAGCGATGGGCTGGGTTCAGCAACAGCTGGGCGATTATGAGCGAGCAGTTGAAGCCTACGACAAGTCTTTGGCCATTGAACCCAATCAGGCCTTTGCTTTTTACAACCAGGCTCGGTGTCATGCGCTGCTCCACCATGCCAACTGGGCGGCTGAGCATCTCAGGCGCGCCATTTCTCTGCGTCCTCATATCTACATTGAAAAGGCTCAGGCCGACCCCGTTCTGAAGGCTTTCTACGATGAGGACATGATGCTGGTCACTCACGACGATGCCACGGTGATTGAAAACTTCCGCGATATGGCCTTTGAGGGAAGTTAGGCTGTCTTGCGGAGTCCATAGTCCCTGAAATCAGTGGAAAATTGTGTGGGAAAGCGCTCTTATTTAGGGGCGCTTTTCCATTGGTTTCTTGCGGTTGCCCTCATCGAAAAATGACTGCGAAACAAAGCCGCCATGAGCGCTACACTCATCATCTATAGCTGCCGCCAGATCCGCTAGGACAAGGCTGCCCAGCGCTTTTTTGCGGCCATTGTGTTCTGACCTGAGCGGGATAGCCGCACTCGGTGTCGTAACGTATAGCAGCCGCCAGTGACCTTAGGACAAGGCTGCTCTGATCTTTTTGGGGCCATTTCGTTGTATGCCAAAGGGGATCACCCTACTCGGTGTCCTAACGTAAATGGCGATAGCTATAAATAGCAAAGACGATACGTTGAAGACAGCGAGAGCACTATGAGTCGACGGGTTGGCGTAATTGGTGGTGGGCAGCTTGCCTGGATGATGGCGGCAGGGGCCGAAAAGCTAGGATTGACTTTGGTGGTACAGACCCCGAACGTCAGCGACCCAGCTGTACGCATTGCCCCTGACCCTGTACTTGCACCTGTAGCTGATGCCAACGCAACGGCAGAGCTAGCATCCCAGTGCGATGTGATCACCTTTGAGAATGAGTTTATTGATCTGCCAGGGCTCAGGCAGGTAGAGGCTCGAGGTGTCCAGTTCTACCCGCAGCTCGACTGCCTTGCACCAATTCTAGATAAGTACACCCAGCGGCTGTACTACCAGCGTCTCGGGCTACCCTCCCCTCGATTCGCCACCCTGGCATCTGAGACCGACATAGCACACCTCCCAGATCTTGTTTCAAACGTAGGCTTACCCCTAGCCCTCAAGACGCGACGACACGGCTATGACGGCCAGGGCACCTTCATTCTCAAGACGCTAGACAATGTGCAATCGACTTGGGCAGACCTGGGTTATCAGCCTGTGCTGCTGGAGGCCTTTGTGCCCTTTGAGCAGGAGTTGGCTGTCATGGTTGCTCGTGATCAGGCCGGGTCGGTGGCGGTATATCCAGTAGTGGTGTCCGAGCAAATGGACCAAGTTTGTCGGCGGGTGATTGCGCCTGCGGCAGTATCTAAGGCGGTTCAAGCACAGATTAGGGCGATCGCAACCCAGCTGGTTACCGCACTGGACTATGTGGGCGTCCTTGGCATTGAACTCTTCCTCACTGCTGACGCGCAGGTCTTGATCAACGAAATTGCCCCTCGGACCCACAACTCTGGCCACTACACCTTAGATGCCTGCCGCACATCTCAGTTTGAGCAGCAGCTTCGGGCTGTGACCGGACTCCCCCTTGGCCCAGTAGACATGACCTGCGCTCAGGCAATCATGGTCAATCTGCTAGGTTACGAAACAGCGCCCACGACCGACAACCCAGAATACACCCGCAAACTGAGCGCTCTGTCAGCAATACCTGACGCGCATCTCTATTGGTACGGCAAGGCTGAGAGTCGCCCCGGTCGCAAGTTAGGGCATCTGACTGTCCTCACCGACGGCGATCGCGACCCGGCTGAGGTCATTCGCATGGTCGAAAACGGCTGGTACCCGGTCAGCCCTGCTTAGGCTACGAGAAAAAATTCAGCCCTGAGACAAATCTTTTAATCGGAAATTCTGATTGCGATCGCGGAAAACCGTCACGGTTCTGTATGGTTAGCCCCTTGCCGCATATAGGGGCACGTTGGCTATCATGACTGTAGTTTCACTACGGCGTTGGTGACTGCCAACAATGTTTCTTGATCTATGCTTTTAATGTCAGGGAACCGAGCAGTTGCGTGGTGGCAGTAAACCGGGCTTGTACTCGGAAACTATAAATCACGTCCACGGATCCCACCTGGATTTTCCAGGTCAAAAACTGAGGTAAAACGGCGTCGCGGTGAAATCATTCTTTGAGAGGCTCTCTGTCGCAAGGCAGGGGGCCTTTTGTTTGGTATTAAGCATTGCCAAAAATTCGTATCCCATCCGACATATTGAGTAACCAGGGCGCTAGCATGAGCTAAAGCATTTCGTCAAAACTCACCCGGCTCCATTCCTTTGAGTTCCTTTTCTTCAGCACCTTTTCCGGCGACTGTCGTGCGGCTTGATAGTGGCCTAACCCTCATTCACCAAGAGATTGCAGCAACGCCTGTGGTGGTGGTAGATGTGTGGGTCGATGCCGGAGCTGGGCGAGAGCCCGCCAGCTGGATGGGCATGGCCCACTTTTTAGAGCACATGGTCTTTAAGGGCACCGATCGGCTGCTGCCCGGCATGTTTGACCAGGCAATTGAAAGCCGAGGCGGGCTGACCAATGCAGCCACCAGCCACGACTATGCCCATTTCTACATGACGCTGGCCGCCGACACCCTGCCAGAAGCGCTGCCTTACCTGGCAGACCTGTTGCTGCATCCGGCCCTGCCGACCGATGAGTTTTGGCGAGAGCGGCAGGTGGTATTAGAAGAAATTTTACAGGCCCAAGATGACCCAGACTGGCAGGGCTATCAGGCCTTTTCCGAACTGCTATACGGCGACCATTCCTACGGTCGACCGGTACTGGGCACGCCGGAGGTCCTGAATGCGAGATCGCCCGAGGAGATGCGGCAGTTTCACCAAACTCACTACCAGCCCGAGAACATTACAGTGGTTGTCGCGGGCGGCGTTGGCCTAGAGCGCACCACAGAGCTGGTACAACATGCATTCCGGCCCTTCGCCCAGCCCGCCAAATGCCCTGAAGTCACCCCTCAGCCGACGGCTCCACTGACCACAGTACGTCGGGATCACCTGACGCTGCCTCAGCTTCAGCACGGTCGGCTGATGATGGCCTGGCTGGCACCCGGTGTGGACGATCTGAAGACAGGCTGCGGGATAGATTTGCTGGCCACCGTTTTGGCTGGGGGACGCGCCTCTCGGCTGGTGCAGGAATTGCAGGAAGACCGGCAGTGGGTGCTGGAGGCAGACGGCAGCTTTTCGCTGCAGCGAGACGGTAGCCTGATGAGCCTGACGTTTTGGCTGGAGCCAGAGCGGGCGGCACAGGTGGAGCAGGTGGTGTGCGATCGTATTGCCGAACTGGCACAGCAGCCCATCACCGAAGCAGAGCTGCGGCGTAGTCAACGGCTGTTGTGCAACGATTACGCATTTTCTACGGAAACCCCTGGGCAGATCGCTGGTCTCTATGGTTTTTATGGAACGATTGCCCAGCCAGAGCTGTCGGTTGCTTACCCGGACCTTGTTCGCGCTCATACGAGCGAGACGCTACAGCAACTAGCCCGCGACTATCTATCACCCGACCGCTACGCCGTCATGGTGCTAGAGCCTGCCGATTAACTGACTGTCCCGTTAAGCAATATTTAGCAAGGTAGTTGTCCCTAGTATCCGTTAAGCATCTACCAGACCTACAGCCCTGCTGACCCTATCCCCAACGCCCGTGTCTGTTTCATCTGCCCCTTCCGCAACGCAAAACGTCACCCGTACAAAGCTCAGCAACGGTCTCACGGTGTTAGTGGTGCCCAACCCGGTCGCCGACATCGTTTCAGCCCGTATCTTTATTCGCACTGGACAGTCCCGCGAAACGGCAGAGCAGGCTGGTCTGTTCAACCTCCTGGCATCGCTACTGACGCGCGGTACGACCCATCGGACCTCACTGCAAATTGCTGAAGCTGTAGAAGATGTTGGGGCTAGCCTCGGGGCAGACGCCGCCTCTGACTACAGCCTGGTCAGCCTCAAAACGGTCTCGTCAGACTTCGAAGAAATTTTTAGACTAGCGGCTGAAATTCTGCGAGAGCCCAGCTTCCCCGAAAAAGAAATCGAGCTAGAACGCAACCTCACCCTCCAGGGCATTCGCTCTATGCAGGAGCAGCCCTTTACCGTCGCCTACAGCCAGCTACGGGAGGCCATGTACGCTGGGCATCCCTACGCGTTCTCTAGCCTAGGAACCGAACAGACGGTTAGTGCCATCGACCGCGCGGCCCTGCAAACGGCTCATCGAACCTACTTTCGACCCGACAATGCGGTTGTCAGCATCGTCGGTCGCATTGACCCTAACGATGCAGTCCAGTTGGTGGAGTCAGTATTAGGTGACTGGTCCCGTCCAGATGCACCGCTGAGTGCCCTGACGCTCCCTGCGCTAGAACCGCAGAGCGAACGACTGATCACTTCCCAGGAAACCAACCAGGCCATCATCATCCTGGGGCACCTAGCCGGGTCGGTGAAGCATCCAGACTTTGCGGCGCTGAAGCTGGTGAGTACCTACCTAGGGAACGGGTTATCGAGCCGACTATTTGTAGAGCTGCGCGAAAAGCAAGGGCTAGCCTACGACGTATCGGCGTTTTACCCCACCCGCCTCAGCACCTCGCAGTTTGTGGCCTACATTGGCACCGCCCCGCAGAATAGCGCGATCGCACTAGCCGGTTTGCAAGAAGAGCTCTATCGGCTCTGCGATGTCCCCCTACAGCCAGAAGAGCTGCAGGTGGCTAAGAACAAAATGCTGGGGCAGTACGCGCTGGGCAAGCAGACCAACGGTCAGATTGCTCAACTGCTGGGCTGGTACGAAACGCTGGGTCTAGGCACAGACTTTGACGAGCAGTTCCAGCAACAGCTCAACGCCGTCACCATTGAGGATGCGCAGGCCGCTGCCCAACGCTGCTTTGTTGAATCGTATCTGTCGATTTTAGGACCGCAGGCAGTGGTTGAAGCCCTAAACTGAAGCACCCACCTTAGAACGGTGTCATAGTGAAAGTGAGATACCGCTAGCTTCCATCCTGCTTCCATGACGACTGCCCCCGCTTACCTCGCCCCGGTTCAAACCCATGTCTGGACCTGGCAAGGGCTATCAATTCGTTACCAGCAGGCCGGGGATCAAGGTACGCCAATACTGCTGGTACACGGGTTTGGGGCTCACAGCGCTCACTGGCGAAAAAACCTGCCCGTACTCGGCCAGTCCCACCGGGTCTACGCCATTGACCTAGTCGGCTACGGCCAGTCCGATAAACCCAAGCCCGGGGTGGTGGACTACACCTTTGAAACCTGGGGCAAACAGGTCATCGATTTCTGCAAAGACGTCATCGGCGAACCCACCTATATGGCTGCCAACTCCATCGGCTGTGTGGTGGTGATGCAGGCGGCTGTGGATGCGCCCGACTGGGTGACAGGTCTGGTGTTAATGGACTGTTCGCTGCGGCTGCTCCATGACCGCAAACGGCATACGCTGCCCTGGTACCGCAACGCGCCGACGCCCTACATTCAGAAAATTTTGAACTATCGCCCGCTGGGTCAGTTTTTCTTTTCGCGGCTGGCGACGCCGCGCACGGTCAGTCGGGTGCTGAAACAGGCGTACGGTAACCCTGACGCAGTGACGGATGAGCTAGTCCAGCTTCTGCTTGACCCTGCCAAGGACCCCAACGCCGTAGACGTATTCCTCTCGTTCATCAGCTACTCTCAGGGGCCGCTGCCGGAGGACCTGCTGCCACAGCTCACCTGCCCCGTCCATATTATTTGGGGTGAGGCGGACCCGTGGGAGCCCATAGCGCTGGCCCGCGCCTACGAAGACTACCCCGCTGTGCAGGACTTTGTCGTGCTGCCCGGTGTCGGTCACTGCCCCCAAGACGAAGTTCCTGACCAGGTAAATCCGTTAGTGCTCAAGTGGGTCGCAGCGGATTTGGATTGACCTCATTATTGACAGACAAAAACCAAAAAAATACCCCACGAGTTCCAAAAACTCACGGGGTAGGGGCAACAGTTAAACGCTTGTGCTGGTATTAGAATCACCCAAAACCCGAGGTAAACCAGCCATTGCTGTGCCGCTTTCTATAGTGTCCCTAACCATTGCAGGGTGGGGTTTTCAGCCATTGTAGAAACAACCAGCCACCCCAGTGCAAGCCCAACCCACGAGAAGAGGGCGATCGCCATAAAGGCCAATACATTCCCCACCGCACGGGTAAGCAGTTCTACCCGAAACAGCAGCGCTGCGGCCAACATGACCAAGAAGTAAGAGACGGTCTGAATCCACACGACGATGACAACCGCCAAAGAGGCACTGAGCAGTGCCAGGACTGAGTAGCCCACGTCCGATTTGAAGCCCAGCAGGATCAGGTTACGTACCGGCTTCCAGGCAATGCTGATGAGCCCCGCTTGAATCGTGACATATGCGATCGCAACATACCAGTCGTTCAACTCCCCGGCTGGACCCACCAACCCTGCCGCAAAGGCAATGTTAGCCAAAATTACGAGCACCATCGACAGCCAGGGCAGCTTTAGCATGAGGGGTTGATCGCTACAGGGGCCGTCACAAGTTCGTTGAAATGGCCTGTACGGGACAGGTCGGAATGCACTGCTCACACACAATACACCGCGACCGGGTGAAGTTCAGCTTGAAGGTTTCGGGGTCTAGCGTCAGCGACTCGGTCGGGCACACGCCGGTACACAGTCCGCAGTGAACGCAGAGGTCTTCGTCGATGAGGATTTCTCGACTGGAGAGGGAAACGCTGACTTGATGGGCACGGAGCCATGCGATCGCATCGTCCAGCTGGTCAATATCACCGGATAGCTCCACTACGGCTTTGCCAACCTGATTGGGTGCGACCTGAGCCCGGATAATATTGGCGGCCACGTTAAAGTCCTTTGCCAGCCGGTAGGTAATTGGCATCTGCACCGACTGCCGCGAAAAGGTCAACGTCACACGCTTTTTCATGGCTCTCCCATACGGGCACAGCATGCTGTGCCTTTGCCCATTCCTGTGCAGGCACAGCATGCTGTGCCCCTACGGCATATCTGTCCGTTAGACTGAGGTTAACGCAGTTCAACCTTTCTCAACCGACTATGACCGCGAATTCTCCCCAGGCACCCGAGACCCAAACTGGCTTGGCGCAAAAACTCCGTAACTTTCTGGTCGTGCTGGTTGCAGTCATTCTTGGTGTAGCCCTTTTTCTGGGTTTGCAGACGCGTACACCGTCCGCCTCGCTGTCTGATCTAGCTGAAGCGGCTACCCCGTTGGACGAGGCGATTGCCAATGGGAAACCAACCCTAGTGGAGTTCTACGCTAACTGGTGTACGAGCTGCCAAGCCATGGCCCCAGATCTGGAAGAGATCGAAACTCAGTATGCGGACCAAGTGAACTTTTCCATGCTGAATGTGGACAACAGCAAGTGGCTTCCCGAAATGTTGTCTTATCGCGTAGACGGCATTCCTCACTTTGTTTTTCTCAACAACAAAGGAGAAGATCAGGGACAGGCGATTGGAGAGATTCCTAAGACATTACTGGCTGAGAATTTGGATGCGCTGATCGCGGGGAATGCACTACCCTATGCGAGAGCTCAGGGACAGGTTTCTGAACTTGAAGCTCCTACCGGCGTCTCCGGTTCTTCTGATGACCCACGCAGTCACGGCGCTCAAGTTGTTGATTAACAAAATACAGCTGAACAATCTATGACGATTGTTGTGTCGGCCTGACCAGAATGTCGTGAACCTGCACGTGGTCGGGCTGCTCTAAAACGTAGGCCACTGCGCTGGCAATATCAGTCGGCTGTAGAACGGGAAACTGATTGTAGACAGCCTTAGCCTGCTCCGGATCCTGATGATATTGAGCGGCAAACTCGGTCTCGACAATGCCGGGACTGATGGACGATATGCGAATAGGGCTATCTGCGGCCCGCAGTTCTTTGCGTAAGCCCTCTGTCAGGGCGCGTACGGCAAACTTGGTGGCGGCATACATGCTCATGCCGGGGACGCGGTGCCCAGACATGGAGCTGATGTGGACGATGTGACCAGCAGTATTGTTGGCCTGCATGAGCTGAATGGCTTCGCGGGTACAGACGCTGAGGGCCAGCACGTTGACCTCTAGCATGTTGCGCCAGTCTGCAGTTGCACCGTCCAATAGCGACGCTTTGTGCCCTAGCCCCGCGTTGTTGATTAGCACATTCACAGTCCCGAACTGGTCTTTAATGGCCTCGAAGAAATCTAGAATTTGGTCCTCTTGGGTCAGGTCTACCGACTGAGCCAGTACCTTTGTTTCTTGTCGGACGAGCTGGGCTTTGGCTTCGTCTAACTTCTCCTGACGGCGGGCACAAATCGCTAGGTTGTAGCCTGCGGATGCAAGGTAGCGCGCTACTGCAAAACCGATGCCGCTGCTGGCCCCCGTAATCACGGCGATGGGACGTTCTGCCAATACCATCGTTAGGACCCCTTCTGATTTTGAGAGCGGAAACGTCCACCGTCAAAGCCACGCTTTTTGAGGTGCTTAGTCTTACGGCCCGTGACTCGTTTGCGCCACATTTTGAAGCTGGATGCCTTCATGTGTTTACGCATGAGGGCGATCACCTGCTTTTCTTGCAGGCCGTACTGGGTCTGGATTGCCTCGAAGGGGGTGCGGTCCTCCCAGGCCATTTCAAGAACGCGGTTGATGGTGTCGGAATCTAGGTCAGGAAGTTGCATGAAGCTGGTTGAGAAAGCAAAAATTATGAGAGAATTGTGACAGTAGTTTAACTATAGAGTTTTAGGAGTCTTAGATATGGACCTCGATTTCCGGATTGTGGCAGTGCTCGCTCCGATTGCGCTGGCTGCGGGCTGGGCTGGCTTCAATATCTTCAGGGCTGCATTGAATCAGTTTCAGACCATGTTTAACAACGACAACTAGAGCGCTGCTCTAGCTATCGTAAAGCTTCCGCTTGAGGCTGCCTTCTTACCAGGGGGCAGCTTTTTGCGTTGGTGCGGGGGTCGGATCGGCTGTGCTGGGGATGCGGGGACCGGTGGGCACTGACCACCTACCCAATGTGAAATTGCTTGGTGTAGAAGGCGGCATAGCGACCTTGCTGAGCGAGTAGCTCCTCATGGGTGCCGGACTCAAGGATTTCGCCTTTTTCCATAACGAGGATGCGATCGCACTTCCGCACGGTCGCTAGCCGGTGGGCAATTACAAACACCGTTCGCCCCTGCATCAGTCGCTCCAGGGCTTCCTGCACCAGCGCTTCGGATTCGGCATCCAGGGCAGAGGTGGCCTCGTCGAGGATGAGAATGCGTGGGTTCAGCAGGACGGCGCGGGCAATGGCTAGGCGCTGCCGCTGACCGCCGGATAGGTTCACACCCCGTTCGCCCACCCAGGTTTGGTAGCCCTGGGAAAACTTGCTGACGAATTCGTGGGCGTTAGCGACCTTAGCGGCGGCTTCTACCGCGGCCATGTCGACGCTGGGCTGCCCAAAGGCAATGTTCTCGGCAATGGTGCCCGAGAACAGCACATTTTCTTGGGGGACGATGCCGATCTGACGGCGCAGGCTCTTGAGGTTGACCTGGCGAATATCATGCCCGTCGATCAATATCTGCCCCAGCTGTGGGTCGTAGAAGCGGGGGAGCAGGTTGACCAGCGTGGTCTTGCCCGCACCAGAGAGGCCAACCAGTGCGATCGCTTCTCCTGGAGCCGCTATTAAGTTCAGATTTCGCAGTACCGGCTGCCCCGACTCGTAGCTAAAGGACACGTCCTGATAGTCCACCTTGCCATTTACCGCAGGCAGATCCGGCGCGTCGGGTTCCTCCTGCACGCCGGGGCGAATCTGAAACAGCTCAAACACCCGGTCGATGGACGCTTCCCCCTCTTTGAACTCGTTGTAGTTGGAGATAACGTGATTGATTGGGTCAATCAACAACACCGAGTTGATCAGGTAGGTGGCAAAGTCGGCCTGGGCCAGGTTGCCGGTGGCAATCTGCCAGCTGCCAATCATCAGCAGCAAAAACACCACCGACACATACAAAAAGCCCACCACTGGAAACTGAATCGCCTTCAGCCTCGCCACCGAATACCGCGCTGCCCGGTTCTTTTCCGCCTGTTCACTAAAGCGAGCGATCTCGTAGTCCTCAGCGGCAAACGCCTGCACCAGCCGAATGCCGCTGATCACCTCTGCCACCTGCGAGGACAGATCGGCGACCCGGTTCTGACTGCGCCGCGCCAGCCGCAGCATCTGCTCGCCAAACCACCCGGCCAGGAAGGCTAACAGCGGCACCAGCAGCAGCACCGAGACCGTCAGCTGCCAGTTGAGATAGACCATATAGCTGAACAGCACCACCAGCTGCAATGCCGACGGCACAAAGTCGTGGAACAGCTTGTGGGTCAGCTCTCCAATCCGATCTACGTCCTCGGTTAGCCGGTAGGCCAGGTCCCCGGTTTTGGCCTGCTCAAAGTAAGTCAGACTCAGCCGTTGCAGGTGGGCATACACCCGCGTGCGCAGGTCGTAGGCCACTCGAAACGCGGCCTGGGCCATGAGGGAGTCTTGCCCAAACTGCGCCACCTTCTGCACCAGCAGCCCCGCCAGGGCAATGCCTGCCAGCTGGGCAAACTCCCGCACCCGCCCCTGTACCATCAGCGCCGACATCTGCCCGCCAAACCGGGCCAGCAGTGGCCAGTAGGCTGTAAAGACGAGGGTACACAGCAGCGCCCGAATCAGCGTGCCGCGCTGCCTGCGAATCAGGGGCAAAAGCTGCCAGTAGTTAGCGCGTTTCAAGAGAGTAAAAACAAATGTGTCGTCTTTGATGCCTTTTCACGCTATCAGCTTTTGTCGGAGCAGCGGTATTCAAGGGTCAGAATGTGGGCTGGTCGTGAGGGCCAAAACGATTAAGGGAGTTGAGAAATGACGCTAAGGTAGCAGGTAGCGTTTGGATTTTTGACATGGGCATCGAACGTCGCCTGTCCCGCAGCATGTTTGCCGAAACAGAAATGGTGGAGCTGCGCCAGATTTGTTTTACCCCGGCTCGGCTGTTCGAACCGGGTAAATATTTGGTTGGGGAGCTGCCCGACGTTGCCTTTGAAATGGGCCTAGTCGAAAAGCTGCCGCCGGTGCGCGGCAAGAGTGAGGAAATTGCCCCCCCGAACCGCCAGTAGAAGACCCCCCAACCTCCTAGCGGCTGCGATACACTCTTAAGGCATTTGTGATCGCAACGGGAGAAACCGATTTATACTCGCCCCTTAGCCAAACTAATCGAAGAGTTTCAGCGCTTACCTGGCGTCGGTCCAAAGACAGCCCAGCGACTGGCGTTGCACGTCCTGAAGCGGCCCGAAAGTGAGGTGAGATCGCTGGCCCAGGCTCTGATGGAAGCGAAGCAGCAGGTGGGGCAATGTTCCGTGTGCTTTCACCTATCTGCCGATACGGTATGCGACATTTGCCGCTCACCACGACGCGACCCCTCGACGCTATGTGTTGTCTCAGACTCTCGGGACGTGATCGCCCTAGAGAAGACCCGCGAGTTCAAGGGACGCTATCACGTTCTGGGTGGGCTAATTTCCCCCATGGACGGCATTGGTCCCGAGCAGCTGAACATCGGTCAGCTGGTGCATCGGGTCAACAAAGAAGATATCGGTGAAGTGATTTTGGCGATCAGCCCCAGTATTGAAGGGGATACCACTACGCTATACGTTGGTCAGCTGCTCAAGCCCTTCACTAAAGTGACCCGCATTGCCTTTGGCCTACCCATGGGCGGTGACCTGGAGTATGCCGATGAGGTGACCCTAGCTAGGGCGTTGGAGGGGCGACGGGAGCTGGGCTAGCGGGCAGGTCCAACCGTTTGGGCTACCAGCTGCTTAGTCAGGTCATCCACGGCCATGGCGGGGTAAAAGTAATGGCCCTGCCCTTCGTGACAGCCTGCCGCCTGAAAGTAGCGATACTGGGCCGCTGTTTCGATGCCTTCAACCACCAGGTGCAGGCCCAGGTGATGCCCTAAGGCAACCGTCAGCGCCGCAATAGACGGACGATGGGGAATGCCCTGGGTAAACATACGGTCAATCTTGAGGACATCGAAGGTGAGATCACAGAGGTACTGCAAAGACGAGTACCCCGTCCCAAAGTCATCCAGTGCCAGCGTCACCCCAAGCGCCCGTAGCGCGTCCATTGCCGTTCGCGTTTCGGGTATCTCTTGCAGGCAAAACGTCTCAGTGACTTCCAGCTCTAGCTGTTGGGGGTCCATGCCCGTGGTTGTCAGCACATGGTCGACTTGTTCAACCAAATCGGGCTGCTGTAGCTGACGAGCCGAGAGGTTCACAGACAGCTTGGGAGTAGGTAGCCCGCTTTGTCGCCACTGCTGGTGCTGCTGGCAGGCCGTTCTCAAAGCCCAGCGTCCTAGCGGGTTAATCAGGTTACTCGCTTCTGCCAGGGGAATAAACTCATCGGGAGACACCCAGCCCAGACGTGGGTTGTGCCACCGGGCCAGGGCCTCAACGCCCACAATCTGACCTTGCCGCAAATCGACCCGAGGCTGATAGTACAGGGTCAGATCTTCGGCCTCTAGGGCCTGCTGTAATTCAGTTTCCAGGCGCAGCTGTTGGCATACCTGCGTTTGAACGGCAGGCGACGAGAATTGAACTCGGTCGCCGTTTTGCTGGGCCTGATGGAGCGCGAGATCCGCGTGGTTGAGCAGGGTAGACAGTTCGGCTGGCATAGGCGGGCCACAACGGGCCACACCGATGCGAACCATGACGGGAATGTAAGTTTGACCGATTAGCATCGGCGTATCAAACTGATGCTGAAGTTCGGCCACGCGATCGCGGTCTCCACCGGGTCGTGCCGCATGCATAAGCGCGATCGCAAAATCGTCGCTCCCGAGATGGGCCACTAGCCCGTCATGCCCAGCCTGAATCCAAAGTCGATGGGCCACTGCTCGCAGCAGCTGATCGCCGACGGTCTGACCGTATAGTGTGTTGATCGCACTGAAGTGGTCAATGTCGAGGCAGCAGAGCACGGCCTGCGTGCCGTTTTGCCGGACCTGTTCCATGAATCCCGGCCAGCGATCCGTCAGCGCCTGGCGGTTGAGCATGCCAGTGACCCGGTCATAGGTTGTCAGGTAGTTTAAGGTTTCGTCAAGCTGGCGCGTGCAGCTGACGGTATGCCGCATCAGCTGTCCAGCCGCGTCGGTGTAGTGGGTCGGCAGTTGGGGCAGCTGTCCCCGATGCTGAAAGGTGTAGAGCGCCTGAGCCGTCTGCAAGATGGGCTTCAGCAGCGCATGCAAAACAAATAGCGTTGCCAGCGTGCCCAGCAAGGTCCCCCCCAGCACCACCAAGAGGATGTGCCACGTTATCCAATCTTTGACGGACGGGCTCTTAAGCAGTACAAAACCCACCAGACCAAGCAGCGGCAGGTGAATGCCTAGAAACGTGACGGCCATGATCTTGGCCAGGTAGCCCTGCAAACCAGGCAGTCTAGACAGGGCTGAATAAATCAGCAGCCCTGGTTTGTGCGATCGCATGCGCATTGAAAACGGAACTATTGCATTCGTCGAGTTGCTAGGGACAGTTCCTGGCGCCGAAGTGCTTGATGCTGGAGCCCCTCGACGCAGTCGAATGCTTTAACCAACCCTTCGACTGCTATAGCCAAGCGGCTATCGGCGGCAGAACTGTATCAAGTATTCCACCAAAACCCGTGCCATTACTGAATCAGTGGGATTACGGATTGCCCCTGTCGTCGTCACAAAAGAAAACCTTAAAAAGCGGGGTTCACCCGTAGGCAAACCCCGCTTTAGCGCGGTCATATTCGCAGTGTCAGTTGAGCGCGCCACGACCGACCCTTGCTGGCCTGGCCTGACATTTAGCGCAGCTTCTGCTTGATAAAGGCCAAAATTTTGGCGGTTTGGCCCTTGAGTGCGGCCACCTCTTTCTGGAGTGTCGCAACCTGCTGCTTCAGTGCGGCAACCTCAGCAGAGGAGGCACCATCACCGCTGGCAGCTGCCGTAGCTGTAGCTGCTGCTGCCTGGGGACGAGCCTTGCGAGCCTTAGCCATGGCTCCCTTGATGGCCCCAACTAAATCTTTTTGCTCAAAGGGCTTTTGAATAAACTCAAAATACTCGAAGGGCTCTGTGATTTTCTCAGTCACCTCTTCCTTTCGTCCCGACATGAGGACGAGTGGAATGCTTTGTAGATCGGGCGTTGCCTGAATCTCTTGAAAGACCTCCCAGCCGCTCATGCGCGGCAGCAGGAAATCCAGCATAATCAGATTAGGGCGCTGATGACGAATCGCCTCCATGCCCTCTACGCCATCTTTTGCTTCAATGACCTCAAAGTTGCCCTGGGGCAACATGTCCTTCACCCGCATTCTAATGACGCGGCTGTCATCAATTACCAAAATCTTGTGACTCGCCACAATTGACTCCTTTAGATGCGATGTATGCTGCAAGCACGCTGGTTAACCTGCCGTACCTGATTCAATCGGCCCAAATGCATTAGGTTCACTGACCGGCCCCTTAAGGCCAAGGTTCGTGAGCGTAAGCCGTCTGGTTCTGCTGGACTGACCTTATTGGATTGAATCGGCGCTCTGACCTAATCTACTCAGCCTGCAATAACGCTTTTGTTTAACCGCTACGATAGCTTGATACACGGGTGGATACACTTACCCGAACCCGCGAATACTCGCCTGCTCAAGCGGCTTACGGTACTGTCAGGTTACCCAAGATAAATAGCAGACATACACTCTGTTCCACATCGAAGTTTATCCCAGGGTTCGGAAAAATGCTCGATTTTGACCCGTCATCGGCCCCACAGCCAGAGACGCCCCCCGAGACACTCCCAGAGATGCCTCCAGAGGCACCCTCAGCGCCGCCTGACAGAGCCGCTTACAAACCAACTAGGGCTCGGCCTGAACTGGCCCAGCTGCCTGACTGGCTGCGTCGGCCTATCGGTAAGGCTAGTGAGCTATCGACCGTGCAGCGCATTGTTAAACAGCGCGGTATTCATACCATCTGCGAGGAAGGTCGCTGCCCGAATCGGGCCGAGTGCTACGCCCACAAAACGGCCTCCTTCTTACTCATGGGTCCGACCTGTACGCGGTCCTGTGCCTTTTGCCAGGTGGATAAGGGCCATGCGCCTATGCCGCTAGACCCGGATGAGCCTCAAAAGGTGGCAGAGTCAATCCAGCTGCTGGGTCTAGACTACGTCGTGCTGACCTCCGTAGCCCGAGACGATCTGCCGGACCAGGGGGCGAGCTGGTTTGTCAAAACAATGATGGCGATCCGCGCTGTCAGCCCACAGACGCAAATTGAGCTATTGACGCCTGACTTTTGGGGTGGCCCCGGGGGTGCTGAGACCCAACGCGATCGCATTCGCACCGTGGTGAATGCCCGCCCTGCCTGCTTTAACCACAACCTAGAAACGGTGCGGCGTCTGCAAGGCCCGGTGCGGCGGGGGGCAACCTACGAGCGCTCTTTGGCTGTTCTCAGAACCGTTAAAGAACTGGATGCCGAGCTACCCACCAAATCTGGACTGATGGTGGGCCACGGTGAAACGGAGGCAGAGCTGATCGAGGCCATGCAAGCGTTGAGATCGGTGGACTGCGATCGCATTACCCTAGGTCAGTACATGCGTCCATCGTTGGCTCACCGCCCGGTCGAGCGGTACTGGACGCCCGAGGAATTTGATCGGCTGGGGGCTATTGCGCGTGAGCTGGGGTTTTCGCATGTCCGTTCCGCGCCGCTGGTACGCAGCTCCTATCACGCACATGCAGAGCCTGAAGCCAGCGGCCTAGCTCGCTAGCCAGTGGGACAGGTCTCGGTCTAACAAAGTCTGTAGCCGTTCAATATCTGCCCGGTACATCGACGTCAGTTTTGCCCTTAGCTGTGGGTCAAAGGCAGGCTTGTACAGCAGCTGACTGCGCAGAGACTGGCCCAAGTCCATTAGGGCAGGCCGTTGTGACGCCTGTAGTGGGTTGATCAGCAGTCGTCGCAACACGCCGTGCAGCCAACGGTTTCTGGGAATGCCCGACTGGTTGGGCCGGTGACGGGTATCAGGCCTAAAAGACGGATCAACGCCAATGAAGTCAAAGAGCGATTCGAAGGTCTCCTCCGGCCGACGAATCAGGTCTTCGTGCAAGAATACGCGAATCTGCTGGCGAGGAAAGCGATCATAGTAGCGTTGAAGCTGTGCAGCGTAGTACCCAATCTGTTGCCAGTGCCAAATGGGTGCCCAATTTGCTGATATCCGCTGGTCTTCTTGGGACCATGCTGTCCCAAAACTGTGGATGCGCTCGCGGTCATCTCGGAGCAGGTGCAAGAAGTTCGAGTAGGCCCGGTCAGCGGGTTGCCGCAAAATTGCAATCAGTTTGACGTCGGGCAGACGCTGCTGAATTCGTTTGGGCGCGTCAGGAGAGTACAGGTACAACGGCGAGGCCTCGCCAACGGCCCGCTCATCGGTAACGCCCTCAAACTGCCGCTGGTAGTCCTCCCAGCAGGTAATCGAAAGCCGATTGGTGGGGGCCTGGTTGTCTCTAGGGC
>CAWUKV010000014.1:0-42199 GCA_963923025.1 uncultured bacterium
CAACATGCCACGGATGGATGGGTTTGAGTTTCTGGCTGCGCTCCGCAACGATCCAGATCTGTGCGACCTGCCGGTTGTCGTGATGACGACGTCAACGGCTCCTGAAGACTATGAGAAGGTCCAGCAGTACGGCGTTGTCGAGTACCTTCCCAAGCATTGCCTGTCGGCAGATTGCAAAGAAATTCTGAACGTTATTGACCGGTTAAACTAAGCCTGGCAATCACTAGCTTGTTAGGGCAGGCTGCTGGTTGCATCACAGTCTCACTCAACAGAACAAGCACTGTGGGACTTTAGGCTCCAGTAACGACGGCTGTGACCTTGCAACTCGACGAATGCAATATTGCATGGTTCAAGCTGCTACGGCTGTGATGATGTCTATGTACTGTCGTTTACGCCATACGCCACTGGCGTTTTAACTAAGTCACCAACGTGCCCGTGCTTTCTAGGCGTGCGTTCTGGAGTAGCGTTCTTAGCTAACCTGAGCTGTGGCTCGCACCGGTTCGTTTTGGGATAACCGTTCGAGGGTCCGCATCACCTGGGTGAGGTTGTTCACCTCCCCAGTGGCTCTGAGTAGACGGGCCGCTACCTCTAGGTCGGCTACCGCACGGCGGGTATCTCCTTGCTTCTGATAGGCTGCGCCGCGATAGCAGTAGGGCAACGCCAGGTTAGGGCTCAGCTCTATAGCACTGCCGAAATCAGCAATCGCCTGTGTGGTATCTCCCAAGGCCTGTGCCGCCTGCCCCCGATAGAAGTAGGCAATGGCCGAGCGGGGATGGAGCGCAATCGCTTCGGATAGGTCTAGCATTGCCCCGCCAGCATCGTCCTGTTCCATGCGCAGCAAGCCACGATTGCAGTAGGACACAAACAAATGGCTGTCGAGGTTGATCGCCTGGTTGAAGTCGCTGAGGGCCTTGTCGAACTCGCCCATGTCTGCCCAGGCTAGCCCACGGTTGTTGTAGGCGACGGCATGGGTGGGGTCGAGTTCAAGTACCTGGCTGTAGTCTGCGATCGCACCCGGCTGATCGCGTAGGTCATAGCGCGTTGTCCCTCGGTTGAAGTAGGCGTCCCCATCTTGAGGATCCAGGCTGGGTGTGTCGAACCGGCGGATGAGATGTTGGATTACCTCAGCGTTAGCCGTTTTGAGCTTGAGGTTGACGTTAGGAAACACGCTGGTTTGGGTTTGCAGCGACTGTACGCCGACAATGGCAAAGGTGCGATCGCACACCAGGAAATTTTCCTTGGTGCCCAATACCTTGAACTTGAATAGGTTGGGGTAAGCCTGCTTCAGCGGGAGCAGAAGGTTGAGCGCCGTCTTCAGGCGGCGACGCTGTTCGCTAGAATCGCCCCAACGCTGGTTGATGCTCTGTAGCAGCCGCCCAGTAGGCTCGGTCTCCACGTGACACCAGCCAATTTCAAGCTTGCACTTACGCTCTAGCACCTGACGAAAGCGGGTGATCATCTCGTCGTTGAGTTCAACGTCGTCTGCCCAGGGCCAGACCAGCAGCAGGCGTTTGCGGGCCTGAAGCAGGGCTTGGTCGAGTGCCTTACGACTACTGGACTTGGTCACTGGCCCTTCGGCGTCGTTCTCAGTGGGAAAGTCCAGAATCCACTGAGCCTCGCCACCCACTGCTGTCGAATGGGGCGTTTGCTCGGTCCATTGCGCAATGGTCTGGGTAACGCCGCCGAGCTGTTCTTCAGTTTTGTCTAGCCGAGACTGCAGGCATGCCATTTGTCGGTCCATGGCGGCAGCATCCAGCACTTCGGGCAGCTGGTTGAGCTGCTGATGGAGCTCGTTGTGCTGGCCTTCGAGCTTGTGCGTCAGCTGGTTGAGCTTGCCCAGCTGAAGTCGGAAACTGCTGAGGTAGTTAACGACCGCCTGGTTGATGGTGGCTTCTACTGTGGGTGTAAGGCTGTTGTTATTTTCTGTGGCAGTGGTCAGCGCCTTTTCTAGACTGCTGAGTCCCTCGGTCATTTGCGATAGGGTTTCGTCTACGGCAGCGGCAGTGGTAGCGACTGGTGCGGGCTCTGGCACGGCAGGCAGCCCCTGGACCGTTTGGCGCAGCTGACGGTGCTGATCGCGCAGTTCCTGGAAGCTGCGATTGAGTTCTAGAAATTCGGGCCGGGGCACCATTTCTGATACCGTTTTGATCAGTTCGCGTACCTCCTCCTTGAGGAAGGATGGGTTGCCCTGGAGGGGCAGCTGACGGATACGCCGCTCGATGTGCTGAATTTTGTCGCGAAGACCGGCATAGCTGGTCTTGGTGTCGTTACTAAACGCTTCCAGGTTGACCCGGATCTGCATCATCTCGGTTTTCAGCTGAGCAATATCTGTTTCAGTGGCTTCCAGGCGGTTCACACTAGACAGCTGCTGCATCTGCGAGCTGATGTTATTGATGGAGGCGCACAGGTAGGTGTACTGATCCTGCAACTGCACCACGTCCTGGTACACCAGGCTCAGGTCGGGTGTTTCAATTTCTTCGATTTGCTTTTCGAGCTGCTGACGAGTCTGCTCTAGCGCCTTGGAAAAGCGCGTTACGGCCTGCTCATTTTGCGCAATGATAGAGCGCTGAAAGCCGGTTAACAGTTCTGGCGTGGGCAGTTCGGCCACCTGATCTTGCAGCGTTTCAAAGTCAGCGGCTAGT
Organism: uncultured bacterium; assembly: GCA_963923025.1. Taxonomy (GTDB): domain Bacteria; phylum Cyanobacteriota; class Cyanobacteriia; order Phormidesmidales; family Phormidesmidaceae; genus CAWUKV01. The sequence goes on from CAWUKV010000014.1 coordinate 2,643, forward strand.
TTGCCTGCGGTGGCTTTGGTGGCGCTTTCATGACTGTTTAGCTGCTGCTCCAACCGCTGCCGGTTGACTAGACCCAGGGCTGCCAATAGCGATAGCGGCGCTGACGCCAAAATCATTTGCTGAGTAGCAACGCCAGCCACGGTACCCGCCCCAGCGCCCAGTAGTAGTGCGTATTCTGTTAAATCGAGCCAACGATGCTTTTTCAAAACAGTCCCTGGAATGCAGCTTAAACAAATCAGTGTGTTAAAACCTTTGACAGCTCAGTTCCCGCAATAAGTTGCGGCTGAGTCCATCGCTTATTTTTGTCTTCACATCGGATGTTGGCGGATCAGGACATTCAATCCGAGTTTAGGTATCTTTATTTACTTTAGTTGTATCCGTATAGATACGTAACTTGAGGTTCAGTCCCTGATTTTTTAAGACTTTCGTGGCCTAATCAAGAAAATTAAGCATTCTGCAAAGATTGAGGCATTGAATTATAAAGCACCTTCAAATAGGAAATACTGTCGGTAAATACATACAATTGCGATGGCTCTGCTGGCGTTGAGAGGTCGGGTTCTTAGGTTGAGGGCGATAAAATAAGATATGGCGTAAAGTAGGCAGCGTTAGACACATGGAACTGAAGCGGATTGGGCATGTTGCAATTTGCGTAGAAGATATTGCAGCTGCGGCTGAGTTTTATCAGGGCTTGGGTATGCAGCTGGTCTGGCAGGATGCGGACTGGGCCTACCTAAAAGCTGGAAAAGACGGTCTGGCCCTGCTGAGCCCCAGCTACGAGCAGGCTGGCCCCCACTTTGGTTTTGTCTTTAGCGATCGCGCCACCGTTGACACCGCCTACGACCAGCTCAAAGCCCAAGGCGTCAAGGTCACCGATATCCACGAACACCGCGACGGTACCGCCTCTTTCTATGGGCGCGACCCCTTCGGTAACTGGTTTGAGTATCTATATGAGCCCGATGAAACGGCTCCTGTAAAATCGACCTCCTCCGAAGCAGTCGTCGCCTGAAGACGACAGTCATCTCGTTATGTCACCGCAGACGTCTTCACAATTTCAACCCGTAGCAGGAGCCAGTCTGGCTCCCGAGACGCCTCAGTACCGGCGCAACATTGAGCTGCCGTTGCCGAGTATTACCAAGTTTTGTCATCAGTGGGCTGTGACGGAGTTCGCGCTTTTTGGCTCGGTGCTGAGGGAAGACTTTCGCCCAGACAGCGACATTGATGTGATAGTTGATCTAGATAAATCAGCCAAACACCATACGCTACTCGATCTGGCAGCAATGCAGTCAGAACTAGAAACCCTGTTTGCTCGAAAGGTCGATATCGTCACAAAGCGTAGTTTAGAAAGAAGCCATAACCCAGCACGCCGGGACCACATACTCAACTCGCGTGTTGTTATATACAACACAACTGATAGCCTCACAAAGAGAGATTGACGCACTCAGAGATATGATCGTGGCTGGTTATCGCTCCATCAGACACGCAGAGGATGTTTCAGAGGCCGAGTTCTACGATAGCGAGCTACACTAAGATGCCATTATTCGAGCTGTAGAGCTGATCGGGGAGGCTGCCACTCGTATTTCCTCGTCAACGCGAGCGGCAATTCCTGATATTCCCTGGAAGCAGGTTGTTGGAATGCGCAACATCGTTATCCATATGGCTAATGCTGACGATGCTGACGATTAGATTTTCAGCTTGCAAAAGCATCACTCGACGCGCGTAATTTCAGCCACACGTGGATCGACGATCTTTTTACCCAATCCAGGAAAGTGAATGGCGAGGCAAATTTTGTTGCCCGCGCCGAAGATGTGGGTGATTTTGCCTTCTCCAAAGGAGCCGTGGACCACTTTTTCGCCTACCTCCCAGTCGTCCTCGTGGGTGCCGGGTTTGTTGGTTTTAGGCTGGGGGTTGCGGAGCTTGGCTTCGCGGACGGTACTAGTCCAGCGTTCGGGTAGGGCCGTTGCCACGTTAGAGAGAATGCTGTCGCGGGGGAGTTCGCTGAGGAACTGGGAAGGCGTGGCCAGCTCTCGCATGGAGCCGTAACGGCGACGTTCGCGGGCATAGGTAATGAACAGCCGCTCTTGGGCGCGGGTAATGCCGACGTAACAAAGGCGGCGTTCCTCTTCTAGGGCAGCGGCGTCATCTTGGGAGCGGAAGCTGGGGAAAAGCCCTTCTTCTAACCCGACTAAGAAGACCACGGGAAACTCTAGCCCCTTAGAGGCATGCAGGGTCATTAGCGAGACGGCGTTGTCGCCCTTGTCGTCTTCGCTATCAGAGCTTAGGGAGGCGTTAGCCAAAAAGGTGAGTAGCGTAGCGTTTTCGTTCTCTTCTTCGAATTGGAGAACGGCGCTGTACAGTTCCTGAACGTTTTGAATTCGGTCCAGGTCGTCGTCGGTGCCCTTGTCTTTCAGCGCCTGGATGTAACCCGTATCTTCAATCACCTGTTGCACCAGCTCAGACGCAGAGGTGGTTTCGACCTTCTCTTTCCAGTCTTTGACCATGCGGGCAAAGCTGACCACGCCCTTAGACGAGCGGCCTGCCAACGTCTTTGCTGAAGTCTCATCGGAGATGATCTCCCACAGGGGGGTGCCCAGCTCAATCGCAGCCTTTTCTAGATTCTCGATGGTGGTTTTGCCAATGCCGCGTCGAGGGGTGTTGATGATGCGCTTGAGGCTGACGGTGTCAGCCGGGTTTGCCACCAGCCGCAGGTAAGCCAAAACGTCTTTAATTTCGCGCCGGTCGTAGAATCGCAGGCCGCCCACCACCTTGTGAGGGATGCTGTAGCGGGTTAGCACTTCCTCGAAGGAGCGGGACTGAGCATTGGTACGGTAAAGAATGGCAAAGTCGCGCCACTGGAGGGTGGGGTGGTCGTGCTCCATGCCACGAATTTGGCCGACCACATACTCGGCTTCGACGCTTTCATCTTCGGCCCGGTAGCAAAAAATGGCCTCGCCCTCGTCGCGGGTGGCCCGCAGCACCTTGTCGATACGCTCGGTATTGTTTTCGATCAGGTAGTTGGCCGCATCCAGAATATTGGAGGTGGAGCGGTAGTTGTCCTCCAGCTTGATCATGCTGCGCGTATCGTCGTCGGGCAGGCCGTCGCCAAAATCGGTCTGGAAGCCCATGAGAATGGTGAAGTCGGCACTGCGGAACGAGTAGATCGACTGGTCGGCATCGCCTACGACAAACACCGAACGGTGGTTCCAGTCGTTGAAGCTCTTGGGCGACTCGCCGTTGGTGACCAGCATGCGTACTAGGTCGTATTGTGTCCGGTTAGTGTCCTGGTACTCGTCGACTAAGATGTGGCGAAACCGATTGTGCCAATAGCCCAAAACCTGCTCGTTTTGGCGGAAGAGTCGGACGGGAATCCAGATTAGGTCGTCAAAGTCTAGGGCATTATTTTCAGCCAGCGCTGTCTGGTACTGGCGATACACCTCGGCGATGGTACGTCCTTTGAAGTTGGGATTCTCTTTTTCGTACTCGTCTGGGTCGAAGCCCTGGTTTTTGGCGTTGCTGATGGCGTAGCGAACGGAACGGGGGTTGAATTTCTTGTCGTCCAGGTTCATGCGGCTGACGACAATGGTTTTGATCAGACTCTGGGCATCGGATTCGTCGAAGATGCTAAAGGCGCGGGTCCACTTGTGCCCCGCAGAACTGCGGTACTTTTCAATGTCGAACCGCAAAATGCGCGAGCATAGGGCATGGAAGGTGCCAATCCACAGCTCTTTAATAAACGTCTTATACACAAACGAGCGGAGCTTGGTCTGGTCGTACTCGCTCAGCATGTGCAGCGGCTTTTGGTAGCGGGCGATCGCTTCCTGATCGGCAAACAGCTTTTCGATCCGCTCCTTCATCTCTTTGGCGGCTTTGTTGGTGAAGGTCACCGCCAGAATGTTCTCAGGATCTACCCGGTGGTTGAGAATCAGGTTGGCAATTCGAAAGGTGAGCGCCCGCGTTTTGCCTGACCCGGCCCCGGCCACCACCAGCATGGGACCACAGAAATGTTCGACCGCCTGGCGTTGAGCTGGGTTGAGCTGGTCGAGAAAATCAACAGTAGTGGGCATAGGTTAGGCGTTGGGTGGGAGCGGGTAGATGGTTTTAGGAGAAGATGATGTGTCAGTCGGTGGGGGCAAGGGATTCAGCTGAGTCGGCAGGGCCGGGCTGGCGATCGCACCGTTCCTCTTGCACAGGTACCCAGTCGGTGCCGTTGAGCTGGGCCAAAAATACACTGGTGAACTGGTCTTCGGACACCTGCGTTACCGTACCCTCCAGGGGCAGAACTCGGTCAGGGCGGACCATTTCGCCCTCCCAAAACAGCTCGCCGTCTCGCCAGCCGTTTGATTCTAGCCCCAGGTAGTTGCCTTCGGCGGTGAGGACAAATCGAAAGAGTGCGCCCGTGGCCGCATCGTGGCCCATTACCTCGGTCGTTAGCGCTGCACCCGCCGTTGCGTCATGGGTCGAGATGGCGCCACCCTCAAACCAAAAGTCCTGCAACGTTCGCTCAACCGTCCAATCAAACGTGACATCCCGAATTTGGCAGGACCAAGTGCCTTCGAAGTAGGTTAAATCTTCAAGGTAAGGGCTGGGTGTTGCTCTCGGTTGCGCGATCGCGGGGTGGGCAATCCCAAGTCCAGCAGCCGTCAGCAACAGCCCTAGACCTAACCCACCAATGTGTTGAGTAGGGGAGTCCATCATCAAAAACTTGGAATCAGCTGGCAGTGCTTTCATACTATAAGGTTCCTATTGTCACGGGTATTAAGAATGCCTTTTGAGCATGCCGTTTGATCTGCCCCCGCTAGAGCCGGTAACTGAGCCCGAGTTAACGCACCACCGCTGGATGGTACGGGCTTTAGCACTGGCTGAGACGGCTGGTGAGGCTGGCGATGTGCCAGTCGGCGCGGTGGTTGTCGGGCCGGATCAAACCGTGCTGGCTGAAGCAGCAAACCGACGAGAGCGGGATCAGGACCCCACCGCCCATGCCGAGATTTTGGCCCTGCGGCAGGCAGGGCAACAGCTGGGCAACTGGCACCTGAATGACTGCACGCTCTATGTCACCCTAGAGCCCTGCCCCATGTGCGCCGGAGCTGTGATCAACGCACGGTTGGGACTGCTGGTGTACGGCCTGAGCGACTACAAATCGGGGGCCGTGCGATCGGTGCTGAACGTGCCTGACAGTGCAGCATCGTTTCACCGGCTAGCCGTCGTCTCTGGTGTTTTAGAGGAGCCCTGCAAGCAGCAGCTGCAGGGCTGGTTCCGTCGTCGCCGAGCTGAAAACCGCCGAATGGCGGATCAGTCTTGATATGGGCATGTTAGAGAATGAAGCATTGGGCCCAGCATGAAAACTACGGCATTGGTCCGTCATGCAGACAGGCTTCTATCTGAGTGTTTGCCACAAAACTTAACACTGCATACAATCAGTTTGATTACCTAGATATTGGCCAACCCTGAAAGTGTCATTCTAGCTTGTCATTTCTGGGTTTTAGCCCCGTATTCTAGGGCGAAGCGGCGGCTAAGGGATAGCCGCAAATAGGGTCCATTCTGCTGGTTTACATGGTCATCGAGTCGCAAGTGCCAAAATCTCGCCATCGGTCAGATCATCAGCCTCGCGCCCGTCAGCGCGCCGGGGCCGACTGTCCGGTGTGGGCATCGCGGGTGTCACCGTGGCTGGCACCGCTAGCCTATGCCTTGGGACGCTGGCTGGTGCTGCCGCTGTTCTTTAAAGAAATCAAGATCACGGGACTGGGCAATATTCCTCAAACGGGTCCGGTGCTGCTGGCCCCTACCCATCGTTCTCGTTGGGATTCGCTGCTGGTTGGGTATGTGGGTTGGCTGGCGACCAAGCGCTATCTGCGGTTTATGGTGACGGCGGATGAGTGTTTAGGTCTGCAGGGCTGGCTAATCAAACGGCTGGGCGGATTTCCGGTAAACAGCAAACGACCCGCGATCGCAACCCTGCGCCATGGCGTCAGTCTCCTCCGACACCAGCAAATGCTGGTCATCTTCCCCGAAGGCGATATCTTCCGCTCCAGCGCCATTCAACCGCTCAAGCCGGGGCTGTCCCGGCTGGCGCTTCAGGCTGAACACAGCCAGCCCGGCCTAAATCCCAAGATTGTCCCCATTCACATCGGCTATAACCAGGCTTGCCCAGTGCGGGGGAGCCGCGCCTACATCAGCGTTGGCATACCGCTTGAAACTACGGCCTACGCCAACGACGGCAGTAGTAAGGTCCAAGCCAAGCAAATGACGGCCGATCTAAAGGCTGCCCTCGAGACCCTATCGGGCAAGCCTCCGGCCCAAACGGATCCGTTGCTGGTTCAACGGTAAGACGGTCTTGAGAGTGGCCCAGGTGTTTGACTGACGAGCTTCCTGCGCCTTAGACACACTCCTGGTCTGACGGGATACGTCTAGCGGGTACGTCTAGAGGTCAAAATCCAACTCCCCGTCAGAGCTGGCGGGCTCTGTCTCGACTGGTGCAGCCTCGACTGGCGCAACGGGTTCCGCTTCAGGTGGGGGTTGGACTGATCCCTCTGTATTGGCCGTTGGTAGTTCACCCTCAATAGGTCGCCAGAAGGTAATGTCGTCACTGATAGGCTCTAACGACGTGCCGGGGTAATAAAACGCCAAGATGCGATCGTAGGACCAGCCCAGCCTGCCCAGGTTGTAGGAGCCGGTCTGGCTCATGCCTACACCATGGCCAAACCCACCGCCGATGAAGCGATAGCCCTCAAGCACGGGCTGGGGCACAGCGCCTGGGGTACTAGCTGCACTGCTGGATGTTTCAGTCTCTTCGTAGACGGGCTCCATGTAGAAAAATTGGCTACGGGGTGGAATTAGGGCACTGACGACCTCGTTTTTGCTGAGTTCAAAGTCGCCCACATCGGTGCTGACCAGCAGCCTTTGCACCCGCCCGCTATCGGCGCGCTCGGTGATTTGCAGGTCTGTAATCGTGGTCATGCTCGCTAACGGGTTTTGTCGGTTTGACAGATACTCCTTCACCCCGGCGCTGATCTCCTCGACGGTGCCAAAACGGTCCCAGCGAAAGGTCGGCCAGGTTTCTTCGTTGAAGCCGTTGTTGAGGTTGATGAAAGCGCGGAAGTTGTTTTCATCTGATAGGGGCCGCAGGGCTAGATCCCAGCTGACGCTGACCGAATCGACCACCGGGCGCAGGTAGGGGCGATTGGGGCCATCCCACACATCGCTAAAGTTGGCGCTGATGCCGCCCGTCGTAGAGGAGTAGAGGGCGTCGACTAGCTCATTATTGTAGGTGAGCACCTGACCGCGGGTGGCTGCGATCGCGGCATCTGCCGCTGGCACGGTCTCACTCAGACCGCGATAGACCTGGCATTGGGTATCGGCACACATTTCATACCCGTCAATGGCAAACCGGCGCAGGTTGCGCAGGGCGTAGGTGCGAGCCAATACCGCCTGGGCCTCTTTGGCCTGTCGGGGCGCACTGGGACCCACCTCATGGGGGACGACGCCTCGCAGGTACAGCTCAATGGGCACCTGATTGACCAGGGTATAGGTCCCGTAAACGTTGGGCTGAATCTTGAGATCGCCCGCATAAATTCGCGTACGGCCGTTCTGTTTGACCTGGATGCGGCGATTGGCGCTGATAATGCTGAACGTATCGCGGTTATAGCGATAGCCGTCGGCAATAAAGGCGGCTTTAGGAATTTCTGTGAGGACCTGGCTGTCGACAAAGGCGGTTGTGTTGCCCGCCGTCTGCAGACTCTCTAGCAGGAGGCGACGCAGTAGCGGCGTGTTATAGGTTTCTCGCTTACCCCAGACCTGCCAGCTATTGGGCTGGGCTACTTCCGTTTCAACTCCTAAGGCGGTCCATCGGTTAGCGCTGTCTTCCGCACTCTCAAAGCTGCGATGGGTGCTGATAACGACCCGTTCTTGTAACGCGGGTTGGGGCAACGCCTGGAGTCCCGTGTCAATTACCAGTTGGCTAGTTGTCAGGGTTTGCGGCTCGCCGCCGGTCTCGTACTGCACCGTCAGCCGGTCGCCAGCTAGCGGCGTCAGCGTAATTTGGTCCGCGTCGTTTTCACCAAACCGTTGCACAATGCCCACCCGAATTTCGGGGTTCAGCGGCTCCTGCGCCCAGACAGGCAGGGCCCCGAATAGTACACTGGCTCCCGCCAGCAGGACTGCCGCTCGGCCGGAGATAGAATCTAGCGCAGCATATCGACACTGGTCTGGCTCAGCTTTTGTTAAAGCCCCCATGCGGTTTCTCAATTCGCCGCACCTATTCTATTGCATTCGTCACACCGCTAGGGGCGGGTGTCCGATGTAAAGGCTCGTTTTGAGCAGCCACACTGGGCGGCTGCTCAAAACGAGCCAGGCGATCAATCAAACCTTGAAAATCATAATCATAACGAGTATGATTATGAAGATGATCAAGCCAGTACTAAGGCCCAGGTCGGTTCATCAGCGTCACCGGCACTCACAAGCTGAAGAAAATCCGCTCTCCTGTTACCGCAGGAAACTTGTTCGACAGAATGGGACTGTATTGCGTCCATTCGCCCCATGCGCACAAGGCGACCGCTTTCAACACATACTCCAGGAGGCACAATGGCTGTACAAGCTCCGCAAATCGATATCGGCATTGACGAACAGCAGCGTCAGTCCATCGCTGACGGTCTTTCCCGTCTGCTGGCAGATACGTACACGCTCTATCTCAAAACCCACAACTTCCACTGGAACGTTACCGGCCCGATGTTCAACACGCTGCACCTCATGTTTGAAGCGCAGTATAACGAGCTGTCACTGGCCGTAGACGGCATTGCTGAGCGGATTCGGGCGCTGGGCTTCCCCGCGCCGGGTACCTACAGTGCCTATGCCAAGCTCAGCTCCATTGAGGAAACTGAGGGCGTTCCTACCGCAGAAGAGATGATCAAGCTGCTGGTGGAAGGTCAAGAGGCTGTTGTGCGTACAGCACGGCAGGTCTTCCCAACGGTGGACGAGGCAAATGATGAGCCTACCGCCGATTTGCTGACCCAGCGGATGCAGGTCCATGAAAAAACGGCCTGGATGCTGCGCAGCCTGCTCCAGTAGTGGGTTGAGATGGTTTGACCTAGCTGCTGGCCCGGCGGCGACGTAGGGCTAGCAGCGATAAACCGCTCAGGGTTAGTGCGATCGCGCTGCCGGGTTCAGGAACTGTGACCACTGGTGGTGTACCAAGATCCGGCTCAAGGGAGGTTACCGAAAACTGGTCGATGGTCACGACAGCAGGCCCATACTGATTGTCGAGCGTGCCAATTTGAAAGGCGAAAAACTGATTGGCATCAACCTGAATCGAAAACTCACCTGATTGGCTAATCCCGCCATCGGGGTCAGTGATCGAGACAAATTGACCTTCGATCAGCTGTCCCAAGCTGTCGAACTCAGGCAGCACATAGCCGAAGGGATCAAAAGCCGGGCTGACATCATAGGTTATATAGTCCCAGTCAAACTGGATGATGCTGCTCTCTGGCACTTGAATCTGGACAAACAGGGCTGTGAAGCCGGGGGCACAATAGTCGGGTAGCGGTGTAGTTTGACAGCCATCTGTCCCGCCTAAGTCGCTACCGACAAGCGTTAGACTGCTCGCGCTCGTGCCACCAGCATCCATACCGTCAAACCGGAAGCCACCACCAGCATTGCGGCTGCGTACCTGCCACTGGTCTGGCGCATAGTCTCCGCTGAAGTCAAAGGTTGTTTCTGAGCTCTGGGTTTGCGAGCCTGCGTCTTGTGAAGCTGAATCTAAGGGGTCCACGCTCTGAGCCGCTGCGGGTAGCGCCGTTGTCGCCCAGGCAACCCCGCTCACCAATGCTGCGCAAATATAAAGAGTGGTTCTAACGGCCACTGCCATGAATCTTTCTCGCCAGTACAGAGAGGTTTTTGCGCACTTACGTAGACGGATTTGCGTAAAAAAAGTTGCTTAAAGGTTTAGATATTAAGCATTCCTTCGCGTCATCCGGCTAATTTTGCCTATGCCAATATAGATTCGCGGTAGTGGCTGTCGCCCAAGCACAGCGACCGATTTTATGGAAACAATACGCTTCATCCGGTTTTATTAAGGTTATTTGAAATCCCCAAAATGAAAACTTATTGAAGAATTGAAAAGTCTTTTTATACCAGCGCCATACCGAGTCGTGTCAACATCGGGAAATCACTGAGTTCTACAAAATCCGGAATAAGTTTGTCTGAAGCTCGGGATAATTATCGGGGACGAAACACTAGGCAAATAATTCTCACGAGTCAAAACGATTGCTTACAAAAGCTGCCTTGAGCCGCAAGTCGCCTCGTATAATCAGCCCGCTCATCTGATAGGGGTTTGATGACCTATGAACCATCGCAAGCGTATCGGTATTTTGACCAGTGGCGGTGACTGTGCCGGGCTGAATGCCGTGATTCGGGCCGTTGTACACCGGGCCATGGGAACCTATGACTGGGAGGTCGTCGGGATTTGCCGAGCTACCCAAGGACTGATGTGTCGCCCACCAGAGGTGTTTTCGTTCAACGTTTCCAATACGCGTAATCTGCTGATGGCCGGGGGGACGGTCCTGGGCACGACCAACAAGGGTAATCCGTTTGCCTTTCCCATGTCGGATGGGACGCTGTGCGATCGCAGCGAAGAGATTATTGAGGGCTATCACCAGCTGGGGCTAGATGCGCTGATTGGGATTGGCGGTGACGGTAGCCTGGCGATCCTGCGGCGGCTGGCACAGCAGGGCAATATCAACTTAGTGGGCATTCCCAAAACTATCGATAACGACCTGGGCAGTACTGAACGGTCCGTCGGGTTCGACACGGCGGTCAACATTGCTACCGAGGCGTTAGACAGGCTGCACTTCACGGCAGCTAGCCACTCCCGGGTCATGGTGTTGGAGGTGATGGGCCGAGACGCAGGCCACATTGCCCTGAGTGCAGGCATTGCTGGTGGTGCAGATGTCATTCTGATTCCTGAAATTCCTTACACCATTCACAACATCTGCGAAACCATTAAGCGACTGGGGCGCAACTTTGCCACAGTAATTGTTGCCGAGGCGGTCTGTACCGAAACGGGTGAAAAAGTCACTCAGACCAATCGGTTGGGGCACTGCCGGTTAGGCGGCATTGGCGAATACTTAGCGGACCGCATCACCGAAACGATTGGGGCGGAAACGCGGGTGACGGCGTTGGGACACGTTCTCCGAGGGGGTAGCCCCTCGCCGTTGGATCGGCTGATTGCCACGGCCTTTGGCGTAGAAGCGGTGGATATGATTGCCACAGGCAAGTATGACCATATGGTGAGCTGGCAAAAGCGTGAGGTGGTGCATGTTCCCATTGCCGAAGCCATTGCCGAGTACCGCGCGGTTGATCCGGACGGCATTCTGGTCAAAACGGCGCGGGGCATGGACATTGGCCTGGGCGATCGCGTGGTGCAGCCGCTACTGCCCTCGCCTGAGCTGGTAACGGTTTAGCGGGACTATGCCTGTCGAGGCATGATGGCCCCCTTATGTCTTGGCCCTGGGTCTTGGCCCTGTGTCTTGGCCCTATGCCTGGACAGCATGTCTCGACAGCATGTCTCGTTAGCGCCTGGTCCTGTACTGCTTAGGCACCCGTGATGAAAACCCGTCCTTACCTGTTTCATGCGTTGACCAACAGCCTCTGCTCCCAATGCCTGAACAAGGTCGAGGCCAAAATTGTGTTTCAGGACGGTGGTGTATATCTGCGCAAGCACTGCCCCACCCACGGGCCGGAAACGGTGCTGATTGCCGATGACATTGACTACTACCGGCTGTGCGAATCGTTTGTGAAGCCGGGGGAGATGCCGCTGCGGTTCAATACCCCTATCCGTCATGGCTGCCCCTACGACTGCGGGCTCTGCCCGGACCACGAGCAGCACAGCTGTCTGAGCCTAATTGAGGTCAGCGACCAGTGCAATTTGGCCTGCCCGATCTGCTATGCCGATTCGGGGCCAGCTGGGTCAGAAATCCAGCGGCGGCATCGAACGCTAGAAGAAATCGACCACATGCTCGCAGCGGTTGTCGCCAACGAAGGTGAACCCCAGGTGTTGCAGCTCAGCGGTGGGGAGCCCACGATTCACCCGCAGTTTTTTGAGATTTTGGCGCGAGTCAAGGCCAGCCCCGTCAAGCACTTGATGATCAACACTAACGGTGTGCGGATTGCGCAGGATCGGGCTTTTGCTGAGCGGCTGGGCGAGTTCAAGCCAGGGATCGAGGTCTATTTGCAGTTCGACAGCTTTGAGCGAGCAGCGTTGGAAGAACTCAGAGGCGCAGATTTAAGAGAGGTAAGGACAGGCGCGATCGCAACCCTCAACGACCTTAATATTTCCACAACGCTAGTGGTCACCCTCAAAAAAGGTCTCAACGACCACGAGATTGGCCGCATTATTGACTATGCCCTCCAGCAACGGTGCATTCGTGGCGTTACTTTTCAACCCATCCAGGCCGCGGGCCGTTTGCAAGGGTACAACCCCGCCTCCGACCGCTACACACTTAGCGCCGTCCGTCGCGCCATCCTAGAGCAAAGCCCTCATTTTCAGCCGGCAGATCTGCTGCCGGTCCCCTGCCACCCCGACTGTCTGGCGATGGCCTATGCCCTAAAGGTAAAGGACCAGGTTATTCCCTTAACCGGGCTGCTTGACCCCAAAAGCTTTGTCGATGCCGTGCCCAACAGCGTTCTGTACGAGCAGGATGAGGACCTGAAAAAGAAGATGTTTGACCTCTTCTCAACCCGTCATTCACCCCAGTCAGCCAGCACATCCCTCAAACAGCTGCTCTGTTGCCTGCCCCTAGTTCCTGTACCGGATAGCCTCACCTATGAGAATATTTTTCGAGTGATGATTGTGCAGTTTTTAGATGCGTATAACTTTGATGTGCGGTCGGTGAAGCGGTCCTGCATCCATATTGTTCACCCCGACGGGCGGCTGATTCCGTTTGATACCTACAACCTGTTTTATCGAGAAGGTGCAGCGGGTCAAGTGCGGCTCCAGCAGCTGGCCTAGCCTCCGATGGCTTTGGGCGCTACCCCATTACCTTTGTGCCTCTGAATCTTTGCGTCACTGACTGTTCAATATGCCTAGAGTCGCTCAGCTCTTTATTGCTGCCGGAATCACGCTATTGGCCAACTTAGTGGTGTGGTTTCTTGCTTTCAATCTGGTGGGGGTGACCTTTGAGCGGGTGCTACCAGCAGCTATTAATAATTATCTCTCCATCGTGTTGTTTGGGATTGGCCTGGGGCAGCTGCTGTACCTGCTGCCTGTGGCGTTATACCTGATCTGGCGACGACGGTGGGTGTGGTTTCAAGGGTTAGTGCTGGGCGCGGTGATCACGATCTTCCTCAACGGGGGGTGCTGGATGCTAATCGCCTCTGGGCGATGATCCCCGTTTAGTTACCTTCTGTGAACCTGCGCCCCGATTACGGAAGGAACGATAGAAAATAGCGCTACACCCAAATTAAATTTTTCTATGCAGCTTACCCGGCGACTCGCTGCCCCCGCAGAAGATACCCAGACCCGCATTCTGAAGGCGGCGCAGCGGCTGTTTGCCCGGCAGGGCTATGGCGCAACCACCACTCGCGATCTGGCAAAGGCCGCTGGTGTGGCTGAAGGCACCCTGTTTCGGCACTTCGAGAATAAAAAAGCCATCCTGATTGAAGTGGCCACTCGAGGTTGGGTTGAGCTGCTGACCGAGCTGCTAACTGAACTGAGCGAAATGGGTAGCTACAAAGCTGTGGCCCAGGTGATGCGGCGACGAATGCTGAACTTGAGTGCAAATACCGATCTGCTGCGAGTGTGCTTTATGGAAGCGCAGTTTCATCCGGACTTGCGCGATCGCGTTCAGTCCGAAGTCATTAACAAAATGACTGACGTGGCCGAGGCATTTTTCCAAACGGCGATGGACCGTGGCACCTACCGGCCCATGAATCCCCGCGTGGTCGCCAGAATTTTCCTAGGCATGTTTACCGTGGCGGGCTTTAGCCAAAATACGCTGGCTGATGAGGCTAGCTCCCCGCAAGACATGAAGGAGCTGGCTGAAACCTTGGCCGATATTTTCTTGAATGGTGTGCTGGCCTAGCGCTAATGCGGCAGGGATACCGATCTACTGCTTAGCGGCAGTGGCCTGCTCGAGCTGGTCCAGATTCTCGCCGCTGATTCGATAGGCGGCACCAAAACCCACAACGAACTGCCCTGACTGCGGGCTAAGTTGAATAACGTCAAAGTCGTTAAGGCCTTTGAGCACATCAATAATATTGCCAAAGCGCTCTGCGAACTGGGTTGTGATGCTGTCCCATTGCGGATTGTCCCGAGCGATAACCTGGGCAGTGCAGTCGTATACCAACCGTCTACGGGCAAAAATCTGTTCTGTTTTGGACTCGTCTTCGATGAGCAGTACGCTGGCTTGCCCCTGCGACTTAAGATTGGCCGTGTGTGCAGACAGTCCACTCACAAACACGTAAATGTTTTTCTGAGCATCCATCACAAACGGTGCATAGCTGGCGTGGGGCTGGCCCTCGGCCGTTGTCGTACTCAGTACAATGCTGCGAAATTGTTGAGGAAAGGCGTTATACAGCTCAACTAGGTTGTTGGATTGGGACATCAATCATAATCAAGAAACAGTGGATCAACACACAGACAGGGACACAAAACCTACAGCCTCAAGGCCTTATGTAAACTTGAGGCCTTACAAATCCTACGAAAAAGATAAAGCAAATTAAGTTCCTATCTATGGAACTGGAGATATCTTAATTGTCCAGCGATAGGTTTTTGCCTATTAAAATGCTGCCGATAGTCAATATCTTGTGATTGACAGTTGGGCTCTAGACCACCGTTGTAAGGAACGGTTTTGCACAGGATCGGTCATCCGTACCTCAAGCTCGTTACACTCCAACGCTAATCTTAATTAGCACTCTACTTGCTGGAGTGCTAATCTTACGGTTCGAAGTGCAGTACGGCTGACGTATTGCTGATCTAACCCGAGTCTTTTATTCACAGAGCTAGACGAGCTGATCATGGCAAAACTGGTTGCATTCGACGAAAAGTCGCGGCAGGCGCTGGAAAGGGGCGTCAATGCCCTGGCGGATGCCGTCAAAATCACGCTGGGTCCCAAGGGCCGAAACGTGGTGTTAGAGAAGAAGTTTGGCGCACCACAAATCGTCAACGATGGCATCACCATCGCTAAAGAAATCGAGCTATCTGACCCCTACGAAAATACGGGTGCTCGCCTGATTCAAGAGGTGGCCTCTAAGACTAAGGATCTGGCTGGTGACGGGACGACCACGGCAACGGTCCTGGCCCAGGCCATGATTCGAGAGGGGCTTAAAAACGTCGCCGCGGGTGCTAACCCCGTCAGCCTACGGCGTGGCATTGAAAAAGCCGTCAACAAGCTGGTTAGCGAGATCGAAGCTGCCGCTAAGCCCGTAGAAGGCAATGCCATTGCCCAGGTGGCTACCGTTTCGGCGGGCAGTGACGAAACCGTCGGCAACATGATCTCCGAAGCGATGGACAAGGTGACCAAAGACGGTGTTATCACCGTTGAAGAGTCGAAGTCGCTCAGCACTGAGCTAGAAGTCGTTGAGGGCATGCAGATCGACCGGGGCTATATGTCGCCCTACTTCGTTACCGACCAAGAACGCATGGTGGCAGAGCTGGACAATGCCCGCCTGCTGATCACCGATAAGAAAATCAGCTCTATCCAAGATCTGGTGCCCGTGCTCGAAAAAATTGCTCGGGACGGTCAGCCCTTTGTCGTCATTGCTGAAGACGTGGAAGGGGAAGCGTTGGCAACCCTGGTGGTCAACAAGGCCCGTGGCGTCATCAACGGTGCAGCGGTCAAGGCTCCTGGCTTTGGTGAGCGTCGCAAAGCCATGCTGCAAGACATTGCCGTCCTAACCGGGGGGCAGGTCATCTCTGAAGAGGTGGGTCTGAGCCTGGAAATGGCCACGCTTGAGATGCTGGGTACGGCTCGCAAAATTACTATCACCAAGGACACCACCACCATCGTGTCCGAAAGTGGCAAAAAGGACGACATCGACCAGCGCATTGCTCAGATTCGCAAGCAGCTGGACGAAACTGATTCTGAGTATGACACTGAGAAGCTGTCCGAGCGGCTGGCTAAGCTGGCTGGCGGTGTTGCAGTGATCAAGGTCGGTGCGGCCACTGAAACTGAGCTTAAGGATCGCAAACTGCGCATCGAAGACGCCCTTAGTGCGACCAAAGCTGCCGTTGCTGAAGGCATCGTTCCCGGTGGCGGCATTACGCTGCTGCACCTGTCAAATAAGCTCGATGACCTGTTGGATAGCCTGACCGACATCGAAGAGAAGACCGGGGTAGAAATCGTCAAGCGGGCTGTAGAAGCACCGCTACGTCAAATCGCAGACAACTCCGGTGCCGAAGGCTCTGTCGTGGTTGAGAAGGCTCGTGCGTTGGACTTCAACCAAGGCTATAACGCCCTGACGGGTGAGTTCGAAGACCTGATTGCCAGCGGCATTGTTGACCCGGCTAAGGTGGTTCGCTCGGCCCTGCAAGACGCGGCGTCCGTTGCCGGTATGGTGCTGACGACCGAAGCGCTAGTGGTTGAGAAGCCTGAACCCGAACCCCCGATGCCTGCTGACGGCGGCATGGGCGGTATGGGCGGCATGGGCGGCATAGGCGGTATGGGCGGCATGGGCGGCATGGGCATGATGTAAGCCTTGCTGGCTCTGCTCTTTGGAGCAGCCAGACCCATAGGGACACCTCTCTCGGTGTTCCGGCTCAAGCAATACGAATAACTAATTACGATGTTGGGGCTGCCTGTAGGCAGCCCTTTTTCATTGTTGGGCGCACTCTATTGGGCGGCGCAGGCTGGAGCGCGGCTATACAGAAGCATCTGAGCCCGAGCCATCTGAGCCCATACTGGCGTCCAGTGCTGCTGCCACCACGCGGTGATGGGTGTCTTGTTGAAGCTGGATGAGCAATGCCTTGGCCTCAGGTAAGGGACAGCCCGTTAGTGCTGTGGCCGCCCGCCAGCGATCACGCCAATAGTCACTCTTTGCCTGCTCGACCAGCAGCGCCAGCGCCTGAGTCTGGCTATCCGTCTCCCACAGCTGTCGCAGTGCCAAAATGGCGGTTTCTCGGACGGTTTGGGTGTCGTCCCCCAATCCGAGCGTGGCAATATGGACCAGCGTAGCCGGATCGTCGGTCGACATCAGCAGCGCCAGAATCGTCTGTCGCAGTAGCCAGTCGGTATTAGCCTCAAACAGGTCTACCAGCAGCGGCAGTGCCCGATCGCCAAATTCAAACAGTGAGTTGGCCGCTTCCGCCAGGACGTTGCTGTCTTTTTCAGACTGCATCAGCGTGGTTAATGTATCGAAGGCTGTCTCCGTCGGGTGGTTGGCAAACCCCATCATGGCCAGCCGTCGCTGAAATACATCACCCCGTTGAGCAAGGGCCTGCAAAATCGGCAGGGCTTCGTCAGCTGCCTCTGTGGCCAACCGGTCCAGTGCCGCTTTGCGCTCGTTTAGCGCCTGCGATCGCAGCTGCGTTTCGTACCACTGGCGTTGCTCAGGAGTCATAGATAGCGGTGGGGAAGGGACAAAGGGGAAGGCGAAAAGAGGCCATCGAGGAGATCGGCGCGGGGACTCAGCGGACTGTTCTGACCAAAGGCGAGCAGGCTGTAATACTGTATGAATGCCCCATAGGAATGACCAGAGGGTTAGCAGCACCGGTCAATCGGTTGAACCCCTTGGAACAAATGGCTCACGCTTGATTCTTTATAACTCGACGATAGATACGGCCAGCGACGAGCCTGCCTATGGTTCCTTTTTATTCTAAATTTTCTGGAGTCTTGCTATGACACTCAGCCAGCAGCTTAACGACCCCGGCGTGCGCAACCAGATTGCCCAAGACTGCACCCACCTGATTGACGAACAGGTCAGCGCCAAGGGTGGACTGGGCGGGTTTGCGCTCAAGGCGGCCTACGGCGTCGTGAAAGGCATTGGTGCAGACTACATTCCTGGTGCGGTGGGGCGGCTGCTACCTGACACGCTATCGGCGTTAGACCCAGTCTGGGCTGAGGGGGAGCAAGCTGGAGACCCGGTGCAGTACTTGAGCGAGCATCGCGATCGCGCCGCTGATGCCATCTTGGGGGTCACCGATGCCCGCGTTGCCACAACCGACAACAAAATCATCGCTGGGGCCTACGGCAAGCTGCGCAAGTCAGTTCAAAGTGATGTGGCAGCGGCCGTGCCCGGACTCGCCACTATTTTGCAAAACCGACTCCCTGCCTGATCGACCACACGGCAGACGCCAGCAACCGCAGCCCCTTTTACCATGAGCAGAGCTTTGGTCGAGGGTGCATTGTGGGACAGCTGGATCTATTAACTTCAGACCTCAAACAAAAGGCAGTGGTGATTCACCAGCGGCTGTGCCAGGTGTACGGCTGCCCCATCGCCTACTTTCACAGTCTGGATCCCATGAGCGAACTGGTGTCGTCGCTGCTGTCGCACCGGACCAAAAATCGTGACTCGGGACGGGCCTTTAAGCAGCTACGGGCCACCTTTCCGACCTGGGATGCCGTGCGGGATGCTGAGGTCGAGGCAGTAGAAACTGCGATCGCACCCTGTACCTGGCCCGAGCAAAAAGCCCCACGCCTCCAGCAGGTGCTGCGGCAGGTTACCGCTGACCGGGGTGAGCTTAATTTAGACTTTCTGGCCCACCTGCCGGTCCCCGAAGCCCGAGCATGGCTCCAGTCTTTGCCCGGCGTGGGACCCAAAACCAGTGCGGCGGTGCTGTCGTTTAGTACCCTACGCCGTCGGGCCTTACCTGTAGACAGCCATCACCATCGCGTGGCGGTGCGGACGGGACTCATCCCCGATTCGGTGGCGGTGGGGCCAAGCCACGCCATTCTCGAAGCGCAGCTGCCGGAAGACTGGGACGCCCAGCAGGTATACGACAATCACGAAGTGCTAATGCTGCATGGTCAGCGCTGCTGCCACTACCGCAACCCCAACTGTGGCGGCTGTACCCTGATGGATTTATGTCCCTACGGACAAAACCTGAACTAATGGCTTGTCTGGGCGGGCACCGTTTTGTATGGTGTGAGGAACTCAATCTAGCCCTTAGCTATGCTTACTAGCGTTGATCGGCTGCTGTTTGTCCGTGGCGTCCCTATCTTTACTGAACTGCGGGATGATTTTCTGGTCCGGCTAGCCTCAATTATGGATGAGCTGGCGTTTCCGGCCAGTCATACCATCTTTACCGAGGGGCAGGAAGGCCGTTCGCTCTATATTGTGGTGTCAGGTCGGGTACGGGTTCACAGCGGTGAGAAGGAGCTGGCTCGGTTGCCCCAAGGTGCCTGCTTTGGTGAAATGTCGCTATTCGACGCCGAACCCCGCTCGGCCTCAGTGACGACCTTAGAAGACTGCGACTGCCTGGTGCTGACCCAACAGCAGCTGTATGAGGCCATTGACGAAACGCCGGGTATTGCGGTGAACATCATTCGTCTGCTGTCCAAGCGAATCCGCGACCTCAACCAAAAGCTGAACGAAGAAATCAATAGCAAAACGGCTCCTGCCCTATCTGAGACAGCGGCTCAGGCCGTGGCCTCTACACTGATGGATGCCAGTCCGGCGCAGCGGTCGGTCCCGGCTGAAGCCGTTCCGGTCTTGGCCACGCCTAAACCCGCTAACCCACTCTACGAAGGTCCCTGGCCCTATTAGTGTGACTGAGGTTTATCGGCGGAGGGGGCAGATCTGATGTCACGCAAGGACTGGCAGACGGGGCAACTGTGGCAACGGCTACGAGCGCAGACGGCCCACGGGTTGAATACTGGTGCGCTCTTGCCCATCGATACCGAATATGAGCTCGTCGAGTCAGACGGGATCACTTTTGTGGTGCGGGTTGTGACGAATCTGGCGCGCAAGTCGAAGTCCACTAAAAAGCGGCAGAAAAAGGACCCCGATTTCAACCCTTTCTTGCCCTACGACGACGACCTGTATGTCTGCGACATCTCTGACACGCACCTGTGTCTGCTCAACAAGTTCAATGTCGTGGACCATCATCTACTGATCGTCACCCGTGACTTTGAAGCCCAGGACACGTGGCTACAGGCTGCTGACTTCGAAGCGCTGGCCCGCTGCCTGACAGAAATTGACGGATTTGCCTTTTACAACGGGGGGCCAATGGCAGGCGCTAGCCAGCGACACAAGCATCTACAGCTGGTGCCACTGCCGATGGTTGACCCCGATCCGGGATTGTTGATTGACCAGTTGAAGCCCGAGCAGGCGCTGCCGTTTCGCTGCGCGATCGCACCCCTCGACCTGCCCTCGGGCTCAAGCTTGCTGACAACCTACCGCCAACTACTGACGCGCCTCAGCATTGGCGATTCTAATGACCAATGGCAGGGGCGACAGTTCCGTCCTTATAATTTGCTCTGCACGCGTAGATGGATGATGGTGGTGCCGCGATCTCGTGAAAGCTACGAAAAAATTTCGATTAATTCATTAGGCTTCGCGGGTTCGCTTCTTGTGAAGAATCAGGAGCGGCTGGATCACCTCAAAGCAGTAGGTCCCATGGCGATACTTCAGGCAGTGGGTGTTGCGACCTGACGGAAGTTCGTTCTGGCTTTGTGCCTTGTAGAAACTGACCGAACGAGTCGGGCTTGACGGGCTAAAGCTAGTGGCTGGCAAACTGCACAGAGGCTAGATGAAAGCCGTGATGTCTTCGCCGCACTCGTCAGCTAGGTAACATAGGGCCCTAAACCGCAGAGCAACCACCTCTTCGTAGAGCGGGTTGAGCTTACAGAGGGGTGGAATGTGGGCAACGGTGCGGCCAAACAGATTCAACTCGCGCTCAAAGGGGCACTGGGCTGGAATCGTTCGGGCGATGTAGCGGGCCTGACTAGGATTTTTGACGGGAAGGCTGTCGATCCAGTGACTGATGGGACGTAGCATGCGGCGGAGAAGGCTACGAGGTGGCTGAATCGGAGAAGGGTGGGTCATTGAGATCGCTCAGGTACTCGAAGATGCGTAGCGGAATACTGTCACAAATCAAATGTCACAATCATGTGTGACGTTTATGCCTTGGCTATGTATTATGCCTTGGCTATGTATGGCGTTTTTTATGCCGCGCACCTGTATGACGTTCTGATGTGCGCGGATTTTGTAGACGAGGCGCATAGATGCTGAAGAGATCTACACGGTCTTAACCTCCTCTACCGTAAAGACTGCCCAATAAGACTAGGTAAAGGAAACAAAAAGGCTATGGGCGCTTCACTAAAACTCTCGTGAAGCTAAAAGAAGCCGCCACTCAGCCTTTCTAAACCGTAACGTACGCCACAAGAAAACGAGTGTTCTCTGAGAACTTTTTCATACTGTAAACAGCTTCTAAATGCGAAATACGCATGAGTCTGTCCGCACTTATCGCATGCCCTATTTTTATACAGACAACAACTTATGTATCGAGCCGATGCTATTGATAAAAGGCTATATCAGCCTGAATTTGGCTGAAGGACAGTGGTCTGGGCGACAACCGTACAAGTACGGGACGGTATAGCAATCCGCAAAAAGATTGAGCCGGATTGCGAGTCGCGGAGCGCTGTGCGTCAAGCGGAACAGCCACACCAGAAAGTTCAGGCAAAGTGACCAAAATTGCACTACAAAATGTCGCCACAAAAAATCCCCCGCTGCTGATGTTGCAGCGGGGGACTCTAGGAACAAACTGTTGTTTAAATCACTTTTTTGATGGCAACGCGCATGGCCTAGGCGCATACCGGCTCAGCTTGTCTTAACTGGGTCTATCCACGATGCCGGGCCGGAATGCGATTCACCTTGGTAGCTAAGCCCAGACGCTCCATCAAGCGGATGGTCTGCCAAGTGATGTCAACTTCCCACCACTTCCAACCGGTCTGAGCTGAACGGGGATAGGTGTGGTGATTGTTATGCCAGCCTTCACCGTAGGTCATCAAAGAGACCCACCATAAGTTACGAGCGTTATCATCAGCATCGAATGTACGGTAGCCCCAGCGGTGAGTGGCGGAGTTAACCAGCCAGGTTGAATGCCACAGCATGACCGCTCGCACAAAGATACCGTAAACCACAAACGACCACCCCCCAAGCAGATACAGCACCAGCGCAAGCGGAACTTGCAGCAGCAGGAAGTTTTTGTTTAGCCAGCGATAGTACGGGTCCCGCATCAGGTCTGGGGCGTACTTGGCATAGCGCTTGTTATCAAACGTCGTCGGCTCAGGAAATACAATCCAGAGAATATGACTCCACCAAAAGCCGCGCTTGGCCGAGTAGGGGTCTTGATGTACGTCTTCTGAGAAGGCATGGTGGCGACGATGCCCCCCTACCCAAAAGACAGGGCCGCCCTCAATCGCCAGCGCCCCGCAGGTTGCGATCGCATACTCTAGCCATTTAGGGACGCGGAAGCTGCGGTGACTGAGCATACGGTGGTAGCCCAGGCAAATGCCCACCCCACCAAAGAGCCAGTGTAGCAACACGGCAACTCCCAGGGCCGACCAGGAAAAGAACCAGGGTGCTAGCAGCGCCAACCCGTGGAAAGCGGTAAAAAAGCCAACGCTGACCCAATCGAGGGGGGGACGTTCGGGGGCTTGTTCGAGCGGCGCAGGCGTAGCCGGACGCGCAGTCAATTGTGAAGTCATGGTGGTACAGAAGTTAAATTGCTAAGCTGGAGCCATCAGTTTGCAAGTGCCGCTTGCATATACTCAAGCTAACAATCTTTCAGTAATCTTGCAAGTGCCACTTGCAAGATTAAGCTTTTCTTC
This sequence comes from uncultured bacterium, assembly GCA_963923025.1. Taxonomy (GTDB): domain Bacteria; phylum Cyanobacteriota; class Cyanobacteriia; order Phormidesmidales; family Phormidesmidaceae; genus CAWUKV01. Next base: position 25,397 of record CAWUKV010000014.1, read on the forward strand.
TTCCCGTCCTATTTCAACGCCGCTTTATATGTCTTCGTCTACCCGTCAGCGCCTGACTCAAGCAGCACTAGATCTGTTTCTCTCCCAAGGCGTTAGCCAGACTACGACCCGTCAGATCGCTGACCAGGCTGGCGTTAACGAAGCCACGCTGTTTCGCAACTTTGGCAATAAGTACGGCTTACTTCTGGCGATGCTGCAGGAGTCACCCATGGTTCTATCCACGCCGCCTCAGCTAGAGCCGGACCAGCCTGCAGCCGCCTTAAAGCGCTATGCCGAGGTCTGTCTGCAAGCGTTGGAGCAATTTCCTAGCTTTGTCCGTTCTGTTATTGGCGAGGCCGACCACTATTCTGAAGCGCAGCTCCAGATTTTGCGCGCTCGGCTGATGGACCTGCGACAGGACATGGCCGAGCACCTAGAACACCTGTTGGGCGATAGTGCTCGTCTGCCTACCGACGATGCCGCAGGCTGTCTGGGGGCATTATTAGTGGGGTATGTAGTAATTGAAGCAACCAGTGGCTACTCGATCTGGTCAGAGCGAGATGACTTTCTCTCCGTGTTAACGGCGGCTTTTGTTGATAAATCAGAGGCAGAAACCCCAGCGACAGAGCAAGCCGCTGCTATGCCGCCGGTTCAAGATTTACCCGCTGCATGGGTTCATCAAGTGCTTAAGCAGGCCAAAGCTAACAGCTTTCAAGACCAGGCGATGGCCTTGGTGATGTTCGGTGCAGGATTACGCCCGGCAGAACTGTCCACGCTGTTGCGATCGCACCACATCAGCGATAAGTCTCAGCACGTGCTCCAGGTTGTCACCCCAGACGGCAGTCGGCAGGTTCCCATTAACCAATGGATTTTGGGTAAGCGCTATGGGTCTTACACGAGCAACCCACTGACCAAGTGGCTCAAAAACCGTAAAGACGGTGCTGCGCATTTGTTTGTGAACGATACGGGAGCGCCGCTGTCAGCTCAGGAGATTCAAACGCGATGGGACCGATGGTGGCAGGGTATTGATGTGGGAACAGACCCACCTGTCCCCATACAGGCCCGCCAAACCTGGTGTGTCGAAATGCTGATGCGCGGTATTAGTCTGGAAAATTTAAGCATTCTTGCGGGGTGTGAGGTTGCCGAACTGCGGCCCTACGCACAACGGGGACGAGAAAAAAGTGCGATCGCGGCTGCCACGCAGCTTGACAAGAAGTAACAAACGATCCAAAGAGAGAATGGCTGGGGCACAGTCCGAGGTGGAGGCGAAGCGCGTTCCATGCCCGTTTCAATATGCCATCAAGTCAGACTTTAGAAGTCAGGAGATATATAGCTAGCGCCATTTACGTTGGGACACCAAGCACGGCGATCCTGCTTGGCATAGAATCCTACGTTGTCGCAGCCTTGTCCTAAGGTTACTGGTGGCTATAGAAGATAGGCCTATTCTGATTCTCTCTCCTGTCTTCTAACCACACAGCTAATGCTGGACCCCATTCGATACTTGCCCTGCCTAAGCGGCTCGATCAAACAAACTGTCCAGATAGAGATTGCTGAGCTGTTGATTGCTGACGCCGTTTTGCATGAGAAACAGCGATAGCGCTGCTTGGAAGACTCGATTTTGATGCCACAGCGTGTGCGAATCCAAATATTGTTGTAGCGACTGGTAAAGCTCTTCGGGAACGTCAACCAGCAAACTAACGGGATGAGTTGTCATCAGAAAATCCTTCTTGTCATGGTAGATACAGCCCTGCTGAAGGGTTTCTCAACGGATTGGGAACACTCGCAGCAACAATTGGGCGATGACTGTATTGTCGGGCAGACACCAATAACTTTTCAATGGGCAGAAAAAACACAACGGGGTTTGCGTGGATTTTCGGGGGTACGAAAGGAATAGGCTTACGCCGGATTTTGTTTACTTATCTTCATGAACTCTCGGTAACTCTTTAAACCAGTGCAATATCCACAGAAATCGCTTCAACCCCTGAAACTGTGAATAATGCTGTGGAAAACGGCCGAGACCTTGTGGAAAAACTGTGGAAACTGTGTGAGAAACCCGAATATATATAAAAAAATGCAACAGTTCTAAAGTTGTCCATATCTGAACGTATACAGATTTTTCGCACAGTGTATACAAATGTGTTGAAGCTGTGTACAAAGCGACTTCCAGCGGATGACTACTGAGTTGATGCTGATTTTCGGGCGGGGACAGATGGGGTTGCAAATTCGGGATGGTTTAAGTATGGTATTTTTGTACTAGTTGGGGACAGTTCTCCCCACACCCCATCTTCGGTGAGGTTGACCATGCCGACTGCGACTAAAACTCCCCGCACTCGCAAAGCCGCGACTACGCCTAGTCTGGCCACCCGCGTACTGGCTTTAGATGCCGGTAATTACGATTTAAAATTCTACGATGGCAACGGCCATCCCAAGGCTATCCGCTCGGTCCGGTTCCAGCTCCCCCAAGGGCGAGATGCTGTCAGCTATTCTGAGGCCTCGCCGCTGATTGAGCTGCCCGACGGCCGCCGCTATCACTTTGGCGCGCAGGCTTACAAATATCGCCGCCAGCAACAGACCGTCATCGAAAATAAGACGGACCTAGCCAAGTTGCACCTTTACGCCTGTCTGGAGCCCAAAGGACAAACGGCAGAAGAGAGTACGCTCCACCTGCTGGTGTCTACCCCCGACCCCATTCGGTCCGCTGACGACATCAAAGCTCAGCTGCTAGGGCCGCATCAGTTCAAACGCAACGGCGTTGAGATGAATGTGCAGGTGGCCTCAGTGCGGGTCGAGCGTGAAGGCATGGGGGCCTACCTCTATGCCAAGCAGCGGGGCCTGATTCCGGCTACCGGCTACACCATCGTGGTAGACATTGGCGGTGGCACCTGGCTTACCCGCCTGGTGGATGCCAACGGTGAGGTCATTGACGAGAACGTGATGGACCGTGGCGGCACCTACGAACTAGCAACCGCGATTAGTTTTGATCGCCGCCTCACTAACGTGTTAGGCACAACCGCTGACCCGTCAGTGATCATGGATGGCTTCCGGGCCGAGCACATGTATGCCGATACCGAACTCTCCTGGTCGGGCTGGTTGGACGAATATCTTGACCCGTGGTTCAAGGGCATCTTTCAAATGGTAAAGGCCCAGTACACTCCCTACATGGCTAGGGTTACCCGCTTCTTAGTAACGGGTGGGGGGTCACATCTGATTGCGTCGCGCCTAGAGGGTCGTCGGCTTTTTTCTGTTCTTAGCGATCCACAGTTTGCCAACGTCCAAGGATTGTTTTCTGTTTCGACCGATAACCAGCTATGTATGACAACAAAATCCGAATAAGCAAAGACGTCATCGAAAAGGCGCAGCAGATTGCCGATGAGTGGGGATTAAAAAATCCCCGCACTGCTCTCGAGGCCGTATTTCGTAAGTACGCTGACGAATACATGTATGGCCGCTTGGGTGGGGGTGCTGCGCTGGCGGGTCCGCCTATACCGGTTGCGGTAGCGCCTGCTGCATCGCCAGTCCTACCGGCTGTTGGCCCAACGGTCGCGCCTGTGCCTAAGTTCGAAGCATCAGGCTGTGAAGCCATTGATGCCCTGGACGATCTCTTGGCCATGTAAGCCTTGCATGCAGGTCATGGTGCCATTGATGACCTACCGGGCTGACAGGAATAGGCCGCTCTCGGTGCAAATGCCGTCGAGCGGCTGGTCCCAGTCGTCCTGGGGTACCCGAGGTAAACGGGCACATTCGAACACAATCCCTATGGTTTGTTTACCAGCCCAACGGGGATGGCTGAGCATGCGGTCATAAAAACCGCCGCCGTAGCCCAGACGATAGCCTTTGATATCGCAGGCCACGGCTGGTACCAAGATCAGATCGACCTTACGAGGGTCGACTAGCGGTGACTGGGGCGAAGGTTCGGTAATGCCATAGGCCCCGGACTGTAGTGGCCACTCACAGCTGGGGTACCAGCGGTGCCAGACTAGCCGTTTCCCCTCGCAGCGCGGCAAGCCCCAAGAGCGTTGCTGCTGTAGCAGCGGACTCAGATCGGGCTCGTTCCGGAAGCTGCAATAGGCCAGAATGGTCTTGGCCTGACGAAACTGGGGCCATTCGGCCAGATGCTGGCAAATCCGCTGGCTCTTTTGCCGCCAGAGCTGGGGAGGAATCGACTGGCGTGCCTTTAGCAGCGACCGGCGGAGCTTTGCTTTTTGATCGGCGCGGTTGGGCTGGTCATCGGCGGCGGAACGAGTATCCACAGGGGCAGGGTCCACGGGACGGGGGCGTAAAGCGGTGGGCTGTGAGCGCATGGGGTCGGTGACAGAGAGCGGCAACAGAGGTCGGTAAAGCAGAACTGGCACTAAAAGTAGAGCAGTAGATTGAGACCCGGAATGGTGCGCGACAGCGTCCATAGCAGTAGGGCAATGTATAGCACACCCAGCGTCCACTGGTACCACGCCAGCCAGCTCAGCGCACCGGGCACCGACAGATCCCGTAATCTGGTGTCATTAAACCCAAATCGCAAACTGTTGTTAACGCTGAAATCAAAGTAATTCAACCAGTTCCAGCGGCGCGATCGCACCAGGCCCGTGTAGCGATTGCGAAAAAAGTAATACTCCGGCATTACCGGCAGCCGCGCAATCAACAGTCTTAGCTGGCGTTCGCTGCCGTCCTGGGTGAAGTAGCTGGGGGCGTTGGGCGGTGGCTTTGGCAGGCGCACGGCAAACAGTCCCAGCGGCGGTACCACTAAGAGGGTCAGCCCCATCAGCGTGGCACCTGGCGTGGGGCTGCTGCGGTAGATCAGAACAATGCCTGTGGTGATTAAACTCAGGTAGGTCAGCAGCGACGGTAACAGTTCAGTCAAGGAGAGGGGGGCGGCGCGATCGCGATCGGCCCACCAGTAGGTCAGGGCAAACGGCGCAATTATTACCCAACCAACGCCAAACACTAGGCTAAAGCTGGTGCCGTACCGGCTCAGGATGAGCAGCAGTTCTAGTCCTAACCAGCGCAGCACTAGCCCAACTCTTTGTAGGCGTGACGGCGTTGTATCGGTGACAACGCGATCGCTGACCTGCCAGTAGTCCGCCGCCCCAATCTCCGGTAGCTTGAGCAGGTCGGCAGGGCGGACAAAGGGGGTGTTATCGCGGTAGTCCACAATCGCCTGAGTCTGCTCAACAGTGAGCCCCAGCCGACTGAGCTGCAAAAACGAGGCCCGGTTCAGGTCCACCGCCCGCAGCCGCTGGGCTAGCTGGCGCAGCCGCAGCTGTTGCAGCGTGAACTGGACTTGATTCGCATCGGCAATCTGCTCTAGCTGACGAAAGTTGCGAATTAGGCGCTTGAGCACGGCTTCGTTGCCGGTCAGCGCAGGGACCGAGAACTGCTGACCCAGCTGGTCCGGCGTGCCGAAAATGTGGGCGGACTGGGCGTCAAACGCGAGGTCTGGCACATTGATGATGGCATCAACTGCAAACTGGGCATCGCCAAAGTCAGCCTGCTGCTGTATCGTTGCCCCGCGCAGGTTCACGGCCTGACCAAACTGCGCCTGCCGGAGGGACAGTGGCCCGATCAAGACGGCCTCTGACAGGGTAAGGGCACTGCTAAATTGGGTTCTGGATAGCGTTAGCGCCTGTTCAAATCGGCTTTGGTCAAAGCTAGCCGTGCCCTGCCAGTAGCTGCGCGAGAAAGTTACAGCCGATTGAAACGTAGCTTGAATAAATCGGCCTTCATCTTGAAATTCGGCACGAGAAAAGTCGGTCTCTCCAGAAAACACCGCCTGGTTAAAGATTGCCCGACCAAAGAAAACGGCCTGCGAGAAGTTCCCGCCTTGCTGAAACTGGGCATTTGCTGCGTCGATGCCCTTTAAAAACCGGGACTGCTGTGCCAGTAGCGGTCCTGAAATACGGCTATCTTGGGCCTCCACCTCGTTCAAAAAGTAGGTGTTACGCGCAACGACAGGGCCCGTAACTGCCGTTTCTGCCAGCGATAGTCGCCCCCGAAAAACGCTCAGCGTCGTGCGATTGGCATCTACACGATTGCGGTCTTGATCCACCTGCTGACGTGCCGCTTCGGGCAGCAGTCCCCGCAGCCCATCCCCCAGTAGCGGCGTTCGTAGGCCCAGCTGGGAGAGATCTAGCTCACCCTGGATAACGGACGACCCCAAGTCAAGGCTCAGTGGCGCGGTGCCCGTTTGCAGTGCCGATTGAGTTTGACTGTAGAATGCAGCTCTAAAGTCATCATCCCGCAAGTCAATCTGAACGTTTTGCAGGTCAACCGTCAGCTGTCCATCTCGCTTAACGGGCTGCGCTAGTCGCTGTGCTAGCAGCGCAGGCGTTAGTGCAGGTTTGGTCGCTGCCTTTGGACCGGCCCAGGCCGGAGTCACCCAACCGTTAACGATGAGCAGCGCACTTAAAATAAGGCAGAAAACGAGGCAGACGATCCAGCCGAGTTGTTGATATGGGCGTGCCCGGAGAAGGGTCGCTAGGCGCATACGGGGACAGAAGTCAGAAAAGCCCTACTAAGCTACCATCCCTCGCTCAACTGGAAATCCTACGGCTTTCCAGGCGGCAACGCCGCCCCGCAGGCTGGCGACATTGGCATAGCCTGCCGACCGCAGTGCCTGAGCGGCTATCGTTGCCTCATCATCGTTGATGCCATAGACGTAGATGTCGCGGCTGGGCTCGAGCACTTGGCGCACGCGCTGAACCAGCTCCGAGAGGGGTAGCGAGATGGCCCCGGTGATGTGGGACTCGTTGAAGTCGGCGCGATCTCTGACGTCGATAATGGTTAACCCCGGCTCCCCCCAGTCCAGACGGGTTTTGAGGTCATACACTTGAGAAGGAGACTTGAGCGGGTCTGGTTTGGGAAAAAGGCCAAAGACGGTGTTCATGGCAGTGGGTCGCAAGTATTGAGAGATATCTATCTAGAATCTAGCTAAATCATTCAAGAGTTTCAATTTATATTTCAAATTTTTGAATTAAGTTTCAGATTTTTTAATTTTTGCACGCGTAATGATAAAGCACAGTTACGCTTTCGGCTATGGTCAGCTCCAATCCTGAATCAGTTCCTAAAACTGGGCTTGAGGCGGGAGAACCGATCGCTTCTGGCAGCCCGTCTGAACCCGCTTCCAACGCAATTCAGCCACTAGCTGCCGATGTTGTCAGCCGCATCGCCGCCGGTGAAGTGATTGATTCCCTGGCGGCGGCGGTACGGGAACTGGCCGAAAATGCTCTGGATGCTGGGGCAACACGCATTCACATCAGCCTTTGGCCGCAGCAGTGGCGGCTACAGGTGGCGGATAATGGCACAGGCATGGATCAGGACAATCTGGCCCAGGCTGCCACGGCCCATAGCACCAGTAAAATTCATAGCCGGTCCGATTTAGAGCAGGTGGCGACGCTGGGTTTTCGGGGGGAGGCGCTGCACAGTTTGGCTCAGCTGGCCGAGCTACAGATTTGCAGTCGTCAGAGTGGTGATGCGATGGGCTGGCAGGCGACCTATCACTCCGACGGTCAGTGTACGGCTGTGGTAGAAACCGCGATCGCACCCGGCACCATCGTCACTGCCCATAATTTGTTTGCCCATTGGCCCAGCCGTCAGTCGTCACTGTCGCCCCAGCTGCGGGCGGTTCAGCACACCGTTCAGCAGCTGGCGCTTTGTCACCCCACCGTGACCTGGCAGGTTGAGCAAACGGGCCAGCCCTGGTTTACCCTGTGGCCGGGGTCGGCCCGCACGCTGATGCCCCAGCTATTGCGTAACGTAGCCGAAGCCGACCTGCGCGAGGTCACCCAAGATGGCCTGTCGCTGGTGCTGGGTTTGCCGGACCGCTGCCATCGTCGCCGCCCCGACTGGGTGCGGGTGGCTGTCAATGGGCGTATGGTTCAGGCTCCGGCGTTGACCCAAGCGCTGATTCAAGCCTTTCGTCGGACGCTGCCGCGCGATCGCTATCCGGTTTGCTTTTTGCATTTACAGGTGCCTCCCGACCAGGTGGACTGGAACCGTAACCCCGCCAAGTCAGAAATATATCTAGCCGCCGGAGATGGGTGGTGCGATCGCGCGGCCGCCGCTGTGCAGACAGCCTTACAATACGAGCCCGATAGCCTTGCCGATGCGGCCCACGACCGTCGGGCTCGTCAGCTGGTAAAAGCGGCTGAGCAGTCGGGGACCTATAGAACTCCCCGTCAGACCAGCGAAGCAGACGGTCTCCCCGGTCAGCTCACCGCCGTGGCCCAGGTCAGCAACACCTACATCGTGGCCGAACACAGCGGTGGGGTCTGCCTAATTGAGCAGCACATTGCCCACGAGCGAGTCCTTTACGAACAGCTCAAGGCGAGCTGGCAGCTGGTGCCGGTAGAGCCCCCTGTCATTCTCGAACGGTTGCGGCCAGCCCAGGTCAGTCAGCTGGAGCGGATTGGCCTAGACGTTGCCCCATTTGGCGAAAAGCTTTGGGCCGTGCGCACCGCCCCAGCGCGACTGGCGCTGCGAGAAGACTGCGCCGAAGCCCTGCTAGAACTCAGCCTTGGGGGTGAACTGGACACCGCACTGGTCGCAACTGCCTGCCGAACCGCCATTCGCAACGGTACGCCGCTGCCCGTTGAAGACATGCAGGCTATCCTCGACGACTGGCAGCGCACCCAAAATCCGCGGACCTGCCCCCACGGTCGCCCCATCTGCTTATCACTAGAAGAATCGAGCCTATCCCGCTACTTCCGCAGGCACTGGGTGATCGGCAAGAGTCACGGCATTTAAAGCGGTTGCCAGGCGTGGAGAGCGCTTACTCAGGCGTTTCTTGTAGCTCCGGCTTCTCCTCTGGCAAAATTGCCCCTTCTACTGGACAAACCTGCACACAGATACCGCAGTCGATGCAGGTATCGAAGTTAATCCAATACCAGTCAGTTCCTTTCTTGTTCTTGCCGGGGCCTTGGTCAATGCAGGCAACGGGGCAGGCGTCTACGCAGTCAGCGACGCCCTCGCAGACGTTAGTAACGATGGTGTGGGCCACGGGATTAAGTTTTGTATTTATTCTTACTAGAGTTTATCAGGGTTGGGCGTTTGTCAGGGTTAGTCAGGCCAAGGGGGCCCGTTTAAGCTGGCCCCCGATCAGAAGATTCATCTCGGGCAGTAGTTCTGGCCATTGGGTCTGAGTGGTACCTGCCCTGCAATTCTTAACTCAGCAGGACTCTCGTTCTGCCTTTTGCCTTCATCCGTCTGCTTTAGTTCTGATAATAATCGGTGCCCTTATTCACAAACTCCAGCGTGTAGGCCTTGGAAAAGTCTACGGAGGGGTCGAATACACCAGCTTCTGCCATCGTGTCAAAGAAAGACTGCCAGCGGGCGTCGGTCATCGCGCCGATGCCGTCGGTTTCGGCTTCGCCAGACACCACAATGCCGTACTCCTGCATCTTTTCAAAGCCGTAGGCCAGCTGCTCGTCGGTCATTTCGGGGTTGTCTTGCTTAATCAGCTCGTTGCCCGGTGCCGGATCTTCAAAGTAGCTGTACCAGCCCTTGATGGAGGCATCGACAAAGTCCTGTACTAGCTTGGGGTCGCCATCGACAATCTCTTGACGGGTTTCGATGGTGGTGGCGTAGGAGCTGTAGCCGTAGTCGGCTAGCAAAAAGACCAGGGGCTCGAAGCCACCTTCCTTCTGAATTGATAGGGGCTCGGAGCTGAGGTAGCCCTGCTGGGCGGTGCTCTTGTCAGCCAGGAATGGGCCAGGGTTGAAGTTGTAGTTACGCTTCATGTCTTCGGTGAAGCCATACTTAGCAGCCAGGAAGGGCCAATAGGTAACATTGGCAGCCTTTGAGATGAAGATGGGCTGGCCTTTTAGATCGGGCAGATCGGCAATGCCCTGGTCGGGGTGGGCAATAAGGATTTGGGGGTCCTTTTGGAACATTGCTGCCACGGTGACCTTGGGAATGTTCTCGGCCACCGCATTAATGGCATCGGCGGTGTAACCCATGAAAAAATCGACTGCGCCACCCATGAGCAGCTGCGTGCCGTTGACCTGCGGGCCACCCATTTGAATGGTGACGTCTAGCCCGTAATCGTTGTAGATGCCGGTGGCTACGGCTTGGTAAAAGCCGCCATGCTCGGCCTGGGCGTACCAGTTGGTGCCGAAGGACACCGACCGCAGTTCACCCACGGGGGCCTCGTCCCCTGTAGATTCAGTAGTTGGGCTGGTGCAGGCGGCAACCACTCCCGCCCCAGTGGTTAGGGCGCTGTATTGCAAAAAACGACGGCGGTTAAGTTTCAGCATGGTTCCCGTTCTCGATGTCATTACCAATACCCTACAGCGACTGTGACTTGGCGAGCCAGTTCACCACCGACTGCCCCAGCCGCACATCGTCTAGGCGGTCTACTTCACGGATGCCAGTGGGGCTGGTCACGTTCACCTCTGTGAGGTAGCCGCCAATCACGTCTATGCCGACAAATACTAAGCCATCACGCTGGAGCGTGGGGGCAAGCTGGCTACAGATTTGCCGTTCGCGTTCGGTAATGTCAGTTTTGGCGCTGCGACCACCCACTGCCATGTTGCCGCGAAATTCTTGTCCGGTGGGAATCCGGTTCACTGCGCCAATGGGCTCGCCGTTGAGCAGAATGATGCGCTTATCGCCATCCTTAGCCTCGGGCAGGTAGGTCTGCACCATGACGGGCTCAATGCCTTGCTGAGTGCTGATTTCAATCATGGAGTTGAAGTTGCGATCTCCCGCCTCCAAAAACAAGATCCCTTCCCCACCTTTGCCACCCAACGGCTTGAGCACGGCCTTACCCCCCCATTTGTTGACCGCCGCCTGAATGACCGCCTTGTCTTGGCTGACGATGGTGGGGGGAATCGCCTCGGTGAACTGGAGGGCATACATCTTCTCGTTGGCCGCTCGAATGCCAGCGGGTGAGTTGATCACCTGGGTCTGCGGTCCTACATAGTCAAGAATGTAGGTGGCGTACAGGTAGGGCACGGTCACGGGTGGGTCAATACGCATGAACACCGCATCCATATCGCCCAGCGATCGCCACTGTCTTTTGTCCAAGGTAAACCAGTCTGGCTCGGCCTCCCAGTGGTTATCACCGAGCGTCACCGGCTTCAGCGTCACTGCCGTCAGGTAGGCATAGGCCTGCCCGTCCACCACCCCCATTTCTGGCGCTGCAGCGATCCACACCTCATGTCCCATCACGTGGGCCGCTTCCATAATGGCGACGCTGGTGTCGTGGCCGGGGTCGAGCTTTTCGATGGGGTCAATAATGAAGGCAAGTTTCACAGTGTAGGTGGGGCAGACAACAGATTGATTCTGCCACCTCTGTGACCGCTTATTGCATTCGTCGAGTTGCTAAGGACAGTTCCTGACGCTGAAGTGCTTGACACGGTCGCCCCTCGACACAGTCGAATGCTTTCACCAATCCTGCGACTGTTTGCAGGGAAGACCTCAGAAAAAACGGCAGCCCATGGGACTGCCGTAGACAATTTGGAGAGTTAGAAACTTTGACGTGTTGCGAATCCCACACAAGCAATGGCTTGCCTTCGATCCTGTATCTGTTGTGGCAAACATCCCCTGGAGTATGACGGTTGAGTGTGACAGTTTGCTAGTCTATCTACCCGGTTAGGACCAAAGCATTAAGACCAGAGCATTAGGGGCTTTGCTTCATCAGTAACCCCAATGAAGCTAGTCATTGAAATCCGCTGTAGCGCATCGTCAGACCGCAGAACGCGGTGATAGCTGCTAGAGCGTAGCAGGACAAAGCGCCCCGGCTTGGGGGTGACCCGTGTGTAATCGCAGTCCGCCACCACCTGTTCGTCGTAGCCCATCAGCGTACCGGGGAGTCGCAGCGCCTCGTCGGCCTCTTGCCAGCGCCGGTTCCAAAGCTCCAGCTGGCCGCCACCCGCTGCCGATGCCGATAGATAAAGGTTCCAGCTCATCTGTTCAGTAATTTGCTTCATTTCCGCAGTCAGCTGGTCGGCCATTGCTTTGAGAGCACCGTGTAATTCTTTGCGGGCCACAAAGTCGCTGTGGAGTGGGGCTTCGCCAATGAACCGAATGTCGCCTGCGTAAAACCTTTCGCCTTGTTCGTTCTGGGCGATGTCTGCACCGGAGGCCCAGACTCTGTTGAGCAGGTTGAGAATTTTATCTAGCGGATAGTCGCACCCGATGTCATCAAACAGCTTGCGCGTGCTGTTGTACTTGGCTTCGACGTTGGCAAAGTAGCCGTCGGTTCGGCTGCTGAGGGGATTGAGCGGATTACCAAAGGCGTAGGCGTCGGTATTTTCCTGTTTGTATTTGAAGAAAGACGCTTTTTGTTCTAGCAGTGCCGAGACCACTTTTTCACAACAGGCTGCGGGGTAGAAGTTGTCGATTACCACGGCGGCCCAACGCCCCTGCCGGACATGATCGAGCATTTCAAATGTCAGGCTGGCGGCGTCGGTCAAATAATGTACGGGGTAATCTGCCACGGTGGTCTCCTTGTCGATGTAACTTGTCGATATAAACTTTGGGCACTTCGCTCCAGCCTCCCAGTAGCGCTATCCCTTAAGCACAAGGCGTTCCGTGCCTCGCAACTCGACTTAGTCCTTTGCCGAGTTGCTACACCTATCGAGGGGCTGTCGACTGTCCCGACGTAATAAGATTCCTTGGCATAATAACCTCGGTACAGTGAAAAGGTGTAGCTTGACTAAGCTCTGATTCGGGATATTTGGTCTGATGTTAGACGGGTGACGTTGGTCTGATTGGTCTGATACACGCCTGATGCACACCTGATGTAGAAGGAATGACAACATGCCTAATATTGCTAGCTTTAGTCTGTTTTTCACTGCGGCCCTGCTGCTGGCGATTACCCCCGGTCCCGGCATTTTCTATGTGCTGACGCGCAGCATTCGGGGCGGATGGCGCGAGGGTGTTCAGTCTTCCTTGGGCACGGCTATTGGCGGCATGGTGCATGTCCTGGCAGCTGCGCTGGGGATTTCGGCTGTGTTGGCAACGAGCGCGATCGCATTTGTCATTGTCAAGTATGCAGGCGCAGCTTATTTGATCTATCTGGGGCTGCGGACAATCCTGCAGGCTGAGGCCGAATCGTCAGCGGTTGCCGACATCCTCGATGACGCCAGTGGACGACCTCGTAACGTTGTGTACCAGGGCATTACCACCGAGGCACTAAACCCCAAAACAGCGCTGTTCTTCTTGGCGTTTATTCCTCAGTTTGTTAACCCGGACGGTTATATTGCGGTGCAGTTTGTGCTGCTAGGGACGACGTCAATTGTGCTTAATACGCTTGCAGACTTGGTCGTTGCGGCGCTGGCAGGTCCCATTGGTCAGCGGCTTCAGGCGAGTGCTCGGCTGCGACGACGGCAGCGCCATCTATCTGGCGGCATGCTAATCGGCCTGGGGGCCTACGTGGCACTAGCCGACGCAGAATAGCAATGCTCACAAAAACTGCGGCTAAAAAACTGCGGTTCGGCGCTTCAGAAAACCTATCAAGACAGCTTGAAGTTTTCTCTGGCAATGCTGTGTGATCTTGTCGAGAAAGCGCCTAATTCGGAAGGAAGGCTGTAACTCCATACTGTTTTCGTCCGGAGAAATTCCGGATAAAATCAGCATATCCCGTAGCTAACCGCGCAGTTCTGTCGGTTCGCTGCCGTTTCACGACCGTTTTCGAGAGCTATCACAAGAATTAACTATGGGTCAATCTGCCATATCTGCTGCCTGTCTTGCGGCCCTCCTGGCTTTGCCAGTGTTGAGTTGGCGTAACGTTGCTGAGGCGCAAACCGCCGCCAACAAACAGTCCTTTGACAATCGTGTATTCAGCTCTGTGCTGCAGCCGGGCAATGTCGGCAACGATGTGAGAACGCTCCAGATTGCGCTGGATCGTTCCGGCTATGTACCCGGACCGTTTGATGGTCGCTACGGTAGCCAAACCGAGTCCGCCGTACGAGATTTTCAGCAGCGTAACGGCTTGTTTGTGACGGGGGTTGCCGATTCTCGCACATTAGATGCATTGGGACTGGTCGTTTCTGAACCGGCACCGTTGCCGGTGTCAGCTCCGCCCCCTATCAGCAGTACGTCGACAGCTAGCCTTACCCCTCCAGGCACCCAGTCATCTACCTTACGGCGCGGCAGTCAGGGCGATCGCGTCCGAGACCTACAGCGGGCCCTCAACCGCAACGGGGCCAACCTGGCCGTCGACGGGGTCTACGGGGCCAATACCGAGCAGGCGGTCATTCGCTACCAGCAGCAGCGTGGGCTGCGGGCTGACGGTGTTGCAGGCGCGCAGACGTTACAGGCGCTGGGGCTAGGGTCCGGCGTTAGCGACAATCGTTACCTGGCCGCCGTCCCCGGAACCAGCAACTTACGTTTAGCTCGGCAGCTCTTTGGCAGTCGGGTGTACGTGCAAGAAACCGGGCGCGGCGATCTGGTGGTGATTGGGGCCTATAGCAACCGGGCCGATGCCCAAGTGGTTGTAGACCAGGCACTGCAGAATGGATTGCCCAATGCCCGCGTGATTTATCAGTAGCGCCTGCCGCTATCGCTCAGCTCCCTTTAAAGCCATCCGATTTAACGCCATTTCAATAACGCCATTTAATTAACGCTATTTCAACCTGTTCAACGTGATGAATACTTTCTTTTCTGCTCTTTTAACTGTGCTGCCCGGTCTGACCCTGGTGGGTTTGTTGGGTGTGATCGCGCCCGCATCCGCCGCTGTTGAGTCTACTGCTCCTGCCGCTAACACCCGTCCGGTTCAGCTGGCACAGTACGGAGATTTCCTACAAGAAGGCGACGCCAGCGCTGCGGTAGAAGAACTTCAGCGGGCTCTGCATCGCCACGGTTTATATGAACTGGCTGACGTAGACGGTCAATACGGGCCGTTGACGGTCAATGCGGTGAAAAAGTATCAGGCTAATCGCGGGCTACCCGTCACCGGTGTCGCTGATTCTGAAACGCTGACGGCGCTGGGCATTGGCGATGTGGCCACGGCGCAGCTCAGCTATCCCGGCTACGGCAGCCTCAGTACCGATGAACTTTCTCCGGCGGATGAAGGCTACGATGTCCGCGTCCTTCAGGATGTTCTCAGAGGCGAGTTTCGTCACGATGACACGGTGTCGATAAATGGCATCTATGACGATGCCACCCGTCAGGCAATTCGCGTATTCCAGCGGGCGCGAGGCATTCAAGTGACCGGTATTGCTGATCGGGAAACCCTGCTAGAGATGGGTTTTCAAGAATTCGACACGGTTGCCAGCCGCCCATCAACGGATGCGGTGGGCGGTCCGGAAAGTCGGGCGTTTTACTACGCTGTCATCGTGGCTGGACGCAATCAGCTCGGCTCGGTTCAGCAGGTTTACAGTGACGCATTTTTGGTTTCAACCGAGCGGGGCGAGGTCATCAGCATTGGCGCGTTTGACAGCCTGCGTTCGGCCCAGCAGCAAGCAACCTCAGCCCAAACCCGAGGGTTCCAGGCTGAGGTAATCGAGGGAGCCGAACTGTACTAGGCCGCTCAACCAGCCGCTCACTCGCGCTCGATCAGCCAGCGTAGGTGCGGTGTAATGTCGAGGCTCAGCGCCTGACCAAGGGTCGGCAGTACGGCCAGCTCAGCTGAGTCACCGTCTAACTGGCCGTAGTTTTCTAGCAGATAACCGTAGAAAATCTCCTGACACTTGCCTAAAGACAGGGATAGCCCCAGCTGTTGGCTGAGGGTGAGCAAGCGCGTCAGGCTACTGACGGTGCTCTCCAACGTGTTGACATCACCCTGTAGGGCAGACCGCAGCGTTCGCTCTACCAGCTTTTCCAGAATGGTTTTTGCGGCTGGTAGCTGAAGCGTGCAGTGGAAGTGGTTGGCTTCTATGGCAATGCCCTCTAGCTCGGCAATGTAGCCAATACTGATGGGCAGTGCCGTCTCGTCAATGTCGCTCAGATCCTGTTCTAGGCTGTGGAGGATGGTCAGGGCGCGGTTGCTCAAGGCAATCTCGGTGGCCACCTGCATTTCTTGGGGGACGGGAATGCGATCGCGGTGGAAGGCCATCAGCACGCCGTAGTTTTCCCGGTGGATTTGGCTGTAGAGCTGGTCGAGCCGCTGCAGGGTTTCCTGACTCAGCAGCGTCATAATCCGGTGGCGCTCTTCGGCAAACAGGCTCTGCAAGTCAAAGGTATGGTCACCAAAGTGTCGATTGATGGCAACAATCGTCTGGGCAACGCTGGCCTGACTGAAGGCGGTCATCACGGCCTCTTTTGCCTGGGTATAGGCCGGGCGGCGCTTAAAGGGCTGCACGCCACAGTGGAAATCCCACCCGCCCAAGTGCAAGACGGCAAACGCCAGCGTTGTTTTTTCCTGGGTAATGTCAGACACAATCTGAATTTGTCCTAGGGCCAGGGTTAATGCGCCTAGGGTCTGCCGCTGGTAGTCCTTCTGGTTCAGGGTGTAGCAGTAGAGTGGTGCTTCCCGGTGATGCTGGGTAAACAGCGACGACATGGCATAGTGGGCCACCACCTGCTCTAGAGACACGCGTGAGGGCGTCACCTGCTTGCGGTACACGCCTGCTCCATCGCGAAAATAGTTGACGTTACTCGGTGCGGCGGCCAGGCGTGCCATAAAGTCGGCTTCGAAGGCTTCGCCAGAGACATCTTCCGCCAGCTCAATGGCCCGCCCGGCATAGCGCAGAATTTGGGTGCCTTCAGGCCGGGAGATCTCTTCGAAGAACCATCCGCAGCTGGTGTACATCAGCAGGGCGTGGCGCTGCATCTCTAGCAGGCGTAAGGCGTCAATTTTGTCGCCGTTGGTGAGCTTGTGCCGCTGGTGTCGGGTCAAAAAGCGGTTGATGGTCCGGGGGGTGCGATCGCTGATCACCTCAATGTATT
>CAWUKV010000015.1:0-41223 GCA_963923025.1 uncultured bacterium
TGCCGCAGCGCAACACCGAAATGCGGTAAGTCGCCTCGAACGCCTAGGTGAAGCGCAGCTTACCAACGAAACCGTCGTAACCCAGCTTTTCCCTCAGAATCGGAACAACATTGTTAGTCTATCGGGCTTAGCCTGCGACAGCGATCGCATCACTGATGCGCGGTTCTACGCTATAGAGGTCGATCTCACCGGCGGCAGCCTGAAAGGCATCACATCTTTCGACGTAACTTTTCTGCTTAACCTGAAGGGAGAGCGCTCTGCTTAAGGTGGTCTCCATTACGAGGGCACACCTAAAGACCTTCCGCCTGCTGCTGCTAAGCCCACATAGCTTCAGAGCGGTTCTGTTCAAACTGTCCTGTGCTGTAACGAATAGTCATCAAGCCTGAGCGATATCCGCTGGGCTGACTTTTTCGCCATCACATCTGATTTTCCACATCTATCACTATACTAAGGAGCCGATAATGGCAGATTTCCTGGAGAGAGTCGGTAGCTTTACTCTGGAGAGAGTCGGTAGCTTTACTAGCGAACTGGGAGCAGAGATTGCTGCGTTTGACCCCAATGCGAATGAGCTGTTTGTTGTTGACGGCAGCACGACAGCGCAGCTGCTCAGCCTAGATGATCCAACCGATCCGCAGCTGCTGCTGACGCTAGAACTAGCTGATTTCTTGCCAGCTGTGGGCGGGATTAACAGTGTGGCAGTGGCCAATGGGCTCGTTGCGATCGCAATCTCCGCTGATCCTGAAACAAACCCTGGCTTTGTCGGTATTGTTGACACCGCAGCCTTTGCTGCCAATCCGGCTGACCCCGACGCTGTCCGATTTGTGCAGGTTGGTGCCCTGCCCGACATGGTCACCTTTACCCCTGATGGCAGCAAGATTCTCACCGCAAACGAGGGTGAGCCCGATAATGGCGTTGACCCAGATGGCTCTATCAGCATCATCGACCTCGCCGACGGCATCGCTGGCGTTTCTCAAGCCAGTGTGATGACGGCAGACTTCGAGGCGTTCAACGGTAAAGAGAATGACCTACGGAACGACGGCGTTCGCATCTTTCCTGATAAGACGGTTTCTCAAGATGTCGAACCCGAGTACATTGCCGTTTCTCCCGATGGTGATCAAGCGTTTGTCACCCTGCAAGAAAACAACGCCGTTGCCATTGTCGATATTGAAACCGCTACTATCGAAGGCATTGCACCGTTAGGGCTCAAAGATTTTAGCAAGGGACTGCCCAACCTCACCAACTATGACATCACTGACCGGGGTGCCATTACCAACGGCGGTGAACCGCTAACGACCGCTACAGGCGAGACCATCGAACTGGGTGGCTTCTCTGGTCTATGGTTTGATGGCGTTGCAGAGAACGGGAACCTGAAGTTTCTTGCCGTTCCCGACCGTGGCCCCAACGGAGATCCCCTGGACTTAGATGGTAATGGCAGTACCGAGTCACGCGCTTTCCTGCTGCCCGCCTACCAGGCCCGTGTTGTCTCCCTAGAACTCAATGAGTCAACCGGAGAGGTTGCCCTCACCAACGAGCTGCTGCTTACACAAGCTGATGGCACACCCATTACCGGTCTCCCCAACATTCCTAACGAAGATCGCCGCGCAGTTGACGCTGTTAGCAACCCAGTGGATCTAGAAGAACTAACCCAGCTAGACGCGTCCGAGTTTGGCTCAGATTACGATCCCTTCGGTGCAGACTTGGAGGGCATTGTTCGCGCACCTGACGGTACCTTCTGGATGGTGGATGAGTATCGCCCTGCCATCTACCACTTCAACACCGACGGGACGCTGATTACGCGACTAGTGCCCGAAGGCACCGTTGACCAAGCCAACGCAGCTAACCCTGGCGCAAACTTTGCAGCGGGCACCTTTGGCACCGAAACTCTGCCCGAAGCATACCTCAACCGCCGTGCCAATCGAGGTTTCGAGGGCATGGCGCTGGATACCGACGAGGGTATTCTCTATGCCTTTATCCAAACCCCGCTGAGTAACCCCGACCGCGATGCTGGAGACAGCTCCAGCGTGATTCGCATGATTGGCGTCGACCCTGCCACTGGAGAGCCGGTTGCCGAATACGTCTACCTGCTGCAGAAGCCCGACGTGGGGGGCAACGTCGATAAAATTGGCGATGCGGTCTACGCAGGCGACGGCAAGTTCTTCGTCATGGAGCGAGATTCTTCCCTGGATCCCACTGCTCAGAAGTTTGTTTTTGAGGTCAATCTTAAGGGCGCAACTAACGTATTGGGTCTGGACTTTGGCGGTGAGACCTTAGAGCAGCAGCCCCCCGATGACTTGGCGGCCGCAGGCATTCAGCCAGTGAACAAAATAAAGGTCACTAACCTGCCCTCCATCGGCTATCTACCATCCGATAAACCCGAGGGTCTAGCCGTGCTGCCTGACGGTCGCCTGGCAGTGCTCAACGACAACGACTTTGGCCTGGAGGAAGGGGCCGAGGCAGTGCAGCTTGGCATCATTGATTTCGCAGGCAGCAACGGTCTAGACGCCAGCGACGAAGACGGCGGCATCAACATCGACACCGAGCCGGTGTTTGGCATGTTCATGCCCGACTCCATTGCATCCTTCGACGCCAACGGTCAGACCTTCTACATCACCGCAAACGAAGGTGACGCCCGCGATGAAGATGCCCGTATCAGCGACCTGACGCTAGACCCCGAGGCGTTCCCCAACGCAGCGGAGCTACAGCAGGACGAAAACCTGGGTCGGCTAGAGGCGTCCACTATCGATGGCGATTTGGATGGCGATGGCGACATTGACCAAATTCACGTCTACGGCGGCCGGTCTTTCTCGATTTGGGATGAGAACGGCAACCTCGTGTTTGACAGCGGCGACCAAATCGCACAAATCACCGCCGAGCTAACGCCCGAACTGTTCAACGCCAACGACGGTTCCCCAGACGAATTTGATAACCGTTCTGACAACAAAGGCGCTGAGCCCGAGGCCGTCACCGTTGGAGAAATCGGCGGCCGCCCCTTTGCCTTTGTCGGCTTAGAGCGGGCAGGCGGCGGTGTGCTGGTGTACGACCTCAGTGACCCAACCAATCCTGAGTTTGTTCAGTATGCCCGCAACGATGAAGATGTTGCCCCAGAAGGACTGGTCTTCATCTCCGCAGAAGACAGTCCTAACGGTCAGCCGCTGCTGACCATTGCCAATGAAGAATCCAGCACAGTTGCGGTTTACCAAACAAATATTCCTATGGCGACGATTAGTGAAATCCAAGGCGCAGGCCACATCTCCCCGCTAGAAGGCGAACTAGTACAGACCGAAGGCATCGTGACCGCCGTAGACTTCCGAGGCTTTTACGTGCAGTCCAAAGAAGATGACGGAGACCTGGCCACATCCGAAGGCCTGTTTATCTTCACAGGGTTCAGCGCTCCCCCCGGCGTCGAGGTGGGTGATGAGGTTCGTCTGTTTGGCGAGGTTAGCGAGTTCATACCTGGCGGTGCCGATACTGGCAACCTCTCCATCACTCAGATGAGCGAGCCGGATGTAGTGATTCTCTCTTCTGGCAACGAACTGCCTGAGTCCACCATCATCGGCCTCAGTGGTCGTGTGCCGCCTACCGAGATTGTCATCAGCGACGATGAGCTATCGGTCAACCTGCAAGAAACGACGGGTAACTTTGATCCCGAAGAAGACGCCATTGACTTCTACGAAAGCCTGGAGGGCATGCGTGTCACAGTAGAAGATGCCGCAGCGGTCTCTCCCACTCGCGTCTTTAGCCGCTTCTCTGCAGAAGCGGTAACGCTGCCGAACCAAGGCGCGTTTGCCACTCCCGATGGCGTGCTAACCGAGCGCGGCACCATCAATCTGGTCTCCGGTCCTGACAACACAGGCGACCAAAACCCCGAGCGCGTGCAGATTCAGCTCAATCCCAACACCATGCCCGAGGGCTTTGATATTCCCGCCCTCAACGTGGGTGACAAGCTGGGCGATGTCACCGGCGTGGTTGGCTACAGCTTTGGCAACTTCGAGGTCAACGTTACTGAAGCGTTTGACATTACGCCTAGCGGCATTGAACAGGAAGTCACGTCCTTGACCGCAGGCGACGATGAGCTGACGGTTGCCAGCTACAACGTACTGAACCTGACCAGCAGTAGCGCTGTAGAAGATGGCGTAACTGACCCCGACGCCAGCCAGCGTGAGCTACTGGCCGAGCAGATCGTCACTAATCTGGGTTCGCCGGATATTGTTGCCCTGCAAGAGATTCAGGACAACGACGGCGCAACGGGAACTGAGAGTGAAGTGACGGACGCGACGCAGACCTTGCAAGATTTGGTAGATGCGATCGCACTTGCTGGCGGTCCCACCTACGAATTCTTTGACATTGCCCCTGAAGACGATACTCAGGGCGGCGTCCCCGGCGGCAATATCCGTAACGCCTTCCTCTACAACCCTGACCGCGTTTCACTAGAGTCCTTTGCCCGCATTGAGGACGAGGCATTTGAAGGCACCCGTCTACCGCTGGTGGGCAACTTTACCTTCAACGGCAACCTCGTCACCGTGGTGAACAACCACCTCACCTCTCGCTTTGGCTCCACCCCCATTTTCGGCGGACCGCAGCCCTTTGTTCAGGCAGGCGAAGCAGAACGCGAAGCCCAGGTTCAGGCACTAAACGACTATGTGGACGGCATTGTGGGTGCCAACCCCGATGCCAAGGTAATTGTCACCGGCGACCTCAATACCTTCGAGTTCACCAACGATCTGGCCGCAATCCTCCCCGGTACCGGCGACGAGCAGGTGCTGACCAATCTGGTAGACCAGGCCATTGCCGACGATGACGCCTACACCTTCATCTTTGACGGCAACAGTCAGGTACTGGACCACATGTTCGTCACCGACACGCTAGCTGACGGCATGTTTGACATTGTTCACGTCAATAATGACTTTGCCCGTGATGATGGTCGTAACCTGTTTGAAGACACCATTGTTGCTAGCGATCATGAACCAGTAGTCGGCAAGTTTACCCTTGAGGAAAACACGGTGGAGCCGTCTACCTTTACCCTGCAACTGCTGCACGCCGCCGACCAGGAAGCAGGCATTCCCGCTCTGGACGATGCGCCTAACTTCTCGGCAGTGCTAAATGCGCTTCGAGACGACTTCGACAACACCGTTGTCCTCTCCTCTGGTGACGCGATTATTCCTGGACTGTTCTTCTCTGCCAGTGAAGATGCCTTTGGCGGCGCGGGCCGTGCCGATATTCTGATTCAGAATGAGCTAGGCTTCCAGGCGATTGCCTTTGGTAACCACGAGTTCGACCAGGGTACGGACCTACTGCGGGATCTAATCGGTGGTGAAATCTCTGCTGAGGGTCTGTTACTGGAAGAGTCCCAAGAAGTCAGAGAAACGCCTGTTGCCGATACAGCTGCGACCGGCAGCTTCGACGCGACGCTGGTGGGTAACGAAATTACCATCAGCGGTACCTTTAGCGATCTGACTAGCCCACTGCTGTTCGTTGGCGGCGAAGATGTGGCTGGCAATCCCGAGAGTCCGGTTCACATTCACACAGGGGTTGCAGGCAGCAATGGCCCGATTCTGCGAAACCTGACGGTGACGGACAACGGCGACGGATCCGGGGAGATTAGCGGTACTTTTGAGCTGTCGGATGCGGAGGTGGAAACTGCGATCTCAGACGGCCTCTACGTCAACCTGCATACTGAAAACAACCCTAGCGGCGAACTGCGCGGCCAGATAGACCTGGAGCCCGCCACTGCCGAAGGCAACTTCGAAGGTACCCAGTTCCCCTACCTAAGTGCCAACCTTGACTTCAGCACCGACGATAACCTAGATGACTTGGTTGTCCCCGATCACCAAGCCCCCGAGCCAAACAGCATCGCGGCGACTACGGTCATCACGGTCAACGGCGAACAGATTGGCGTCGTGGGTGCGACAACGCCCACGCTCGACGTCATCTCTAACCCCGACGATGTGACAGTGCTGCCCCAGCCCTTTGACGGTAACCCCACACCCGAACAGCTTGACGCCCTAGCTGCTGAAATTCAGGCAGACGTGGACGAGATGCTGGCGCTGAACCCAGGACTGAACAAGGTTGTACTGCTGTCCCACATGCAGCAAATCAGCATTGAGCAGGAACTAGCGACGCGACTGACCGGGGTAGACATCATCGTTGCAGGTGGGTCTAATACTCGTCTAGTAGACGAGACCGACCGCCTCCGCGCTGGGGACACGGCCCAAGGTGAATACCCCATCTTCACCACTAGCGCTGATGGCAACCCGGTTGCCGTAGTCAACACCGACGGCAACTACAAATACGTGGGTCGCCTAGTCGTAGACTTTGACGAGAATGGCGTGGTCATTCCCGAAAGCTACGACACTGAAGTCAGCGGTGCCTTTGCCACTGATGACCAGGGCGTGGCTGACCTGAACGCCCAGGATTTGGTTGACCCCGAAATTCAAGCCATCGTCGATGCGCTAGAAGAGGTGATTGTCGCTAAAGAAAGCAACGTCTTTGGTATTAGTGAGGTATATCTGGACGGCCAGCGCAGCAGCGTTCGGACCGAGGAAACCAATCTCGGCAACCTAACGGCAGACGCTAACCTCGCCATTGCCAAAGAGACCGACGATAGCGTCGTTATCTCTCTCAAGAACGGTGGGGGCATCCGTGACGATATTGGTCGGGTTGTCGTCCCTGCGGGTGGCACGGGTGAGTCCGAGTTTCTCCCAACCGAAGAGATTCCCGACGTTAAGCCCGAGGGTGGCATCTCTGAGAACGACATCGCCAATACCCTGCGGTTTAACAACGGCCTAACGCTACTGACCATCACCGCAGAAGAGCTGCTGGCCGTCATTGAACACGGCGTAAGTGCGACCGAAGCAGGGGCTACCCCAGGCCGCTTCCCCCAGGTCAGCGGTATTGAGTTTAGCTTCGATCCTGACCTACCAGCGGGCGACCGAGTTCAGTCTTTGGTTGTACTGGACGAAGACGGCAACGACGCCGACGTGATTGTGCAAAACGGTGAATTGGTGGGCGATGCTGGCCGTAGCTTCCGTATGGTCACGCTCAGCTTCCTAGCAGACGGCGGTGACGGCTACCCCTTCCCCGACCGCGATGTCGTACAGCTAGAGCAGCTTGAGGACGCAGCCCGAACCGGCGACGCCACCTTTGCAGCCGATGGGTCTGAGCAAGATGCCTTAGCCGAATACCTACTCGATAACTTTGGCACCGTTGAAACAGCTTTCAACAGTCCCGAGACAGACCCCGCAGAAGACACTCGCATTCAAAACCTGAACTTCCGCGAGGACACCGTTATCGATGGCGATGGCGGTGGTGGGACCGATAATGTTGTTGGTACTGAAGCTGACGATGTTCTAGCAGGTGGCGAGGGCAACCAAACCATTCGTGGCGAAGGCGGCAACGACGTGCTGCGAGGCGATGATAACAACCGCAGTCCTCAGGGCAATGTCGGCGGTAACGATATCATCTTTGGCGGTGCGGGTAACGACCGCATCGGCGGCAAAGGCGGTAACGACCAGCTCTTTGGCGACGAGGGCAACGATCTCCTCTGGGGTGATGACGGTGACGATCTGTTACGCGGCGGCCCAGGCAACGATACGCTAACTGGTGACGACTTCTCCGGCGGTCAAGGTATAGATACCTTTATCCTGGCCATAGGCGAAGGCACCGACACTATTGTTGACTTTGAAGTTGGGACTGATCTCATCGGTCTGACGGGCGGGCTTACCGTCGGTCAGCTTACCCTATCGGACAACGAGATTAGTGTAGGTGACGAAACCTTGGCTATCCTCAACGGCGTAGAGGCATCTAGCTTGAGCGAAGCAAGCTTCGTCACTATTTGATAGTCGAACACATTCTCAAGGATTCTTAATCTTTGAAGGCTTCTCAAAAGAACGAACAGTTACCAAGTTGAGCAGATCAACTTGGTAACTGTTTTCTGTTATGGAACTGCTATAGCTAACGCTATTTACGTTAAGACACCGAGTGAAACGATCCTGCTTGGTTCAAAACGAAATGCTGTCGCAGCCTTGCCTTAACGAATCTGGCGGCTACACACATAACGGGAAGACTAATCCTGATATCTACACACAAGTTTGTAGTTTGCCTAACAAATTCGTATCGTACAAACGTATTGAAGCTGAAAAAAATATTAAGGCCTGTTACTCAATATATAATTAGCCTACTGTCTATTTCGTCCTATTGCCTATCAGAAGGGGGCTTGACGCCCTCTTACAGCAACAGAAACCTATCGCCTTTTATAGACATAAAAATCCATTAACCTTACTTTTACCTTTCCCATCGACCAGTATGTCAATATTCTTTATGGGTCTGTAAGTCCGTCAAAAGTCACTATAGGTTTAACAACATGCCGGGTATAGGCTACTCCTTAGGGCTCCCAGCCCGACGGGGTTTTGTGAGCTTGAGAATTCTATTGGGAACGGTTGCGATCGCACTTACTATTTCATTCCGTCCTGCTTTAGCAAATCCGGAAGCTCGAGTTTCTATAGACCTGCCTTTAGGTGAGGCCATGACTCACGAGGATATGGTTATCGAAGCTGAATCTATAGTTAACGACGAGGTTTCTAATCGTTTTGCAAGTGAACCTGACCTGTCCGCTATTGAGGTAACTGTTTTAGGCAACCGCAATGGCGACATTATTCCGATTGTCATTACGTCAGTGTCGAGAGCGGATTGGCAGGCTAACCCTAGTGTGAGTACCTGGTCAAGTTATTACCGTGCCTATGCGCTCTTTGATCGACACGATGTGCCGCAGCAGCGGACGACTGTTGCTACGGCACCACGTCAACAAAGACCCAGCTATGGTGTCTCTTTGGACCGTGCACTGGATACTGGCCGCTTGCAAGGGCGGGCAGTACAGTCTGCTCTAGACTATGTGGATTAGTAGTCGTGTAGTTAAATCGACAGCCCAGTTCACTTAGCCTTGGCACTTAAAGCAGTGTTGAAAAGCAGTGTCTAGAGTGCCTCTGGCTCACAACTTTTCTTATTTCTGAGTGTATCAGGGGCAGGTAAAGAAGCCTTGTGTCATCTGCATCTCAGCTACGTTCAGCTAAAATCTACGGTCTTCTTGAGAGAAAGCTTTGATTCTGGATGTGGGAGAGATTTATTCCGTTTTCGTTTCCGTCACTACCAACTGAGAGGAGAGTCAAACGTCCATGTCTCACGATAACGAGATCTGTAATCGGTCAAAAACCCGTCCTTTTGAGGACATCATGAGGGCGCGCCTATCTCGTCGCAACGTACTCAAGCGCAGTGCTGTCCTATCGGCCACTGGTTTTATGGGTGCTTTTATTGGTGAAAGTCTGCTGTCTAAGGGCGTTGCTGCAGCTACAGCTCAAGCATCAGGTGCTACAGCGGGCGGTACCCTGCTGGCCCAAAGCGGGTTGCTTAGCTTCTCTCAACTCACGATCTCAGATGCTATCGTAAATCCTGCCGTTCCTTCGATCTCAAGCGATTACACCTATCAGGCGCTGATCCCCTGGGGTACGTCAATTCAGCCAGGTGGTGCAGAGTACAACGGCGACCCCAACACACGTCCAAGCTCGGCTGAACAGGCCAACCAAGTGGGTATCGGTCACGACGGCATCTGGTTCTTTGGCAAAGATGGCATCAGTAATACTGAAGGCATGCTCTGCGTTAACCATGAGTTTGGCCGCAACAGCCATGTATTGGGCAAAGATGCACCTGAGAGTCTGGAAGACGTTCGTCTCTCTCAGCATGCCCATGGCGTTAGTGTTGTCAAGATTAAGCAAGCCGGTGGTCAATGGACCCGGGTCGCTAGTCCCCATGCCCGACGAATTCACGTCAATACCGACGTTGAGTTCAGCGGCCCAGCAGCCGGTCACGACCTGATGAAGAACTCTGCCGGCAATGCATTCAGAGGTACCGTTAATAACTGTGGCAGCGGTTACACACCCTGGGGCACTTATCTAACCTGCGAAGAGAACTTCAACGGCTATTTCGGTGACAGCACCTTCAACCCTGAAACTGAAACTGGCACTTGGGAACCAACTGAAGAACAAGACCGCTATGGCTTCCGGTCAACTGGCTTCGGCTATGGTTGGGAGAAATTTGATCCCCGCTTTGACTTGTCCAATCCTGCCTATGCCAACGAGCAGCACCGTTTTGGTTGGATTGTTGAAATCGATCCGGATGACGGCTCTAAGAAAGCTGTCAAGCGAACTGCTTTAGGGCGTTTTAAGCATGAGGGCTTTGCCTTTGCCACTGGTGCCGGTGGGCGCGCAGTGGGCTACATGGGTGACGACCAACGCTTTGACTACTGCTATCGTTACGTGTCTCAAGCGAACTGGCGCTCTATGCTGGCTCGCGGTATGAGCCCGCTAGATCATGGCAAACTCTACGTTGCCAAGTACAACGAAGGTGGCACGGGTGAGTGGCTAGAGCTAACGATCAACAACCCTGCACTAAAGGCTCGGTTTAAGGATCAGGGTGAAGTTCTAATCTTTGCCCGTGTGGCAGCCGATATCTTGGGCGCGACACCGATGGATCGTCCTGAATGGACCACAGTTGCACCTGACGGTGCAATTTACTGGGCGCTGACCAACAATAGCCAACGCGAGATGGTAGGTCCTGGTAGCCCGCTGGCCCCTAACCCGGATGGTCACATTCTGCGCATGGTAGATAGCGGCAACCATACCGGTAACACCTTTACCTGGACGATCCCATTCATCGCTGAACAGACCCATGGTGAGGGTGATGAGACCACCTTTAGCGACCCCGACGCGCTGTGGGCAGACCCCCAGGGTCGTCTGTTTATCGGTACTGACGGTGGTCAACAGAAGGACCTTAACAACCAGTTGTTGGTTGCTGACCCGGCAACGGGTGAGATTCGTCGTCTATTTACTGGCGTCTCTGGCGATGAGATTACCGGTATTGCCACGACGCTCAACCGCAAGACATTGTTCACCAATACTCAGCACCCCGGCAATGGTGATCCTACGCTCACTAACTTCCCGGCACCCACTGATGGTGTAACGATCCCTCGTGACTGCACCGTTGTGATCACCCGAAAGGATGGTGGCGTTGTTGGTTCGTAAATAGCGCAGGGCTGCCCTGATACGTAACTCTCTCTTTTGCATATCAGGGCAGCGCTGTTCGGAATCACGGTGTAGCTTGATAGATGCTCTTCAAACTGTTGATATACGGATAGTTCAATGAAAAACGTTGCTTTGGCTGCTGCGGCAGCACTTGGATTGATTGCGATCGCAGCCCCTGCACAGGCGGCTCTCTTTAACTGGGATATTGAGTACACTGGCTATTTCTCAGAGGATGCCACCATCAGCGGCACGATTACCGCTGATAGCGATGCTGCTACTGACGGATTCCTTTCCACCGAAGAGCTCAGCTCGTGGGTTTGGAACTGGAGCGGTAATAGTGAGGTGGATGCCTTCTCGATCTCCTCAGACTCTGGCGAGATTCAATCCTTTTTCGGCCCGGCTGGTTTCTTTGTCGACGGCACTGCAAACGTCCCTGGCGATGATGCCTCTGAAGGCGTCTATGCTGATGGTGCCGCTGTTATCGACTTCGACTTTCTACTGGTCAGCAATGCGTCTACCCCCGTTTTCGGTGAGGCCGCAACCATGGGCGATTTGTCAGCACCGGGTACGGTTACGGTTTCAGCAGCACAAGCTGTACCCGAGCCGGCAACTGTCTTCGGTCTTTTAGCCTTAGCGGCTACAGCGGTGACTGTTAAGCGTCAGAAGCAGACTGCCTAGTGAAGCTCACTAGACAATAGCTTACACAGTTTATACTCCGATAACGCATCCTTTGCTGGCTCTGGCAGGGGATGCGTTGTTCTATGGCACAGTAGAGCAACTTTTAACGCTTATACAGATAGATTAACATTTTACTGATCTTGCATGGCTCTCTCGGAGAAAAGTCCGTGTTGTCGTTCCGACCTACCTCTTCAGACCGTAAAAAAGATAACTATCTCTGATTTGTTTTAACTGCTGTTAACCCAACGCTCGAAGATTGTTAACCTGCCTTTGAAATAGTCTTTCTAAACAGCTGATCCGTTCAGCAAGAAAATATTTAGAGGTTCAAATGGTCACTCTCAAGGGGTTCGCGTCTCTACCTGCTGATACCTTCGCCGCAGGTCCACCGTCTGGTGCTGATAACGGTCAAATCGATGCCGTTCGACGGATTCAGCCGATTTCTGCCAATGGTCGCTCTGGTCCCTTTGATGGGCAGCCTGTCCAGGGCTTTAGCGGCGTGCAGTTTGCCCCCAACGGAGAGGGTGAATCTTTCTGGTTTCTGTCAGATAACGGCTTTGGTGGAGAATCTAACAGCACCGACTACCTGCTGCGGATCTATCAAGTTGATCCAAACTTTGTAGGTTTTGAAGGCGGTGACGGTAGCGTTGAAGTCGAGGCCTTTGTCCAGCTTAGCGACCCTGACAGCCTCATTCCCTTCGAGATTCAGACCGAGGGTTCCGCAGAACGCCTATTAACCGGCGCTGATTTTGACATCGAATCCTTTGTCATTGATGGCAACGGTGATATTTGGGTTGGGGAAGAGTTTGGCCCCTTCATTTTGCACTTCAATGCTGAGGGGAAGCTACTAGAGGCCCCCATTGCGACCCCTAACCCAGTAGAGCTAAACACGCTAAATGGGCAGGATCCCCTAGTGATTGGTCACCGGGGCGCAAGTGGCGACTTTCCCGAGCATACGTTAGAGGCGTATCGAGCTGCGATCGCAGCTGGAGCAGACTTCATTGAACCGGATGTTGTGACCACCAGTGACGGCATTCTCATCGCCCGTCACGAACCTATGCTAGACGACACCACCAACGTGGCAGAGGTATTTGGCCCCGAGCGCATGTCCACCAAGCTACTCGACGGCGCTGAGGTCACAGCTTACTTTGCCGAAGACTTTACGCTAGAAGAAATCAAGCAGCTTCGTGCTGTACAGTCCCGAGACTTTCGTGACCCCAGCTTCGACGGTCTGTTCGAGATCCCTACGCTAAAAGAGGTGATTGAACTGGTTCAGACGGTCGAGGCTCAAACAGGCGTCAAGGTCGGTATCTATCCCGAGACGAAGCACCCAACATTCTTCGACGAGCAGGGTCTATCTCTAGAAGAAGCATTGGTCGAAACGCTACTAGAAACAGGCTTTACCGACCCCAGCCGCATCTTCATTCAATCTTTTGAGATTGCTAATCTGATCGATCTCCAAGGTCAGCTTAATGCAGCAGGCATCAGCGACACACCTCTGGTCCAGCTCTTCGGCGACACCGAAGGCAGCTTCATCAACGAGGGCGGCGGCGGTTTCTCTGTCCCTTACGATGTAGTCGTTAACAGCGCGCTATCTGACACAGAGCAGCAGGCCATCTATGGCGACTTAACTAACTTTATCGACTTTAACAATCCTGGCTACGGCAACCTCACCAGCCAAGCTGCCATTGATGCAATTAGTACTTATGCAGAAGGGCTAGGACCTTGGAAAAACAACATCTTCCTACGCGAAGCTATTGAGACGCCGGTAGATGGCAACGGCGACGGTGTTGCAGAAATTACTAGCCAGCTCACAGGCGAAGTCTTTCCTCTAGTCGAGCGGGCTCACAATTCTGGTCTACAGGTTCACCCCTACACCCTGCGGGACGAAGAGCGTTTTCTGACGCTAAACCCCGATGGCACGCCCCAGACCCCAGAGCAGGAGTTCGAGCAGTTCGTCGAGACAGGCATCGATGGTTTCTTCACCGACTTTCCTCGAACCGGCGACCCCGTGGTTGACAAGCTGACGTCGGACGAGGTGAGATCGCCCAATAACCCCGACTTTGATTTCAACACGCTCAACGGCCAGACCCCGCTTGTTATCGGCCATCGCGGTGCCAGCGGCGATTTTCCAGAACACACGCTGGAAGCTTATCGTTTAGCGATCTACCAGGGTGCAGATTTCGTCGAACCCGACTTGGTCACGACGCTCGACGGCGTACTGATTGCCCGCCACGAACCCATGCTAGACGATAC
The DNA here is from genome assembly GCA_963923025.1 of uncultured bacterium. Lineage (GTDB taxonomy): Bacteria > Cyanobacteriota > Cyanobacteriia > Phormidesmidales > Phormidesmidaceae > CAWUKV01. Next base: position 14,001 of record CAWUKV010000015.1, read on the forward strand.
CACCAACGTGGCCGAAGTCTTTGGTCCCGAGCGTATGTCCACTAAGCTATTGGACGGTGCCGAAGTCACGGCTTACTTTGCTGAAGACTTTACGCTGGCAGAGATTAAACAGCTCCGTGCGGTTCAGTCTCGTCCTTATCGAAACCAGGAATATAACGGTGAGTTTGAGATCCCGACCTTCCAGGAAGTCATTGAACTCGTTGAAGACGTTAGCGCTGAAGTCGGACGCGATATCGGCATCTATCCCGAAACCAAGCATCCCACCTTCTTTGACGAGCAGGGGGTATCTTTAGAAGAACCGCTGGTCGAAACGCTGGTCGAAACGGGTTTCACAGACCCCAGCCGAATTTTTATCCAGTCCTTCGAAATCGCCAACTTGCTAGACCTACGCAACAATCTGCTACCCGAGGCAGGCTTAGACAACCTCAAGCTGGTACAACTGTTTGGTGACACCGAGGGTCGCTTCATCAACGAGGGTGGTGGCGGATTCTCTGTCCCTTACGATGTGGTGGTCAGCGCTAGCCTATCTGACGCAGAAAAAGTGGCTATCTACGGTGATCTGCTGCCTTTTTTAGACTTTGAGAACCCTGGCTACAATACATTAGCAAATGCTGACGCCATCCTGGAAATTAGCAGTTATGCTGATGGGATTGGCCCATGGAAAAATAACATTCTGTTGAGAGAGTCCATTGACACACCTGTTGATGGGAACGGAGACGGCGTTGCCGAAATCACTAGCCAGCTTACAGGCGAAATTTTCCCACTGATTGATTTTGCCCACGATGCCGGGCTGCAAGTTCACCCTTATACGCTACGGGATGAGGAGCGTTTTCTAACGCTTAACCCCGACGGCACGCCTCAATCAACTGGTGAAGAGTTCCGCCAGCTGATTGAGCTAGGCGTCGACGGTTTCTTCACCGACTTTCCTGAAACTGGCCGCATAGTCGTCGAACAGTTTGAGACAGCAGAAGAATTTGCCAATCTCCGTGGTTCCCGCGGCTACGAAGGCATGGCCTTCAGTCCCGACCGCCAGACGCTATACCCGATGCTAGAAGGTACCGTCTTTGGCGACCCCGAAGCCTCGCTGCGGATCTACGAATTTGACGTTGCCAGTAGCGCCTTTGAAGGCATTATCGGTCTCTACCAAATGGATGCAGCTAACCACGCCATTGGCGACTTTACCCCCATCAATGGCGATGAGTTTCTCGTCATTGAGCGGGATGGTCGTCAGGCTGCTGACGCCGCCTTCAAGAAGATCTTCAAAGTCGATCTGTCGTCAACGGACGCAGATGGCTTTGTCGAAAAAACTGAGATCGCAGATTTGCTTAATCTTGCCGATCCGGACGATCTAAACGGTGATGGTGAAACCACCTTTAACTTCCCCTTTGTCACTATCGAGGATGTACTCGTTCTGGACAAAAACACGATTCTGGTCGCCAACGACAATAACTACCCATTCTCAATTGGTCGGGACTTTAGTGGGGAGCAAATCGACAATAACGAGGTCATCATCCTAGATCTGGACAATCCCTTGGCGCTCGATCCACGACTGGGTTCATCGCCACTCATGCCTATGACGCTTGAAGGGGATGACGGCGACAATACCCTCGAAGGCGGTGCTGCCGATGACGCTATTGCCGGTGATCTGGGCAACGATACCATCTTGGGAGGTGACGGTGACGACCTACTGCGTGGCGACCGTAACAGCCGCAGTCCACAAGGCAACGGCGGTGGCGACGACCTCATCTTTGGTGGTGCAGGCAATGACCGTATCGGTGGCAAAGGCGGCAACGACCAACTGTTTGGCGATGATGGTGACGATGTCATTTGGGGTGATGACGGCGACGACCTACTGCTTGGCGGCTTAGGTAACGACACTCTCACTGGCGATGACTTCTCTGGAGGACAGGGTAGCGATACTTTTGTACTATCCCCAGGCGAAGGCACTGATACCATTGTTGACTTTGAAGTGGGTACTGACTTACTTGGCCTGACGGGTGGGTTAAGCCTGGGTCAGCTGACGCTTACGTCAAACGAAATCCGTTTTGGCGACGAGGTTCTTGCTATCTTGAACGATGTTTCGACTACCACCCTGACGGCCGCCGACTTCGCCACGATATGAGAACAAGTCCATAAAATGGACACCCGCTACATAGCCACCCAGTAGGTGAGGTTTGACTCCACCTACTGGGTGGCTTGTGGGATCACATGTTCGCCATCTCTAGATAGGGTTTCATCAGTGTAAGGCTTTAAGAAAATCTGAAGGATACGAAACTAAAGGTATTCTTGATGTTTGCTTAACCTAACTCGACTATCTATAGGTAAGGCAGAAATAGTTGCTGATAGTCAGTAGGGAGAGGTATTAGACCTGTTGTGCTATCGCTCCAGGTAGCGTGCTTAAATCTCTTGCATGTCTTGGAAATGCATGTCCTGGAAAATGGTGCAGTCTATCACGATGTTCAGAACAGGGTCTTGTGTTAGATTTTTCGGTTGTTATCTGTACCTACAACGGGGCAAGCCGTTTGCCAACTTTGTTGAAGAAGCTGCGATCGCAGCTGCCACCCCTCAGCTGGGAAATTTTAGTCGTTGATAACAACAGCCAGGACGACACTGCTAGCGTCGTCAAACATTTTCAAAAAAACTGGACAGGGACTGCCCCTCTACGCTATACCTTTGCCGCACGTCAGGGATTGGCCTACGCTCGTCGGCACGCCATACAGCAAACCCACGGTGAGCTGATCGGTTTTCTCGATGATGATACGCTTCCTGCGCCTAACTGGGTTCAACAGGCCTATGACTTTGCCCAGACCCATCCAGAGACAGGGGCCTACGGCAGCGATATCCAGGGAGCGTATACCGTGCCACCGCCGCCCGGTTTTGAGCGCATCGCCAGCTGCCTAGCCATCATCCAGCGCGGTGATGTGCCCTTCCGATATGGCAGCACGGGTGTTTTGCCCGCTGGAGCTGGCATGGTAGTACGGAGAAAAGCTTGGCAGCAGTGCGTTCCACCCCAACCGGTTCTCGCTGGGGTGTGTGGTCGTAGCCTCCACGCCAAGGGCGAAGACGTTGAAACCCTCTCTTACCTGCGAGAGGGTGGCTGGCCGATTTGGCACAACCCGCAGATGCAGCTGACGCATCAGATTCCAGCGTCGCGTCTGACCCCCGCCTATCTAATTCATCTATTTCAGTGCATTGGTCTCAGTCGATATCCATTACGACGACTGCGATACCGCCCCTGGCAGTGGCCCATTATGCTAGGGTTACACGGCCTCAACGACCTGCGTAAAATTTTGCGGCACATCATTAGAACCCGACAGCTCATTCCACAAGATGTCGTTACAGCCTGTGAGCGGACACTGTTACTGCACAGTCTGTTGAGCCCTATTTACGGGATGCGATCGCGCCTAGACCAGCCCTTAGAATCAGCCAGAGAGTCTGCACCCTATGGACTCTCCTAAGATTGTCTTTTGGCTACCAGAACCGCTCTGGCCCAGCAGCTGGCCTCAAAATGAAGAAGACAACTGGCCTGGTTTTGGTCTTGGCGTTTACGCCTGGACCCTACAAACTTGGCTGCGGTTGACCGCCGCTGGGTTCAGATGCACCCTGAGTCAGACGGTACCCGATCAAGGCATTGTTCTCTTTCACAGCAACAGTACTCGGCTGGTTAAAGCATTTCCAAAACCGAATTCACAGCAGCTATTTATCTGCCTAAAAGCAGAAGCCCCCCCCCATCCCCACGCTCAGCTGCAGGTTGTCCAAAATCCAACAGAAGCCGAATCGCAGCAGTTCTTTATCCCCCACTGGCCTCAACCAGGTCTACTACCGAGGGTAAAATCTCGCGCAGATCGGTTCGAGACGGTTGCTTTTTTCGGTCATCAAAACAATCTTGCCCCAGAGCTACAGTCTCCTGAGTGGCGTCGACATCTACAGCACCTAGGACTTTGCTGGCGACCCATCATGAGTAACAATCGTTGGAACGACGACCCAACGCTCAACAACCATTGGCATGACTATCGAGAGGTTGACGCCGTTGTTGCGATAAGAAGCTTTGACAGCAGAGTATATCGACAAACTCGACAGTTTTCTAACAAACCCCCCACTAAACTCTACAATGCTTGGTTAGCTGGGGTACCCGCCCTGCTGGGCACAGAAAGCGCCTTTCGAGCGGTTCGCCAAACTTCACTGGATTACCTAGAAGTCTCTACTCCAACAGCGCTAATCGACCAGCTGATCCGGCTACGCGACCAACCGAACCTACGACGAGCGATAATAGCACAAGGACAGAAGCGGTCTCAAAGCTGCTCTCCCGAAGTCATTACTCAACAGTGGGTTAAGTTCTTAGACACCGTTGCCATACCGGCCTATGACCGCTGGTGCCAGAGGAATCGACTCCAGCAGCAGTGGATTAAAATACAGCGTCGGTCTACCCACTATTACTGCCGTTTTAACCGTCGCTTCAGAGCCTTCTTGTGACCGTTTTCATTTGTGTTTTGGTATCATGCAGCTCTTCTACTATCGTCGCCGCGATCGCCAACCTAACTTTGGTGACGAGCTGAATCCATGGCTGTGGCCACAGCTACTTCCTGACACCTTCAACAATGATAACGAGAATGATGACGAGACCTATTTTGTCGGTATTGGGACGCTGTTGAATCAACAGCTGATAGCACGAACAGCTGACGCTAAACGAGTGATCGTCTTTAGCAGTGGCGTAGGTTACGAGCAACCGTTGACAGCTATTCCCGAGCATTGGCAGATTCTCTGCGTAAGGGGACCGCACTCTGCTCGTCAACTGGGGTTACCCTCTACACGAGCCATCACAGATGGCGGGGTACTCATCCGGCAATGCTTTCATCCACCCTCAGGACAAGACGCAGTCCCAGCGAAACGGGCCTTTATGCCCCACATTCACCACGCTAACAGTGCCCAAGCAGCTTGGGAATCACTGTGTCGCCAAGCTAACCTCCGCTATATCGATCCTCGCTGGCCGGTCGAGAAAGTGCTCACAGCAATTCACCAGACGCAAGTCCTGTACGCCGAGGCAATGCACGGTGCGATCGCGGCCGATGCCCTACGAGTACCGTGGATTCCCATCGTTACCAGTCCTCGCATTCTGCGCTTTAAGTGGCAAGACTGGTGTGGTTCAATTGAGGTCCCATATCGTCCTCAAGTGCTGCCCCCACTAGCTGACTACCCTCGCTATGGTCGCGGGGTGCGCAGTGGTCAGCGGGCCTTTTCCCATTGGTTACAGTCCAGGCAGCTACCCACTCATCAACGGCAAGACATCATCTTGAAAAGGCTGCAACAGCTCACAGAGCAGACACCCGTACTCAGCCGCATAGAGATTTTAGAACAGCGAACTGAAGCACTGTTGCAAGTACTGGATCACATTAAGCAAGAGAACGATCGGGTTAGCCAGATAAGTTAGGACATCGAGTCAGCAATTACTGTGCGTGTGTCCTTGTGTTTCCCTATCGCCGCATAGCCTACGCCTGATGGAACTGGCTGTTGCGTAACAAGCCGACAGCGTAGAATAATCACGAAATTTACCAACCCTATCCACCATGGCAGATACGCTACGCTTCATCGTCAAAGTTGTCCTGGCGTCTGCGCTGCTGAGTACTGCCATCAAGTATGGAGGGCCACTACTTCAGCTGCCTGTCTCTCCATATATCAGTTTGTTGCTGGTACTCTCACCCGCAGTACTCATGGGACTATGGTTAACCTGGCAAGCCCAGACTAACGCCACCCATGCAAACGATCGCTGACATCAATCAAAAAATTCGCGATCGCACCGTCACCGTTTGGACGGCCCCCGAAGCTCAGACTCAGGTCGCAGAACTTGGGCTCACTACTGCGGCCCAACAGGTTGATGTGGTCACCACTGGCACCTTCGAACCCATGGAGTCGTCTGGAGCCGTCCTCAACCTGGGGCACACCGACCCGCCCATCAACATTCGGACCTGCTGGCTTGACCGCGTCCTGGCTTACAGCGGGTTCGGTACGGTAGACCTATATCTGGGAGCCAGTCAACCCGCTGAAAATACCACTCGCCCCGACGAACCCGACCTCGAAGAGGGCCGCGGTGGCGGACATGTCATTGCCGACCTAATCGCCGGTAAGAGCATCTCCCTACGGGCCACCGGCTATGTTAGCGACTGCTACCCTCGGAGTAGTCTGGACGTTGCCATTACCAAAGACAATATCAATCAGTTTTACCTGTTTAATCCCCGTAACCTCTACCAGAACTTTATTGTCGGGGTTAACAGCAGCGATCGCCCCTTAGCGACCTATCTAGGACCACTGCAGCCCTTTTTGGGTAATGCCGTTTACGCTAACTCCGGCGCACTTTCTCCGCTGCTCAACGACCCGGACCTGGAGACCGTCGGCATTGGCACTCGTCTGTTTCTGGGCGGCGGCGTGGGCTACATCGCCTGGGAAGGAACGCAGCATTTTCCTTTACAAAGGCGCCAACCCAATCGCACGCCCATTGGACCAGCCGCCACCGTTGCCCTAGTGGGAGATGCCAAACAAATGGACGCCCGCTGGGTGCGGGGCTGCTACTTCAAAGGCTACGGTCCGTCCATTATGCTGGGCGTTGGTATTCCTATCCCCGTCTTGAACGAAGCGGTTCTAGCCCGCTGTACCGTTACCGATGCCGACCTGGTTGCGCCCGTCGTCGATTTTTCGATTCCCCGTCGGGTCAGACCCACCTTTGGCCTGGTCAGCTACCAGCAGCTGCGCTCTGGACGCATTACCATCGGCGGCACCCAAGTCAGAACAGCACCACTCGCCAGCCTCTACCTGTCTCGGCAGGTAGCCGAAACGTTGAAAGACTGGATAGTAGCCGGTGAGTTTGAGCTGACGGAACCCGTAGCGGCCTTGCCCCGCGATCGCAGCTTTATCCCGCTAGAGACTTGGGGGACTACTCCGTCGGAGAGTCCGACGACGCTGTTTCCGGAGCAGGTGTCTCCACGGGAGCGGCACTAACGGCCTTCACGGGGCGGGGTTTGGGGGCATCGCTACCTTCGTACCGTCGGTCGCCTTCGGGTCGACGCCCCTCGGGTCGACGCGCCCCGCCCTTATTGAAGCGCTTCTTTGCACCACCAAACTTTTTCCGACTCTTTTTCTTCGGCGGCACAGCGGCAATGCAGCTACCCCCATGCACAACTAAGTCGAGCCCCTCGCGCCGTACCTCAAAGTCCCAGAAGTAACCAATCGTCTTCGCTTCAATCTTGCCGTTGATCAAGAGTTTGAAGGTTCGCTGCTGACGGTTACCCGATTTGACCTTCTGTTGGATGCCGATCAAAATCTCGCCTTTCTCCTCGTGGTAGCGGCTGACCTCGCCGCGAATGGAGAAGACATCCGATTCAATTTCATCGGCCGGTACATAGTCCACAGGCACAGCAGTTTTGGTCTCATCCGCTGCGTCTGCTTCACCGGTGCCAGACGCCATATCAGACTCAGTAGCTGGGGCCGCCGCATCAGCGTCGTCCGACGCCTCAGCAGCAACTGCAGCCGCCTCTACCGCACTGGCCTCAGCATCGGCAGCGGCCGCATCGGTTTCGGCATCAGTTTCGACCTCGCTATCGTCGTCCTTATTTTCCATCAACGTTTCAGGCTCCCAAACCCCAACAATCTGCACATTTAATGCATTGTCAGCCTCAGGGTTAGTCCGCGGGTACACCACCCACAGGTGATTGGCGTCCATATCAAGGTATTTTTTCACCAGACTAGTGACGCGCCCCAGTAACACAGCGTCAATCGCTGTCTCATCCTGGGCAATGATTTGCCCGCGGTTGAAGGCTTCTTCTGTTGGGACATACCGGCCCCGCAGCAGACCAATAGCCCGGTACTGCATGGGTTCGCTAGGTGGAGAAATCGGCTGCTGACGGACCGGTTCAGCCGTCGGGGTCGGTTCATCAGCTACCGCAGCCGCATCGGGGACGGCTGCTGACGGCGGCGGTGGCGTAACCGGTTCAGGCTCGGGCGCAGGTGCAGCAACCGGGGTAGTTGGCGGGGAAGCCGTCGGAGGTTTTACAGGTTTTACCGGACGTTTGGGCGGTCCCACCAACGAAGGCCGGTGGGCAGACTTGGGCGGCGTAGCATCGGCAGACTCTGAAAATTCGGGGGGGCGACTAGCTGAAGAACTCATTAAGGATTGAACCTCCTGACGGAAACTGGACTGGTATAACGGAGCCAAATGCCCCACCAGCAGTGCTGAGAAAAATAATGAGAACCACAGTGGTTTGCTTTAAGCCGATAGCTCAAGAAACAACCATCAGGTACTCAGTACCTTTAGCAGCATTAATCATCACTCAAGTCTAAAGGGGATGGACCTGATCGAACACTGAGATGTTGCACTTTTAAAGAGGAACACGTATCTTATTGCCGCATTTCTAAACATTTAGCCATAACGCTAGCCCAAGAACAGGACTTTCTAAATAGATCTACCGATTTAACCCGCAACCGATGGCTGACCTCAGCGTGTCGTAGAACTGGACTTGCAGAAAGCTATAGCAGTCGTCAGATCCGTTATGACAAGGCTGTCCAGAGACGCCTTGGAAGCCATTTCGTGCTGGACTCAGCAGGATAGCCATAATCAGTAGCCAAACATAATTGGTGAAGGCCATAAAAAGCAGCAAACGCTACTCTTTCAAGCTTCCCGACTCGCTAAGTTCCTTATACAGTTCATCTCAAGATTCACGCCGAAAAAGGATCTATCCGGAATCTGACGCTGCGACAGATTCGTATTACCAAACCAGAGTCCCAAACCAGAGTCCCAAACGGTTCAGTCAGAGGACAGCCACAAAGGGATAATCATGGTCTCTGTCCTGCCCAGATAGCAGCCGCCATAGGCGTTGGGACAAGGCTGCCCAGATCTTTTTGGGGCCATTTCGTTCTGTACTGAGCAGGATCACCGTATTCGGTGTTCTAACGTAAATGGCGCAAGCTGTAAAAAGCGTTCTAGCTTAGCGTCGAACAACTTGGACCTCGTCCTGCTCAGCCTCTCAAATCGGGCTATCTGCCATTAAAAGCGCCGCTTTTGCCATTAGGGTTTAAGATGGGCAAGTCGAATTTTTGGGTTCCTCCGTGTCTGTCAAACGCAACCGCTGGCTGGTTGGCGGCATCTTGTTTGTGGCCGTTGCCGCGCTTCTAGCACTATCTATTGGTCCCTTTATTGGCGCAGCACTGAACCCATCAGTCGCCAACAGCACGACCAATACGGGCGCAACCCCAACCACCGCCGAAGAACAACAGGCTGAGCTGGAGGGACGGGCCAAAGGTTATGAACTGGTACTAGAGCGTGAACCCAACAACATCACGGCCCTACAGGGACTAGTCGAAGCCCGAATTGCACTGGGCGATCTGCCCAGCGTAGTCGAGCCACTAGAGAAATTGGCCGAGCTCAATCCCGACGTGCCCAACTATTCAGTCTTACTGGCACAAACCAAGCAACAGTTGGGCGATTCAGAAGGCGCCGCTCAGGTCTACCGCAGCATCCTCACCACCACGCCCGGCAACATGGAAGCCTTACAGGGACTGGTAACGCTGCTGCTGAGTCAGCAACGCCCTCAAGCTGCGGTGGGTCTACTGCAGGACACCCTCAAAACCGCAGAGCAGGCCAACGAAATTCAGCCCGGCAGCATCGATACCCTTTCGGTGAAGCTCTTACTGGGTCAGGTCTACGTTGAGCAAGACAAATACGAAGACGCGATCGCGGTCTACGACAGCGCCATAGCAGACGCTGAAGCCGCACAAACCGGTGATGCCCCCGACTTCAGACCAACCCTGGCCAAAGCGCTAGTCTTCCGAGAAGTAGGCAACGAAGCCGAGGCGCAACCCCTCTTCGAAATGGCCCTGTCGATGGCCCCAGTCCAGTTCAAAGATCGGATCCAACAGCTAATCGACAATGGCACCCCCGCAGCTGCTCCTGCGACTGAAGCCCCGGTGGAGGGTAGCGTGCCCACTGAAGCTCCAGCAGAAGCCAGCGAGTAGTCCCTCTGCTATATGGACAGTTCAATAGCCCTGGTTCCGGCTGTTAGCCGGAACCAGGGCTATTGGCATTGAGCTATTCTTCTTAAACTTGCCTTCAACAGCACAAGGCGCAATGACCATACACGAGATCTATAACACCTGGCCCGTCAGCATTCCCCTGCTGCCCGCTGCCTGCTGCCTTTCTCGGCTAATCCTTAATCTCTGACTTCATCCGCTCCAACGTCCGATTCATCTGCTCAAACATCTGCTGGGGCGTCATACCAAACTGACCCAACTGAGTCTTCAGTTGCTCAACCGTCATTTGAGCCATAAAGTCTTCAGACAGCTCGAACCGCTTCATAAATACCCGATAGCGGTCCATAATCGCTTCCATTTGCTCGATAAAAAGCTTCTTGCCCTCTCGATCAAACTTGCCGTAATCGCTGCCGAGCTGCATCAGCGACTGATAGTCCTGAAAAAGCTGCGTGGCTTCTTTCTGAACAATTTCCGAATCAAAGAAACCCATAGGTGTTTACTCCTGAACGGTGTAGCCTCTAATCGCTCAGGACATACCAGACACCTTGGTAGACGTCATTCCTGAGCTAGCTCACTATGCTTATACGGTATAAATTTCCTGTCGGGAATGCAAAGGTGAGATATCCCTACCGGCTATCGCCTTACCCGCTGTCATTACACCCGCTATCGATTAAAAATACGGCCGAGCCAGCTCTTATCACCACTCTCCGACACAGACTCAACCGTCGAGGAAACTGGCTTAGATGACCGTTTGGCTAGCAATTCAAGCCGCTCTAGATACTTGCGGACAATGTCGTGACTGGGATTCAGCGTCAGTGCTCGCTTCAGATGCACCCGTGACATCCCATACTTTTGCTGCATCAGGTAAGCCTGCCCCAGCATAGAGTGAAATTCCACATTGTTAGGCTCGATCTTGATGCCCTCACGCAGTTCCTGAATGGCCTGATCGTAGTTCTGCTGCCTCAGATAGGTTCTGGCTCGAATGCCATACTTCTCGGCATAGTTGATGACGGGCGGCTCCGGAACCGACGGTGACGGCGTAGCATTGTCTGACTTGACAGGGGCAGGAGCCGCAATCAACCCCGTCCGCTTAGGCCGAATCACCGCGTCGCTCATCTTTCGTCGCAGCAAAATCAGGTTAAGCTGCGCCACGCGAGGTAGCGTCTGATGAAATATGGCAGCCGACTCAAACTGCTGGTTAGCCAACTGCGTCAGCGTATTCTCGTAGAAGCCATCAACCTCGTCATCGGGAATGCGTAACAGTTGCTGAGCACTCTCAAAGGTCGGCTTAAGCTTATCGTTACGCGCCATGCGACGCACCTTAAAGCGCAACGATGCCAGGGCCTCTGAGCGAGTGTTTTCCTGCTTTAGACGCTGATAGGCTGGGTTGACAATTTTGGTTAGAACCTGCTGCACAAAGACTTGCTCTGACTCGGGGCGTCCCACCTGAGTGTCTGGGTGAAGACGCTTGGCTATTTGACGGTAGCGCTTGGTAATCCGGCGCTCGTCAGCCACAACGGATAGCCCCAATGCAGCATAAGGATCGCGTTCTGCGACTTTAATCCATTCACTAGAAAAGTCGATATTGGCCATGCAACGGGCAAAGAGATAGATGAAAGTCCGAACACCTGCGTTTCACTTTAACAGCTCCTATAAGCATTGCCCCACTGTACCCACGCAGATATCCGCGTAACAGCGGAAAACAAATGCCGCACTGATAAGCTGAAACGCTGACGCTTTAGACCACTACTGCACACCGAACGAACATGGACACACACAACGAGAAGCTAGAATCTGGCCCAGGCCCAGCTTAAGCATACCTACAGACCGACGGCCATAATTCTTACATCAGTATAAAAGACTTACCGTGTAAAAGCGCTAGGCTCTGTCTCCAGAGGTAGAGATAAGGCGTCTGTGCTCCCGCCGCCGTTGCTTTTTTCAGCAGCATACTCGTCGTCTACAGCCGTTGCCAGCGACCATAGCACAGGTCTGAAAGCATGGCCTTCTGCCTAGCAGGAACGCCGTACTGAGTGCCCTAATACGGACCTACGAACCTGGCTCCGTAGAGTCCCTTGGCGACAGTTATAGGATTGAAAGGGGTAGATTGACTCTGGAGCGGGCGCATCAGAGTCAAAGAGGTAGATAACTACGTGACGGTTAAAACAGCAGCAAAGCTCCCGAAAACAGCATCTACCGCAACGCCGCCCCAAACGCCAGCGGTACAGACTGCCTTGATACCCAGCGAACTGACAGAGGCCCAGCGCTGGAAAGTTGCCCTGCTGGCACTGGTTGGCGCTGTGCAGCCGATACCGATACCCCTAACTTTTCTCCACAAGCTATACCTCAGACAGTATGGCTGGAGTGCGGTGTACTTTATTCTGGGGGTAACTCAAATTGCCCGTGTTGCCTGCGCCATAGAAGGCGTGTGGTATTTGCTGGGTGCCCCATTCCCTACCTTGCCCAGACGGCCAGCAGCACCCGTTCCATCACCGGCCCCACCCTCAGCTCAAGACCGGGCTGCTGCAATTCGAGCCCTCGAACAACTGCGCCAAGATGGGCTGCTCTCAGAATATGAGTTTGAACAGCAGCGCCGCCAAGTTTTAGACCGGCCTTCTGCGTAGCCCCCTGTAAAACCCGCCCTGCAAAACCCGCCCTGTAAAACCTAACCCTGTAAGACCTAGCCCCTGCAAAGCAACGTGACTCATTCTTCTCCCGTGGGCTGGCAGCGCCAGCTAGCTGCCCAAGCGCTCAAGGGGCTTGACCTGATCGAACGTCGCCTCAATCCGCTGCGATCGCGCCTCCAGAAAGACCCCTATTATCGGTTTCGTACCCTGGCAGAAGCGGAGGCCGCCGCCCGCCTGGGCGTTCGCATCGACGTGAGCCACGCCACTGTGGACGATTGGTTACGCCTGCCGGGCCTGTCGATTCACCAGGCTCGAACCCTGGCAGCGCTAGCCCAGAGCGGCGTTCCCCTCCTGAGCATAGAAGATATAGCAGCAGCCCTTAACCTCCCAGCCCATCGGTTACAGCCCTTCTCACCCATTCTTGATTTTCGGTACTACGACGAAGATCTGAGTTTGGCGCAGCCCCTTAACCTCAACCGGGCGAGTGGACCTCAGCTCATGCAAATCCCAGGCATAACAGCAGACTTCGTACAGCAGTTGCTCCATCACCGGCAACTCGGTCCCTATCGCAGTTGGGAAGACGTGCAACACCGGCTCAGACTGGCTCCGGAACAGGTGGCGAAACTGATTCACTACCTGCGGGTGTAGCCTCCTGCAACTCACCCACCGTCACTGTGCCAACGGCCGCCAATGGCCAAAACCGCAGCACCGCTCGGCCAATTACGTTCTGCCAGGGCAGCGCCCCCCACACGTGGGAATCATTGCTGTCGTTGCGGTTATCGCCCATCACAAACAGCTGGCCTGCGGGTACCGTGTAGGGTCTCATATCGTAGGTGGGCGGTTCGAGAATGTAGGGCTCTTGCCGGGGCACACCGTTCACCAAAACCTGGCCCGCCTGCACCGCCACCGTTTGCCCCGGTAGTGCCACCACCCGTTTAATAAAGGCTTGGTCAGCTGTGAAGCCTACAGACTGAAGCTGGGGCGGCGGCACAAACACGACGATGTCGCCAGCTTCAGGCGGATGCAGCCGATACGAAACTTTCTCGACCAAGAGGCGATCGCCCACGTGCAGCGTGGGGTCCATGGAGTTAGAGGGGATGTAGCGCGGCTCGGCAATGAACAGCCGCACCACAACGGAAATTGCCAGCGCGATCGCTAGCAGCCGTAAATTCTCCTTCACCCCACGCCACTTAGCCTGCTGAGGGGTACCGTCTTGGTTCTCATCTTGACTAGGGCTCGTTACTTCAGTTTTGCTCAACGGCTCATTCCCGCACGACACCGAGCCCGATCATAGCGCCCGTCCCTCCCCTGTGCTTAACGGATTGCCGCCCCAAAACAGACTACGGCTGCGCGGCTTGGGCATTGCGCCGCCACATATGGGGTTTAATGCGGCGTAGGGCGGAAGCGGGAAACCGTTCATTCCAGTCAGCGTCCGTCATCTGGGCTAGCTCGTCCAGTCGGGGATTAACCGTCTGGGGATAGGGCTGAAACTCGGCCACGTCAGTGGACTGAGCAAACCGCTGATTCCACGGGCAAACATCCTGACAGATATCGCAGCCTGCCACCCAGTTGTGCAGGTGGGGCACGATCTCTTCCGGCAAGGTCTCAGCCCGATTCTCGATAGTGTGATAAGCAATACAGCGGTTGGCATCAACCACGCCAGGTGCACGAATCGCCTCGGTCGGGCAGGCTTCCATACAACGAGTACAGGTCCCACAGTGGCTAGTATGGGGTGCATCCGGCGTCAGCACCAGGTTGGTCAACACTTCCCCGAGGAATACCCACGAACCATAGCGGCGGGTAATCAGGTTACCGTTTTTGGCCATCCACCCAAGCCCCGCCTGCTGAGCCCACAGCTTGTCTTGTACCGGCCCCGTGTCGGCATAGTAGCGGGCCTGCACCGACATCGATGCCGTAGCGTGGGATTCTAGCCAGCGCGACAGCTGCTTCAGCCGCCGGTGCATCACCCGATGGTAATCGCGTCCCCAGCCATAGCGCGCAATCTTGCCAAACTGCGGATTTTCGGCCCGCTGATCAGGTGTGTAGTAATTCAGGGCAACACTAATGACAGACTGGGCCGCTGGCATGACCTGCCGCAGATCCTGTCGTTTGGGATTAGCCATCCAGGCCATATCTGCGTGAAAGCCCTGCGCCAACCAGTGACGCAGGGCAGTCTGTGTATTGCGCTCGGCCTCGTTAAGGGACGTGGCCACCGCCGCAATACCAACGGCATGAAAGCCCAGCTGCTGGGCATAGGCCTTGACCTGCTCAGCCGTCGGCGCTGGTGCGGCAGAAAGCTGAGCCACGGGCTAGTCAGTAATAACCGTAGTGTCGTCTGTTTCAGCCTCAGCTTCCTGACGCAGCGCCTCTTGCTGGCGCTGTCGAAAATCTTCAACGGCGTTGGGAATGCGACGCTGCTGTTGACGGTTGAAGTCAACCGGGTTAGCGCTGGCCCGGCCCGCCTGATGAATCAGGTCGTAGAAGTTGACACCGCTGCCCGAAAAGACTTCGTTGCTGTTAGAGTCACCGCTGAGCCCTTCTGGCGCAGCCGTTTGTGCCAGCGCAGCTGGGGCAAGTGTCAACAGCAGCAGTGTTAAAGACAGGAGTTTCATAGGCGCGATCGCAGTTTCAGATGAGCGGTTCAGATGGGCACAGTCTAGCAAGTCTATCCCTTTAATAACAGCCCGCAGGCCAGTTTTTGGGCTGGATAGCGGTCCCATTTTCAGCTAGCGCCAACCCAATCGAGATCGCTCAAGCAATTCGCCGACCGATCAAAGGGCGAGTCAGCAGTAACATGCCAACGCTGAACACTACCAAAATCGCTAGCGATACCCCCATGGTTACCTCTCCCCAAGGGGCCTGCATCACCACGCTGCTAAACTGCCAGTCAGGATGCAGATACAGATAACGAATGGGCTCAATGGCATAGCTCAACGGATTCAGGCTAGCGACAATCTGCAACCAGCGGGGCATAAAGGACAGCGGCACCAGCGCCGTACTAGCAAACAGCAGCGGCAGATTCGTGACAAAAATAACGGCAATCAGTTCAATGTGGCCCGGTAGGGCAAACGCCAGTCCTAGGCTAAAGGCCGTCACGCCCAATACCAGCGCCAGCACAATGCCCGTCATCAGCACGACACCGCCCAGGCTCGGCCAGCCCGCCCCCAAGACCGCACTGAGCACCACAATGGCCGCCGTCTGCACCAGGCTCATCACCGCAATAAAAATGGCCGAGGCCATCACAATCGAAAAGCGCGACGCCAACGGTGCCACCAGCAGCCGATTAAGAAAGCCAAATTCTCGATCAAACATGACCGGCAGCCCCGCGTTCAACGCCCCACCAAAGGCCGTAAACACAATAATGCCTGCCCCAATAAACTGGCCGTAGTTTTGACTGGTGCCAAACAGCCCCTCGGGCACGTTCTGAAACAGCGCTCCGAACAGAATTAGCCACATTAGCGGTTGGATGATGCCAGCCGCCAGGGTCGAGGGCCGTCGCTGTAGCTGAATAAACAGCCGCTTGGTTAGCGCCGTGGTCTCCTGCATAAAGTCAGCAAAGCTAGACGCCGATACCGCCTCCGCTTTCCAATCCTGGAGCTGGTTATTCTGAATCGTCGGGGTAGAACTGCTCATCTGAAAGACGTATGGGTCTAAACAATTGGGTCTAAACAATTATGTCGCGCTATCTTCATTCTATGCGGGTCACCTAGGATAGGGCCTTAAGAAAGTTCGATAGTGGCAATGTGCTTATGACGATTGAACTCTGGTTGGCGTTTGTCACAGCCTCCACGCTGCTGCTGATTATTCCTGGGCCGACTATCCTTACGGTGATGAGCTACGCATTGGCCCAGGGGCGACGAGCAAATCTGCCGCTGGTGGTGGCGGTTACTCTAGGCGACTCAACAGCGCTATTTCTCTCATTGATGGGGCTAGGGGCGGTGCTCTCAGCCTCAGCTTTTTTGTTTGGCACGATCAAATGGATCGGTGGATTGTACCTCCTCTATCTAGGTGTTGGACTACTACGGAAGGGGGCCATTACCCTGCCATCCCAAACCGTCAGCCTCGCCGCTGGGCCGCGCTGGCAGCTATTTTTGAACACCTATTTGGTCACAGCCCTCAACCCCAAAGGGATTATCTTTTTTGTTGCTTTTTTGCCTCAGTTTGTGACGCCGCAAGCGGATACGACCCAGCAGCTTTGGCTTTTGGCCCTTACGTTTTTGGTCCTGTCAACCCTTAACGCCACAAGCTATACCCTATTTGCCGGTGCGGCCCGCCGTCTGCTCAATTCTCCGCGTGCCCAGCGACGATTCAATCTAGCGGGCGGCTCCATGCTCTCAGTGGCAGGCGTTTGGACGCTCATGGCGAAGAAACCGACCTAATTAGCAAACTATAGTCGCCAGCGACCTGGGGACCAGACTATGACGCCCTAGGGTTCTGTACTGAGCAAGATAACTGCCGTTGATATCCTCACCTATAGGGCACTGGCTGTAATCTCTGGAACCTGTAGCTTGCGGTTGATCATGTGGTGTACTCAGCATTGATCTTGACGTAGTCGTAGCTGAGGTCGCAGCCCCAGGCAGTGCCGGTGCCAGTGCCACTACCTAAAGAGACCTGAATTTGTATCGGCGTGGCCAAGGACGCTCTCCCAGCCCGGTGGACGGCAACCATGTCTTGTTCCAGACTTTGCTTTTGCTGTTCCATAGCTTGGACACTCGCTTTGGACTGAGCGGCCAAGTACTCGTGGGCGGCCTGCTGATCGAAGGCTTGGGGTTGCCCCTGGGTCATCAGCACAATATCGCCCAGCTGAATGCCCAACTGCGCTTGGTCAAAGGCCACACCCGCTCGGCCCGCTGCTCCAGCAATGCGGCCCCAATTGGGGTCGCGGCCAAATACGGCGGATTTGACCAGGGACGATCCGGCGACGGTCCGGGCAACTTGTCGAGCGGCCTGGTCGGAGGGGGCATCAATAACGGTGACCTCCAGCAGACAGGTAGCGCCTTCGCCGTCTCGGGCAATGGCCTTGGCTAAATGGATGCAAACCGCCGTCAGCATGGCTTCGAGCTGGTCGGCAACTGCCCCTTCGCCGGTGATGGCCGGTGTCCGAGAACCGCCATTGGCCAGGGCAATGACAGTGTCGTTGGTGCTGGTGTCGCCGTCCACAGTGATTTGATTGAAGCTTTTGGCCACGGCCCGGCTGAGCATGGCCTGCCACAGGGGCGGCGAGACGGCGGCGTCGCAGGTGACAAAGCCCAGCATAGTGGCCATGTTGGGGTGAATCATGCCCGAGCCCTTAGCAATGCCGCCGATGCGGACGGGGCTGCCGTTGATATTGGCCTCCAGGGCAATGGATTTGGGCACCAGATCGGTGGTGACAATGGCCTGGGCGGCCTGATCCGAGCCCGTTTCAGAAAGCGCACTGGACAACTCAGGTAACGCCGCTAGGAGCGGTTCCATGTTGAGGCGTTTGCCAATCACGCCCGTGGAGGCCAGCAGGATGAGGTCGGGGTCGGTATTGAGCGCCTGAGCAGCAGCAGCGGCGGTTGCGATCGCATCCTCCCAGCCCTGTTGCCCGGTACAGGCATTGGCCTGCCCCGCGTTGCACACGATAGCCCTCGCCGCTGGTCGGTCTTCGATCCGCTGCTGGCAATAGTCTACGCAGGCAGCACGAACCTGGGATTGTGTCAGGGTGACCGCTGCGATCGCATCATTATCTGACACAATCATTGCCAGGTCCGGCGCCCCCGACGGCTTTAGCCCCGCTCGTATACCCGCCGCCCTAAACCCCTTTGGGGCTGTTACACCCCCCTCGACAATCTGCCAGTCTGCCATCACTGCACCTACTGCTGGATCAAAACTCACCCTATCGTAAGGGGCAACGCTCGCCTAGCAGCGGTTTTGATTTTTATAGCAATCGCAAAAAGGTTGAGCCAGATTGCGAGTCAAAGCGCGCTGTGCGCCAAGCGGAACAGCCCCACCAGGAGGCTCCAGCAAAGTGCCCAAGACCAGATCAGATGCAACGTTTCAGGCAGCACAACACCGTAACCAGTCAGTTTTTGCCTGTCCATGCGAAACCATCAGGACATCATCTGATTCACAAAGTTAGTGTAGACTTCGCCTTTGAGAAATTCGGGCCGTTCTAGCACCTTTTGATGAAAGCCAATCGTGGTTGCTAAACCAGTAATGGCGCACTCCCGCAATGCCCGCTTCATCCGCTGAATCGCTGTCGAACGGTTAGGCCCCCAGACAATCAGCTTGCCAATCAGCGAATCGTAGTAGGGCGGGATCTCATAGTCGGTGTACACATGGGAATCCATCCGCACGCCTAGCCCGCCCGGAGCCAGGTATCCGCTAATGCGGCCGGGATTGGGGCGAAAATTATACTCTGGATCCTCGGCATTGATCCGGCATTCAATCGCGTGTCCCTTCAGCGTAATGTCTGCCTGGGTGACCGATAGCTTGTCCCCCTGGGCAATCCGAATTTGTTCAGCAATCAGGTCAATCCCGGTCACCATCTCTGTGACTGGATGCTCGACCTGAATGCGGGTATTCATTTCCATGAAGTAGAAGTTGCCCTGGCTGTCTACCAGAAACTCAACTGTGCCTGCGCCCACATAATTGATGGACTTGGCTGCCAGCACCGCCGCATCACCCATTTTTTTTCGCAGGTCTGGGTTGAGGGCTGGACTGGGCGCTTCTTCCAGTAGCTTTTGGTGCCGTCGCTGAATGGAGCAGTCCCGCTCGCCCAGGTGCACCACATTGCCAAAGCTGTCGGCCAAAATCTGAAACTCAATGTGGCGGGGATTTTCGACAAACTTCTCCAGATAAATACCGCCGTTGCCAAAGGCCGCCTCTGCCTCGCCCTGGGCTGCCATAAACATCTTGCTGAGTTCAGACTCTTCCCGCACCAGGCGCATGCCCCGACCGCCACCGCCAGCAGTCGCCTTGATCATGACCGGATAGCCAATTTCAGCGGCCAATTTTAGGGCCTCGTCTTCGCTCTCCAACAATCCCTTGCTGCCCGGCACCGTCGGCACCCCTACCCGCAACATGGTCGCTTTAGCGGTAGATTTATCCCCCATGGCCCGGATTGAAGCGGACGACGGCCCCACAAAAATCAGCTTGTGGTCTGCACAGATATCGGCAAACCGGGCATTTTCTGCCAAAAACCCGTAGCCGGGATGAACCGCACTCGCGCCCCGCGTCAGTGCGGCTGCAATGATATTGGGAATGTTCAAATAGCTCCGGCTGCTGGGGGCCTCGCCAATACAGACGGCCTCATCCGCCAACTGCACATGCAGCGCGTGCCGGTCAACGGTGGAGTGAACCGCCACCGTTGCAATGCCCATCTCCTCACAGGTGCGCAGAATGCGGAGCGCAATCTCGCCACGGTTTGCAATCAGGAGCTTGGAAATTCGCATTGGGGCCGTCAGTCATCGAAACTATACGCATCATAAGCTGGAAGCTGCGCCAAAACTCAGTCCTGCCTAAAACTCAAGTCTGGAACAGGTTTAACAAACCAGCGTAGTCCTGGCCTAAAGCCTAAGTGCCATTCCCAACAGCGCTCACTCCCATCAGCCAGAAAATAGAAGCTTCTACCTTCTACCTCCTACCTTCTACCTCCTGCCTCCTGTCTCTTACCTCCTGCCTCCTGTCTCTTACCTCCTACCTCCTGTCTCCTACGCCCTGACCACAAAGCCATGCCTACAAAGCCATGCCTACAAATCACTGGCGCTACCCACCGGCCCAGCTTAATCTCGCCTAAAATCTGAACCCAAGTGAGCCCTTTTGATTTATTCTTAAGGACCGAGCGCCATCGCACGTTTCCCTGAATGTCCTAGCGCGCGCGGCCACGCGGATGTGGTGGAATTGGTAGACACGCACGCTTGAGGGGCGTGTGGCTTATGCCATGCGAGTTCGAGTCTCGCCATCCGCATGTCTTTACCCCCATCATCTGACGGTATTTGCTGACAGCGCTTAACGACGCTCCCACAGCCAGCCCGGGCTCAACCGTTTATGATGAAGCTGTAATCATAAATTTTTGTAAACAGCTTGACTCCTGCTCAGCCCAAACTCAGCCGTCCGGCCCCAGAGATCCCAACGTCAGAAACGCCAACTTCCAGTATGTCGGCATCAGCCCATAGCACTGGAGATCGGCCCGCTACCAGTGCCATTCAGCCCGACTGGTATGCCCTCAGCCCACTCTGGTACGGCGATGAAACAGTCGTTCAGCAAGGGTTACCCCACGACCAGCTCTCTCCGGCATGGCAGATTCTGATGCTGGGCGACGGCTCCCCAACGCGGCACCTCAAGCTGCTGACCCGCGAACCCACAGAAGTTGATGTGATTGATATGTCTCCGGTTGGCATGCACGGCGATGGGGCACCCAACCTAATTGATCGGGTACCAGGGCCACGGGTACGGCGACAGGTCTGGCTGCGGACAGCATCGGGACAGCGACTGGCCTATGCGACCTCTTGGTGGGAAGCCAGCCACGTAGATGAGTATCTCAAGAACCGCTCACTGCCTATTTGGGCCAGCTTGGCTCAGCTCCGCACTGAGCTATACCGAGACATTCAGGGCATTTACTACGGGACGTCACCCCAGCTGGAGCAGGCGTTCGACGAACGGGGCCCGTTTTGGGGACGACACTATCTGTTCTGGCACCACGGCAAACCGCTCACACTTATATATGAAGTGTTTTCGCCCTACCTAATGCGGTACCTGGGGCCGATGCGATCGCAGAGTTAACCAACCGCACACATGCCAATCACACAGTGCGCTTTACTTGAGAAATAGCACTGGTTGGCGACTGCACCGAAGTGATCGCTCAGCTCAATAGTATGACCGGGGCGGTGGCGTAAACGGATCCCCCATCGGGGGTGGCAGCTGAGCGACATAGCTTTGCTCAACCCAAATCTGCGTTCGCACTGGGCCAAACTGCTGCCTCAGCGCATTTTCTATGCGCTCACCCACCGACCGAGACATGTGCATGAATTCAGGGTGCAGGGCCACGTGCAAATTAATCCACACCTGACGTCCCACCATGCCCCGCGACAGAATACGAGTGCAGTGGGTGACGCCTTCTACCTGCTTGGCGACCTGGGCAATAGCTTCGGGCGCGATCGCGGTAGGGCGCAGCAGCATCGGCAGATGCGTATCGAGCACATGCCAGAAGCTATTAACCGTCAATAGCGTGAGCGCGATTGCCAGCAGCGGATCAACCCAGCGATACCCCTGCCAGATGGCAACGAGCCCCAACAGCAGCACAATACTCAGCCAAATGTCTCGCAAGATATGCTGCGTACTGCAGCGCAACGCCAAACTTTCTAAAAATCGCCCCTGGTAAGCCGCAATTAACGCCAGCGTCAGCAAGATGGCAATCATCGCTGACATTAGTTGAATCAAAGGCAGCGTAACCTCAACGGGGAAGGGAGCAGCCGCTTGCTGGAATACAGATTCGTACTGACGCACCGCTGTCCACAGCAAGTTTAACCCGGTAAACCCAAGGACCGCTGCCAGTATTAGAGCACCGCCTGCTTCGCCTCGACCGTGTCCCCAGATCTCTCGCCCCAAGGAGCGCTGCGGCGATGCGATCGCGATCAGCCCCAACACAGTACTAAAGACATCTATTAACGTATGCAAGGCTTCAGCTAACAGCGCTAATGAATGGATGACCCAGCCTGCTGTCACCTCAATCACCAGAACCAGCAAACTGGCCCAAAGCATCATCAACAACAGACGATAGCTGACTCTCCGCTGGCGTCCTTCCTCATTCATAGCCCACAGGCTACCACAGAAAACCAAGGAAGATAGCTATCCCGACTGCATAGCCCCCAGGGTCAAGCCACACATGACCATAGGTCGGTCGGCCGCTCCAGAAAATTTCTGACAATAAAGCTAAATACTGTGGCTTTTCAGGGCCTCGCAGCTGCGGTATGTGCGCAGACATTGAGGCCTCTAGGACCCTTACCCTGCTGTACCTTACGCAGTTCAGTTGCTAATAATAAGCTGGCAAGCTGCTACATGTGGCGATACAGCTGTTCAAACCAGATACGGAATTTAAATGCAGAAAGGGCACCGACGACTGGCCGTGTTTCGTCTCGGTGCCCTCACTGGTTCGCTCCTCACACACCTTCAGAGTATAGAGGATGCAATCTACTTTGTCATCCCTTCCATCAAAAAAATGTGGTTTTTACGGAACCGTCCGTTGTTTAGACTATGTAATCTCAATCCTCTCCTGACAGCCTCGAACCGGTCCGTAAATTTACCTGGTCAGTTGCCATATATATAGTGAGGAGGCATGAAATGATAGGCGCAAACCGCATTGACATCTGTCGATTGTCGAAAAGCTGGACTAGATGTATTATCTTAAGGACATCATGGACCCTGGGTGCGTTTAGTCACCTTTAAAGGCCCGGCAGTTTTAACGTCCCTTTTTCAGTAAAACTAACCATCTGATTCAAAGCGATTGACCATGAGACTGCACTAAGCTACCGCCCAACTCGGGTATTCTCTGGCAACAATCAATTTTTTACGAAATTATCCGGATGACAGGAATGCTCAAACTTACCGATCCTAGGTGTGGGTATCGATAGGTTCCGGCAGATGCGTGAAATATGGGTAAAGGTATCGAAATTCGCATGATTTTCCGGTACAGCTCATCAATTTAAACAAATAAGTAATGTTCGCTTTAACGAAAAGTGTGTCATATTTATGTAGGCCATAGGGCTGGACCCAGATAGCGAGGCGTCACCGATCCGTGGATCTGAGGATGCTCTCTACTAGGTTTAAATTGTTTGTTTGAATGAATGCTGAAGCACTGATAAAGAAGCACTATTAACCTGTCAAAAAATCAGCGAATTATACTAATCTACTTACAACATTTGCTTCATTGACAAACGAGTGGTCATACGGTTGACGTTTAGATTACGGCTGTGATTTCAGCCCTGGACTAATCCCAACTTTTCCACTTCCAAACCATCGAACCCCACAGTGATTGCTTCAGGGAGCATCTGAGCGGGGTTTTTGCGTGCGCTGACGCAGATTACACCAGCCGCTACCCATCGATACTCTTAGGACTTTATGACGTGACGTGACCTAGATGACACTATCCGCAACAACAACAACTCCCAGCGTTTCCACCATGTCTTCATCTACTCCTGCGGACGACGCTCGGCCTTTCCTTGTCTGGCAACGTATTCTCGATTGGGCTCAAGAACATTATCGCTGTCGCACATTTAACCGGGATGAGCGCATCCCCACCCGTCCTGGCCTACTTTACCTGGTTCAGCGGGGGGCTGTTCGCCTGGTTGGGAATGCCCAAGTCAGTGCGACACTTAAGCAAAGCGCTGCGGCTTCGCGCATGCCGTTAGTTGCCGCCGAAGAAGCATTCCTCGGCTTCGTTGGTGCCGGGCAGCCATTCGAAATCGTTGCTCAGGCCCCATTTAGCCTGCAAAGTTTTGCCCATGTAGACCAGACTACTATTGTGTGGCTCTACTGGAATGACTTAGACACTTGGCCCCATCTGCGCCGCGAAGTGCTAGACGCCTTTCGCCGTCAGCACCAGCGTAAGCTGCTTTGGCTCAGCACTCTAGGTCAGCGGCGCACTATCGATCGGTTACTGGGCTTCTTAACCCTACTCATTGACGAGTATGGTGAATCCTGCGAACACGGCTACTATCTGCCTTACCCGCTCACCCACGCACAGATCGGCAGTGCTATTGGCTCTACCCGCGTCACGGTTACCCGACTCATGGGCAAGCTGCGCCAGCGGGGACTGATTCGTAATTACAACGAGAATCTTATCTGCATTCCCTATGGCTCTGGCTTGGGTCAGCAGCAAGGAGAGATCATCCAGGATCATCCTCAGGAGGGATAGCTCAGTCAAGGTACAACATGATCTCCTAGACAAAAAGATATGCCTTAACTGCTAATTTTTTTTGTCTACACGCTAACAAGAACGCGCTACTGTACGACTTTCCTGTCGTCGGTAGCGCGTTCGTTCGTTATAGCAGCCACCCGATCCGCTAGGAGCAGGCTGCAACACCATTTCGCTTTACACCAAGCGGGACGACCGTACTCGGTGTCCTAACGGAAATGGCACTAGCCAGATATACCCGTCATCTTGGGTGCTGTCATTGTGCGCTCAAGGGGCAGAGAGTTGTCAGATTACTTACGGTTCATTGCATTGGCGGACACCCCATCAACGGGCACATAATCGTAGCCAAAGCCAGATCGGTCTCCCAGCGTTACTGTAACCAGCTGAGCGGCCTGGTTGCGATCGCCATTAGCAAAGAAGCGTACGGGCCGATCGGCCCCTGGGGTGCTGAAGTCAGAGCGGCCGAGCACCTGTTGAATACCGCTACGGGTCGGGGCTTCAGCAATTGCCGCAATTAAAGCCTGGGCCGCATCGTAGGCCATGGCCGTACGCCAGCTAACGTCACCACCCCAGAGCTGCCGAGAGGTTTCGACGAAGGCACTCCCGTCATGACTGAGAATATGCCACGGTACAGACACCACCATGCCTCGAGCATTTTCGCCCCCAATCTGTAACACCTTGGGGTTGTAAAGATCGTCTCCCCCCAAAATAGGCAGTTGCCCTCGGTTGACAGCAATCACCTGCAACACCAGATCCAGCGTATCGACATCGTTGAGCAGGACCAGTGCATCTGCGCCCTGCTGATTGGCCTGCTGCACCAACCGATTGGGATCAACGTTGGCATCGGCCAGATCAAACTCCGCTACTACATCCCCACCGTCCGATAATAGGGCCGTCGTGAACTCTGAGCGCAGCGACTGGCTGTAGGTGCTGACGGAAGAATAGAACACCGCGACCCGAGGATTGCCCAGATCAGCCTGGGCATAGCGAGCCAGGGTCGTGGCAGCCAGCCGGTCGCTGGGCACCGTACGAAAAATATAATCCCCGGCTTGGGAGATGGAGACCGCCGTACTCACGGGTGAAATCATGACTAGCTCACCCGCCTCATAGGTGTCAGTGGCACCCAGCGTTGTACTGCTGCTGTAGTGACCGATCACCCCTAGCACCGTACTGTCGTTAACTAATCCATCAGCCAAGCGATTCGCCAGATCGGGATCGTTGTCGTCACTGACAATCACAACCCGCAGCGGTGTTCCGTTGATGCCGCCTGCCGCGTTAATTTCGGCCTGGGCTTGAGCAACCCCACGCAGCAGCTCCAGAGCTGGGTTCGGTAGCGTAGCCAACGGCGCTGCGATCGCAATCGTGTGGGATGCCCCGTCACCAATCCGAGCATTGTTCAGATAAATCAGCGCCTCCGGATCATTACGGCGCTCAGCCAGGGCAGTCTCAAAGTCTTGAACAGCTTGTGCTGGGTTGTTATTCAACAGGGCGGCTACGCCCGACTGCTTTGCCTCCAGGGCAACGCCCGGTGTCAAAATGCGCTCACCACTGCTCAACCGCGCCGATAAGTCGCGTCCACTGCGGGAAGAAACATCCGACGTCGCTCCCCCTCCGGTGCTAACAATATCGCCAAACGGGAACCGATCACGGAGGAGCCAAACACCGCCTGCCAGCAGTCCGCCGGTCACCAACAGCGACAATAACAGAGCCGGCAACTCATTTTTCTTTGCCATCGCTACAGCACCCCAGACACAATTCGATAAACCAGTCGAAACAATACCGCAATCGCAACTAAAACCAGCCCCGCCATTGCGGCCAAGACCACAATCTCTATTCGAGATAAACCTAGCCCCACAGCCCAGCTTCGTAGCGGCGCAGCAAAAACTATCGCGAGCAGCGTCACCACTGCGATGATCACCAGATCCACCCCCTCCAGGACTCGCTTAGCCTGCAGGACAATTAGCGCTCCCAAAACCAACAGCCAGGCCCCTGTTCCCACCAGTGTTGTGCCTAACAAACTGGCGACGCCAACGGCCAATAACCCCCCTTCAAATCCGGTAAACGCCGCACCGCCCAAAAACTCTGGCAGGGGGCGCAACGACGAGCCTGCGGGGACAGACGGTGGAGCTGGCGACGGCGAGGAAACAGCAGGAGGAGCCGTTTGCAGCTGGGTACCACCGGCAGCGGCAAGGTTGGGCGGTACCACTGCCCCAGCGGCCGTCGCTGGTCGGGACGGCGGCGACGGAGAAGGCGGCGCTGGCACAGGCGGAGAGGAGACAAAAGGGGGTGGGTTAGCCGATGACGACGCGGCTAAGACCTCAAGCGTGGTTTGAGCAGACGGGTAGCGTTGGCTCGGCGATGCGTCGAGTAAGCGCTGTAAAACTGCACCAAAGTCCCGGTCCTGGAGCTGAATCTGTTTTTGCCAACGCCAGCGGTTGGTGTAGCTGTCGTAGAGTTCGTCTGGCGGTTTAGCCGTCAACAGCACAACGGCAGTCACCGCCAGAGAATACAGGTCAGAGGACGGATACACCCCACCGCCTGACATCAGTTCGGGCGG
The DNA here is from genome assembly GCA_963923025.1 of uncultured bacterium. Taxonomy (GTDB): domain Bacteria; phylum Cyanobacteriota; class Cyanobacteriia; order Phormidesmidales; family Phormidesmidaceae; genus CAWUKV01. Next base: position 41,074 of record CAWUKV010000015.1, read on the forward strand.
TGCATAGCCCATGGTGTAAATACCGGTAGACTTGCCTGCTCCCGTCGCAGTTGTAACCTGTTTGACCGCCCCAAAGTCCAACAAATATCGTTTGCCGTCCAGGGCCTGCATAATATTAGACGGCTTGATATCACGATGAATTGCCCCATT
>CAWUKV010000016.1:0-40347 GCA_963923025.1 uncultured bacterium
TACGCGCCTTACTGTGTTCCCTTGGGCACTCTAAATCGGTAAGTACCTAATGACGCATTTATGGACTCTCGGCCTGAGCGATCGCACCCCGCCGCGCCCTGCTGCGACTTAGATCCTGAAACACTTTCGCCAGCAGCCGATAGCGAGTCCGTTCGGTATCCAGCTTCAACGCTTCACGAAATTCGTCTAATGACGGCAGAGGAACTGATGGAGCGCTATCAGCTGGGGGAGCGTGACTTTCGTGGCATTCACCTGGTTAGAGGCGATCTGTCCCATCAGCACCTGCCGGATATTGACCTGCGGCGAGCCAAACTCAATGCGGCCACCCTAGTTGGCACTAACCTACAAGGGGCAAACCTGCGCGAAACCCAGCTGGTAAGCGTTAACCTCCAAGGGGCAAACCTGACCTTGGCCAACTTGATCGGCGCAAGCTTGGTTAAAGCCCAGTTGGGGCTGGCTATTCTGAATAGTGCCGGTCTCAGAAGTACCAACCTGCAAGGGGCAAACCTGACTGATGCCCAACTGCGCGGTGCAATTTTAAATGAGGCCAATCTAGACGGCGCAACGCTCTGTAATGCGGACCTAACGGAGGCCAGCTTCAGCCGTACGCGGATGAACGCGACCAACCTTAGCAACGCGCTGCTAGAAAATGCCAACTTCACCAGTGCCATTCTCAATGGAGCCATCTTTAAAGGAGCTATGCTGCTGGGGGCCAGCTTCAACGGAGCGACCCTAGAAGCCGCAGACTTTGATCAGGTTGATTTGACGCGAGCCAAGCTTAACGGATGCAATTTGGTCAACTCCACCCTGACCCGGGCCAATCTCCGGGGCGCAGACCTGAGCTGGAGTTCGTTACGGGGAGCCAACCTTCGGGGCGCAACGCTGTACCGTACGCGCTTGCACTGGTCAAACTTGAGCGGCGCAATCTTGACCGACGCCATCATCATGAATGCCCATCTAGAGCATGTGAACCTGAAACATGCCGAGCTGAGCGGCGCAATTTTGCCGGAAGAGTTAACCAGTCAGCCGGGTGGAAAGATCCCCGACAGCCAGTAGACCGTGGGCTAGTCGGTGGCTTTACGGGACGTCAGCTGACCGACTAGCTCTCTGACTAAAACGTCCGACCTAAAACAGGCGCATAGTCGGAAACGGCCAACGCAGTAAGGTTACCGACAACTGCTCTAGGGCCATGTATGCCGTCATTTGTTGCTGAAAGTGATAGAGCCGATCCTGGCTTTCTAACGTTTCTAGGTGCAGCCAGGACAGCGTTCGGCCCCAGCCGCCACGGCGGGGATCGCGGTGGGTTAGCCGCATCCAGCTCAGGACGCTGTCGGGCAGGGTCTGGGTGAACCGTAGCGGTAGCGCTTCGGTAGAAAACCGCTCTGCATAGGCAGGTGAGAGGAAGGGTTGGTAGCGCTCGGCCCCATCGGTGTACTGCATCGCAAAACTGAGGCTGACGCCCTGCAAGTACTCGCGTAGCGCCACGGTTTGCTCCCCATGCAGCTCTGGCATAAAGGGAACCTGAGTTAGAGATTGGTTGACATTATCGGGATCGCCCACGCTGAGGTGAGTTCCACCGATGACCGCAATCAGATACTTCGGCCCTGCCAGCTGAGTGAAGGGCGTCAGCTGCTGGCGCAGGGTCGGGGTGACGGCATCCTGTGTGCCGGTCAGCATCAGCGTGGGTACGGTTACCTCCGTGAGCCCCGCTGGACCAAACAGCTCTCCAACCAGCGGATTCATGGCCATGACGCCGACAATGCGCTCGTCCGTGAAGTCGGCCTCGTCTTCCAAGAGTTCGACCGCTGCGCACTGGAGCCAGTCAGCCGGAGAAAGACCCACAGGGCGGAGGCCATCGCAAAAGGTGCGGAGCGATCGCAGGTCTAACTTGGCACCCGCCAGCGCTAGCCCGGTGTAGCCCCCCAGAGAATGCCCGATGACAATCGCCTGTTCCGTGTTGACCTGGCGGTGCAGCGTGGTAGACGACCGATTCATCCACTCCAGCCGGTCCAGCACAAAGCTGACGTCTAGGGGACGGTCTAGAAACTCAGTCGCCGGAAGCAGCCGACCAGGGCGTTGTAAAACGTTGGGGTCGAGAGGGATTTCGGTAAGCGCTTCGACGTTGCTACCGGGGTGCTCAATAGACACCACCGTCAGCCCATGGGAGGCCAGATGGGAGGCCATGTAGGTAAGGAACTGGCGGTCTGCCCCAAAGCCATGGGAGAGCACCACCAGAGGCGCGTCTTTGGGGTAAACCCCACGGTAGATATCGAGTTTGATAGTACGCTGACGGTCGCGATCTCGGAAGCTGAAGTGGCGCTGCCCAACGGGCTGTGTGCCGGGCTGCGCTGGGTCTAGGTTGCTGGGCAGCGCCGGTAGGCTATCCACCAGCAAGCCATGGGCCAGTACGCTACTCAGCGCCTGACTCTCCAATCGGGAGAGGTTGAGCTGAGAGACCATACCGACCGCCGCAGTCAGGTCGATATCGAGTTCATCTTCTGGAATGGCCTGGAGGACGCCAATCAGGTTGAGTCCCTTCTCGTCAGCCGCCGCGGCATGCACCGCTGCCTGTATCTGTTCTACGGTCAAGCCCGGTACAACAGTGGCCAGCGCATCTAGCAGCAGTTCTCCGTTAGGGGACGCTAGGACATCCTCAATCATGCGTTCGCCAATGGCCGGGTTCAGGGCCAGACGATTGTTGAGGACCGAGCGCACTTCGGGCGTCAGCACCGATTTGTAGAGTTTGAGCCGGTCGGGCACAACGCCGCTCTCGGCAAACAAGGCCAAATCGCTGACGTGAATGGTCTGGCTCAGTGGCCCCACCCTAAGATGAATGCGTTCGGTAGCCCCAACGGGGCGACTGAGGCTATTCGGCAAGGTAGCAGGCAAGCTCCAGAGCGCGATCGCGCCCAAGCAAGCTAAGCTCCCCCGACGTCTCAATCGCCTATTGGGCTGGGAACTGAATCGTATCGACAGCGGCTGGAACAGCGGACGACGAAAAAAAGAAAGCATCGGCGCAGCGAAATCAACGGGCAGCAGAGTCAAACAGTGTGGTGGCACACAGCGGGGCGACTGAGACGGGGGACAGAGCAGAATCGTCAGCCACAGGACGAGGGGGCAAAGGTGTCACGCTGGCGGCCCAGCCAGCAACTGCAATGGCAAGAAGTGGCAACGGTGCGGGCTCACGAACCAACGAAAATCACTCTAACTAGCTTAAGAAATGGCCCAACAAGACGAAGTGCTTCTTAACCTTTCTCTAGAACTATCTGAGTGGTTACACTTCTGCGATTCAGCATTAACGAATTGGGCATTGACCGGTCCAGCGTTGACGGATTCAGCTTCTATCATTCGACAAGAAACAGCGAATATCAGGCGTAGCGAATGACACTATCTGATTTGGATAGGCAATTCTCGGCGAGGTCGTCGACCCAGGGAAAGGGAGGCTGGCCTATCGTGGGTGTGATGGGGCCAGGGCAAGCCGACCCCGAAACACTGACCAGGGCTTATCAGCTGGGCTACCAAATCGCTGACCAGGGGTGGGTTTTACTCACTGGGGGACGGGCTGCGGGCGTTATGGCTGCAGCCTGCGCCGGGGCCGTAGCGGCCGGTGGATTGACAGTGGGGATCTTGCCGGGCGAAGACTTGACCCAGGCCGATCAAAATGTAAAGATTCCTATCCTGACTGGCATGGGGAGCGCTCGCAATCAAATCAACGTCCTGACGAGCAGGGTCGTCGTGGTCTGTGGTATGGGCCCAGGAACAGCCTCGGAGGTGGCGCTGGCCATTAAGGCCAGACGGCCCGTTGTGCTAGTTGCCCCGGACGAGCAAACCCTTCAGTTTTGTCGGCAGTTGACGTCAGTTGGCATTGAAATTGCGTCAACGGTGGACGAGGCTTGTACCCACGTTCATTCATACTTAGTTAGCATAGAAAAGGGCTTTCTGGCGCAGGAGACGAAGGAATGACCGACAGCAACCAAAACACGCGGGAGGACTTCATTCTGCCCCGCTACCCCTACCGTGGCGAGTTCTCCCCTGAGCATTTGGCCTTTAATGCCAATTTGCAGGAGTTTGCTGCAAGGGTCTCTCTGATTTGCAACCTGGAAACAGGCGGAAAAATTACCTCTCAGGAGGCCTACGACCAGATCAAAGCCCTTTGGAAAGAGCTTAAAGCGTCGAAGAAAAATTTGCTCGAGCAGGATCCAGGCACGTAGGTCTAGTGCCGCGAACAAGGCGGTAGCCGGTAAACAGGGGCCTAAGTCGGCTGCCAGGGCTGCCCCAACGTGGTGATGTACAGCACCGCCTCATCCTCTGGAATACCTAATGTGTCGTTGACCTGGTCGTCAAAGAAGCCTGCAATGCCGCTGACGCCAAGCTGTAGACCCACAGCTGCCAGGTTCAGGCGTTGCCCCAAGTGGCCCGCGTCCAAATGCAAATAGCGATAGGCGCGATCGCCATAGCGTTCGATGGCCTGGGCTAGATCTGCGGTATGAAAGACAACGGCAGCGGCGTCGCGGCCCAGTTCCTGCCCCAAACACAAATAGTGGAGTGCTTCTCGAAACTGCTTGAACCGTACCTGCCGCAGCGTTTGGGCTTGGGGGGCGTAGTAGTAGCAGCCCGGCTCTAAACCGGTAATGCCTGAGACGGCAACAAATGTCTCAATGAGGCTGAGGTCGAAGAAGTCAGGCTGGGCATCCAGGCCCTGATCTCGGTAGTGGGCCGGATGGTACGCAAAGTCCAAAATCTGGAGCAGGGCGCTGAGCGGCAGATCGGCCCCAGTGTAGCGGCGGGTCGACCGGCGGCGAAGGATAGTGCTGTTGAGGTGATTGAGACTCTCTCCCCAGGAGAGCGGTGGCGTCTCGGTGGAGAGTTTGTCGCCAATAGGTAGGTTGTATTTTCCCGATGGCGGCGGCGGCACGTCCGGTCGTTCCTGGCTCAGGGTTAGATCAGGGTCATGGGCGATTTGACTGCTGTGGTGCAGGTAGGGCAGGAGTTGGTCTTGCTCCAGGTGGGGGTAATGGGGGTGGCTATCCCCTGGGAGCGCTGTGCGGCCCAATGCCAGGTTTTGGTCAACCTGTAAAAGATCAGCCAGGGCTAAAACCGCGATCGCGCCTTCTATGCCGTCTTCTAAATACAGCAGTTTATTCAGCGCCTCGTCGACAAAGCCACCAATCAGGTGGGGGCGGTAGTCACATAGCGACCCGACCAGCTCTAGATTGCCGAGTAGGTGACCACTGTCGAGCAAAATACGACGGTAGGCGCGCGCCTGATAGCGCCAGGCCGACCGCTGAAAAACGCTGGTAACCACCAATGCCAGCTGAGTATTTTCCAGGGCAGGGTGCCAGAAACAGGCAGCCTGGAGGGCAGGCCAGGGGTGGTCATCCCAAAAGCGCAGCAGGGTATGGCTACGGACTTGATAGTTGTAGAGCCCTGCAGGCAGCAGCGACGTTCCCCGCGAAATCAGATATACCTCAGCCGGATAGAGTCCACCGGCTGAGGGCGACGCTCTTAGGTAAACGGGTTCGCTGGGAGTCGCCACCTTAGCCGTAAGTCCGTAGCTGCTGACTAAAAAGTGCGACAGTCGCCGCCACCAGGTCTGCTCATCGTCGGCCCGGTCAGCATTAGATTGCAAAAACGGTTTCAGGTCAACCGTCGCACCCAAGGGATACGTTTTGTAGGGGACAGGCTGCTGGGCCCAATCCAGGGTCGGCGCTTGCTGGGCCAGTGTATCGGGATCGTACTTGGTGCGCTGGTGATAATGCTGAGCAATGGAAGCAGGAACCTGAGTCATCCGAGAGCCTGGGGACGGCAAGATTTCAAGGTCTATCTTGACATTTGTACGAAAGCGATGCGGCCTTACAAAACTTAAATCAGCCTTAAAGCTTGCCGAAAAGCGATCCCGACGGGCTAAGTTTACGTTACTTAACATAAATGACGATTCGAAAAGTCGGGGTTGTCAGCTTGTGGCCTTTGGTTGCCTGTCGGCCCTGCTATGGAGCAAACGACGTTTTAACCGGATGACGTTAGCAGATATTTTGAAAGCCTACGCAGATGGGCAACGTGATTTTAGCGGCATTACTTTGAAGATCGAGTCTGGATTCGAGTGTGATCTTAGGGGTGTAGATCTGAGCGGTGCGGTGCTGGTGGGCAGCTACCTGCCCTACGCCAAGCTGCAGCGGACCCATCTAGTCGCAACGCAGCTTCAGTACGCCGAACTCAGTAATGCCCAGTTCCAGACGTCTACCTTAGACGAGGCCGATTTGAGCGGGGCCAACCTGACCTATGCCAACCTGAGTGGTGCTAGCCTGCGGGGAGCCAAGCTCCAGGGGGCCAACTTGCACGGTGCCTTCCTGGAGCGGGCCGATCTGACCGGCGCTGATCTGACGGGTGCGGTGCTAACGCGGGGAAGGTGCAACGGGGCACTGTTCAAAGCTGCTCAACTCGCTGCCTGTAACTGCTTTCGAGCCCAGGGGTTAGTGTTAGACGACGCGCTGTGCGATCGCACCACCGTTTACCCAGACGGCCACCGAAATTTGGAGTAACCCGCCTGCTTAAGTGGTTGGCGCTATCGGTGTGCGCCTCTGGCGGTGGGGCAATCCGTCCCCTGAGCCCGCCCGCAATCGGTGCAGGCTCGGGTATGCTATCGGTGTTGAACGGTTACCCTGGTAAGCAGTGGTAATCGATACCTCTGACGCTATGGCCCTCCATGTCTGGCAACCTGCCGTTCGGCAATCTGCCGCTCGACAACCTGCGGTGCAAATCATGCAGCCGTGGCTGCTGAAGCTATTGCAGCAGCCCTTGATTGTTGGAGTAGTGGCGGTGATTGCCGTAGGCTCATTTGGCCAGCCCATACAGGCTCAGACGCCCTCGCCCCCGGCTGAGACCGCTCAACAGGCCGACGCGGCACTAGACCGGGCAACAACGCTGTTTGTTGTACTGTTAGGCACGCTGATACTACTGCTGGTGGTCGGTGTCAGCATGCTCTGGCTGCTGCGCCGGTCAGTGATTCGCGAAGTGGCAACCGTCGTGCAGGCCCAGCTCAACGAGATGAGCGATCTTGAAGGCAAGCTCAGGGGAGCCACGCGGACGCTAAATAACGTCCTGGCCGAGGCTGGCGATTTGTCGGGTGAGCTAAACGATCGCTCTAACAGCTTCCAAAAAGAGGTTACGACCCAGCGCGACGTTGTGGTCAAGCTGACCGAAGAATTGACCGATTTGAGAACCCGTACGGTGCGGGACTGGGAGAGTGAGCTGGAGCGGCTGCAAGGACGGCTCAAGACCAGTGAGACAGATTTTCTCGCGTTCTTGAACAGCATTAAGACCCAAGCCCAGCAGCAGCTGGATGCCGTCCAGTCAGAAACGCGCGATCGCAGCCAGCAGGTACTGCAAAACTTCACCACCCAAGAAACAGACTTCAACCGTCAGCTGTCAACCCTACAAGACGCGGTACAGGCCAAACAACAGGATGCTGTCAACAGCATTGACCAGCGAGAATCGATTTTTGCTGACGAAATCGGCACCATGCAGGCCGAAGCGGCCCGCGAGCGAGATCGGGTGTTCGAGACCTTGGGCGAGTTGGGCAACACCATGGACCCACAGCTTGAAGAGATTCGTCAAAAGGTGAAGGACCGGCTGCAGCAACAGCAGGCAGACATTGTTGAAGACCTGAAGCAGCGTGCCCACGATCATGACCAGCAAATGGCTGACATTCAGGCCCAGGCATTGGGGCACAAAGACCTTGCCCTACAAACCATTGAGCGGGCCGTGGGTGACTTTCAGCAACAGTTCAACAGCATGAAGTTGGATGTGGAAGGACGCAAGTCCGACCTGATGCAGAGTCTGCGCCAGTCTACCGATGATTTTCTGACGCAGTTTGGTACCTTTCGGGCCGACGTGGAAGGGCGTAAGGGCGTGCTGCTAGGCGAGATGGAGCGTACCGCCAGCGACTTCAAAGAACAGCTGCGTCAGCTACAGGGCAGTCTCGATACCGACCAGCGTCAGGCGTTGGACGAGCTGCAAGCCACTGCCGCCGAGTTTACCAGCCAGCTCTCCCGCGTGAGAACAGAACTCGACACGAAACAAGACTCACTGTTAGCCGACCTAGACCTACAGGCCCGTCGCTTTGTTGATCAGCTGGCCCAGCAGCAGAACCAGCTGGAGCAACAGCAGCAGCAGTCTGCCCAGTCCCTCCAGCAGCTCCGGTCAGACTTTACCAATCAGCTCGGGGAGGTGCGTAACGACGTGTTTGGTCGGCGTGACCTGGTGATTGACAAGCTCAACACCTTCGATGCCAAGCTGGGAGAACAGATTGGCGAACTTGCCAATACCGCCGCCAGTCGGCAACAGCAGGCCCAGCAGCGCCTCGATCAGATTGCCGACACCTTTTCCCAAGCCGTCACGGATCTTAAGTCCCGCTTTGAGGGAGAGCAGAATGCGACAGCTGCTGAGCTAGAGAAAATTAAACAAACCTTTGGCGACCGGCTAAACCGGCTACATACCGAAGCACAGGAACAGAAGAGTGGCATTATGCGCCAGCTGGGTGAGGTAACGCCCGAGTTTGTTGCCGATGCCTTTGTCGCCACCACTAAAGAACAGCTTGAAAGCGTCCAAGAACGGCTACAGCAGCTACAGGCCAATCGACCAGAGCTGTTCCAAACGGTTGACGATGTGGTACAGCAGGCGGAGACGGCCCTGTCGGCGGGCAATGTGGATGGCGCGATCGCCCGCTACGACGAAGCCCTTGCCATTCAGCCCAACAACCCTGAGCTGTGGTTGGCCCGTGCCCAGGCACTGGCCCGTGCCAAACGCCCAGAGGATGCCCTAGCCGCCTTTAACCAGGTCACTGACCGGCAGCCCCAGCGTACCGACGCCTGGTACCAAAAGGGCCTAATGCTGCGGGAGCTGCGCCGCTACGATGAAGCCATTGCTGTCTTTGACCGGGTGATTCAGCTTGACCCCAGCGATGCCAAAGCCTGGTTGAACAAGGGCATAGCCCTGAGCCGCAAGCGCGAACGAGAAGCCGCGATCGCAGCCTTCGACAAAGCACTAGAGATCAACCCCCAGTATCACGAAGCCTGGGTCAATCGCGGTGTGGCCTACGGCATGCTGCAAGCACACAAGGAGGCGCTCAACTCCTTTGACCAAGCCGTGGCGCTTGACCCCAACGATGCTAAAGCCTGGCACAACCGAGGGCTAGCCCAGATCGAGCTAGAACAGTTTGAGGATGCGGTTAACTCCTTTGACAACGCCACCCGCCACGACCCCAAGAGCGAGAAAGCCTGGGACAAGCGGGGCTACGTACTGGTTAAGCTGGGCCGCGATCGCGATGCGCTACAGAGCTTCGACAAGGCCCTGAGCATTAACCCCAACTTTGCCAAAAGCTACTACAACCGAGCGATGTGCTACGCCCTCCAAGGAGAAACCGATAAATCCCTTGAAAACCTGCGGCAGGCCATCCAAATCAACCCGGCTTACCGAGACGACGTACAGGCCGACGAGGCATTTGAGGACCTATGGCAGGACAACTGGTTTAAGGAACTAGTGAGTGCCTAACATGGGCGTTACGCTCTACGCCCACGGAGACTAGCATGACGATCTCAGTTCAGCGCATGACACTGCCAGAGTACCTTGACTGGAGCAAGGACCGCGAGACGCGCTACGAGCTGGTAAATGGAGTACCCACAGAGATGCCAGCTGAAAGCGACATCAACCAGCGTATCGCAACGCTGCTGCTAAGCTATCTCCTACAACTGGGCATTCCCCATTACCGGCTCAGAATAGGGTTAGAAATTGCCGTCAGCGGACGGTTTACTACGGTTCGCATTCCTGATTTGGCAGTCCTCTCGGAAGACGCCGCAACGGCATTAGACGGCGCAACCCGAGCCATCATCACCCAAGACATGCCACCCCCCTGCATTGTGGTTGAGATAGTCAGTCCTAGACAAGGTAGCCGAGACTATCGCCACAAGCGGTCTGAATATGCTGCTCGGGAGATCTCAGAATATTGGATTGTTGACCCCATTGAACAGAAAATAACAGTTTTGACGTGGGTAGATGGACTTTATCAGGAGGCGGTGTATCGTGGTGGGGCAACGTTACTCTCGACTGAGGTAGAGAATCTGGACATCACGGCAACAGAACTGCTGAGCGGTTGAAGGCACGCTGCCATATGTTCATCACGGCGTTGTGTGAAATGTCAGATTTCGGGCCAGCGCTCGAAGTTACGGCGAACCCAGTCCATTCCCACCTCGTTATTCAAGCGAATCCGCTGCGGAGAGTCAGGATACAGTTTACTGAGAATATCCACATCCTGTTCTACAACTACCTGAGGAAGCCTTAGAAACGACTGCTTAAGTAGCGGAGCTAGCGGGTTCTGCGTCTGCACATAGAGTAAGACGTAGGTGCGTGTGCGGTCCTCGCTCTCGGGGACAAACAAATGGCATTGAGCTGCCTTACCAACACCCGAGGTGCCGTGAAAAATTACCATTGAGGGAAAAAGATTTTCTAAATGCGCGTCAATCACCTTGGGGAGCGCCAGCAAAGCGGGGTTCTTCAACTTCTCTAGTAACCCGGTGTCGGCTCTAGGCATGCTGTAGAACGCTTCTGAATGATGTCCGTTGTCCTCAAATTTGTGAAAGTCAACAGACTGAATGCGGAACAGGTCTCGGTGGGTACCGTTCTGGTGATTGTAGTCGTGCATGTTCAGCAACATCAGCGCCTCGTCAGCAGCGTGATGCGGCGGCAACCCAGCAGAAGATTCTAGATTCAGCTGAGACGGAGTTTTCGCGACACGGACTCAAGGGGGCAAGGGTGGGTGCGATCGCAAAGGGCGCAGGCGTCACCACCGCGATGATTCACTACTACTTCGGTAACAAAGAAGGCCTCTACCGCGCCGTCCTCCAGCGCCCCGTTGAGCAGGTTCAGGACCTGATCGATGACTTTGACCTGACGCAATACGACTCGGTCGAAGCCGCCATGACGCGACTGATCGAGCTGATGGTCACCTACGAGTCGGCCCACCCCCAGCGGCAAATGCTGTGGTTTCAGGAGGCCAACCAAAACGGCGGTGAGTACTTCAAAGAAGGCAACTGGCCCGGCATTTATAAACAAATGCTGGTGGTGCTGGACCGAGGGATTCGAGAAGGCGTATTTCGACCGATAGAAGATCGACTGCTGACCCTACTGCACATCATTGGCCTAGTGATTTTTTACTTCACGGTGCATGAAAACTGGAAGCATGTCACACCAGATGTGGATCGGTTTTCGGCAGAAGAGATTCAAAAACACACTGATGCTGCAACGACGTTTGTGTTGCAGGGATTGAAACAGTTTTGAGAAGAAGACCCAAAAGCTGCAGAAATCAATTTTTCCGCCCCCTTACTTTCATCATTCTCCCTTGCTTTTGTCGTACGCTACTTGACTCTTCTCGATTTGATGAAAATTTTCTTCTGCCCATTTTTTAGCTGCTTTGACCACCGGCAATAAGCTTCTGCCCAGGTCGGTCAAACGATACTCAGTTTTGATAGGCAAGATGTCTGCGTACAGGGTTCGTTTTACCAGACCGTCCCGCTCCAGTTTACGTAATGTCTGGGTCAACATTTTTTGTGAAATACCTTCGCAGACTCTTTTTAGTTCACCGAAACGCATAACCCTATCGTCTAAAGCCCCAATTACTAAAGAGACCCATTTTTCTCCTATTAATGCTAATACCGCACGGGAAGGACAGAGTGCGGCATAGACATTAGGTCTGGATATTCTATTTTGATTACGGCTCTGATTGGGCTCTGCCATTTGAGTCATTCAGTAGTAGTTACCTTTAGGTACCTAATTTACATTAGCAACTAGGTTAGCTAGAGTTCAATCATATTCTTCCAAAGCCAATACTTTTTGGAGATGAACCATGAAAACTATTGCCATCTTAGGGTTTGGTAATGTTGGGAAGCAGTTTGCTAACCTTTTCAGCAAAGCTGGGTATGACGTTGTCATTGGCCTACGTGCTGGCACCAACCCTGAATTGCCCTATACCTCTGCAACATTTCAAGAAGCAGCCCAAATTTCCGATATCTTAGCCCTCGCTCTTCCTTTCAGTGCCTGCGCTGATGTCTTGCCAGAACTTGTCGAAGAAACCAAAAATAAAATTATTATTGATAGCACCAATCCTCTCAATGTGGATTGGTCACCCAAGCTGTTAGGGCAGGAAAACTCTGCGGCTGAAGAAATCAGTCGCTTATTGCCAGCAGCCCACGTCATCAAGGCATTCAATACTATATTCGCAGATGTGATGAATCAATCCCCTTTAGATGGGCAAACGGTGACGGCATTTATCGCAGGAGACAATTCTGTAGCCAAGCAAACGATCATGGCATTAGCACGTAATATCGGCTACGCCCCGATCGACACAGGCCCGCTTTACACCGCCCGTTATCTTGAAAATATGGCACACCTCAACATTGAGATTGCCGTTAGCCAAGGGGGTGGAACAAAGGCAGCCTTCGTTTATCTGCAACAAGAAAGCAGCTGAGACATTAGATTAATGAGGCAGGGGATTTAGCCATCGAGAACGGTGGCTAAACTAGCCCAAAAACAGCTGGTAGGCCGGGTTCTGATTCTCATCCCAATACCGATACCCCAACGTTGACAGAAACGCTTCCCATTCTGTTGTCTCCTCGGGTGGCACCTGCATACCTACGACAATGCGACCATAGTCTGAGCCGTTGTTGCGGTAGTGAAACAGGCTAATGTTCCAATGGGGGCTCATGGTCTCGACAAACTTCATCAGTGCGCCGGGGCGCTCGGGGAACTCAAACCGATAAATGAGTTCGTTATTGGCTAAAGGAGAACGGCCTCCGACCATGTGACGCAGGTGCATTTTGGCCAGTTCGTCGTCAGTCAGATCGAGGGTTTCGAGCCCGTTGGCCTCAAACGTACTCTTGAGCTGGGCCGCATCGGCCCGGTTCTGGACCTGCACACCCACAAAGATGTGGGCCTCTCGCTCGTCGGCAATGCGGTAGTTAAACTCTGTTAGGTTACGCTTACCCAGGCACTCGCAAAATTTTCGGAGGCTGCCGGGCTGCTCGGGAATGGTGACGGCAAAAATGGCCTCGCGCTGTTCACCTAGCTCCGCCCGCTCGGCCACAAATCGCAGCCGGTCAAAGTTCATGTTGGCCCCGCAGGCAATGGCAACCAGGGTTTCGTCGGTAATGCCGGTTTGGGCAACGTAGGCCTTGGCTCCTGCGATCGCAAGTGCCCCTGCCGGTTCCACAATCGACCGCGTGTCTTCAAACACGTCCTTAATCGCCGCACAGGTATCGTCCGTGGGAATGCGAATGATGTCGTCCACGTACTGCTGACACAGCCAGAAGGTTTCTTCGCCGACCTGGCGCACCGCTACACCATCAGCAAACAGTCCCACCCGAGGCAAACAGACCCGCCGCCCCAGCTTCAGCGACTGGTACATAGCATCGGCATCCTCCGGCTCCACGCCGATGATTTTTATCTCGGGCCGTAGTCGCTTCACGTAGGCCGCAATACCAGAGATGAGCCCGCCGCCACCAATGGCCACAAAAATGGCATGAATCGGCTGGGAACACTGCCGCAGAATTTCCATGCCAATGGTGCCCTGCCCGGCAATGACGTCTGGGTCGTCAAAGGGGTGAATGAAGGTTAACCCCTTTTCCTGCTCCAGCTGGCGGGCATAAGTGTAGGCATCGTCAAAGGTTTCGCCGTGGAGGATGACTTGACCGCCGCGAGATCGCACCGCTGCTACCTTCACCTCAGGCGTGGTTACCGGCATCACAATAATCGCCTGGGTACACAGCTGCTTGGCTCCCAGCGCCACGCCCTGGGCATGGTTGCCTGCCGATGCCGCAATCACCCCCGCTGCCAGCTTGTCTGGCGGCAGTTGGGCCATTTTGTTGTACGCCCCCCGCAGCTTAAAGGAAAATACCGACTGCATATCTTCCCGCTTCAGCAGCAGCTGATTACCCAGCCGTGCCGACAGGTTTGGAGCCAGGTCTAGAGGGGTTTCCTGCGCCACGTCGTAGACGCGGGCAAGGAGGATACGTTTGAGATAGTCGGTATGCATGGGACAGGTGCAAAATCAGCCATCTATCTATTTGACCACGAAGTCGATTTCTCCTTCGCCCTTGCCCAAAACTGGGGTGCCGGCCATACCGAAAACCTACTCTCGCAGCAGCAAATAGTACAGCGACCCGATGGTGTTGATCAGCCCCGCCTGTTCACCAGCTTCCGTACCTGTTCCAACAAAAATATCGACTCGTCCCGCGCCACGAATGGCGCCACCCGTGTCTTGATCCAACACGTATCGGCTGATGGGTACCGCACTCCAGCCCTCTAAAGCATTACGTTCCGGCATCTCCAAAGCAATGACGGCTAACGCCCCTGGGGGCATCAGGCTTTTGTCGGTGGCAATGGAGCGACCCGCCGTCACCGGCACGCTTAAGCTACCCGTCGGCGGTCCCCCATCCGTAATTTTGAAAAAGACAAATCGGTCGTTACGTGGCAGGTAGTCATCCAGCGTGCTGGGATTCTCCTGAAAGTAATCAATCAAAACCGGCAGTGAGAGATTTTCTTCTGCCACAATGCCGTCGTTGATCAGCTCACGGCCAATGCTGGTGTACTCATAGTTCGTGCGTCCGGCGTAGCCCACAGAAACAATCGAACCGTCCGTCATCTGTAACCGGGCCGAACCCTGAACCTGAACCAAGAACGCCTCTAGCCGGTCCCGCAGCCAGACCAGTTCCAACCCTTGCAAGCGTCCCTCGGCACCCTGCAATCCGTCAGTGCCCTCTAGTTCGGCGCGGGTTGGGTGAGGCTCGGACCAGGTTTCAATATCGGCGGGTTCAGCGTATAGCGGGTAGCGGAACTCGTCGGTGCGCACCCGACTGGCGGCATAGGTGGGCTCAAAATAGCCGGTAAAGGCCACGGTACCCTCGCCGTCGTTGCCCACGGAACGATAAAAGGCAAATTCTTCGGCCACGGCAGCCTGGAGCTCGGCGGCAGAATGGCTTTGAGCAACCAGCTGACGAAAACGCACTAGACTACGGCGGACGCGATCGCGATTAAACCCCGACCCCGACACCTCAGCGTAATCCTCAACGGCCTTCTCCGTCGCCAGATAGCTAAGGCTATGGTCAATCGCCGTCAGCAGCGCCTGACGGTCTACACCAAAGTCACGGTCATAGCCCAGCCGCATGCGCGGGTCAGCGGCAGCAGCGGAGAGAATGCAGTTGACCGGCTCCAGTACAGTAGCCGGATCAACCAGCGGAGCCTCGTCGATAAGGGAATTTTCCCCAGACTGCGCCCGAATCGGCAGCACTGGGACTGCTAACATACCGATGACTGCTGCCGTTACGCCAATACCAATTGCCCGCATGCGTTACCGTTCCTAAAGTGCCGCCATTGTAAAGGACGACCAGAGAACTTTATGGGACAAACGGTCCAGAGTACAAAGCGTCATCGTCACCCGGCCCAGGGACCACCAACACTGGAACTAAACTGGGGCTCAACCCGAATCGCCACGAGCCTCGAGGGACGAATCACCATGTACTCCCCTGGATTGACCTCGGGCAGCGGCACCTTGATCATGTCGTCAGAGTTGACCTTGGGCATCAGCTCACCGCTGTACCACTTCTGAAAGTCTTGAATCGTCGAAAACCGGACCTCTTCGCGGTGTCCGCCGTCGAACAACATATGAATGATGAATTCGCTGGGGGTTCTAGCCATACCGTCTGCCCTTTCGTCCTGCGGTTAAGTCACCGTCATATTATGGGCTGCACTGCACCAAAACTTTCAAACCCATCTGGATTTGTAGACAGCTGACATCACTAATTTGCCTCACCAATAACGTTACAAACGGCCTTAAAGGGTCTTATTTCAGCTTGGATCAGCGATCCAAAGATTGCAGAACTTGTAGAAATACATCGAAACCCGATGCCGCCCAAGTCCTCCCGGTAGAGTAAAAAACAGCGTTATCGGTTTGACTCACATGCGCAAAGTCTTTCAAATCGTGGGTGCCCTCGCCCTAGCTGGCTTGCTCGCCGTTGGGGGCTGTCAGCTCATCGGCCTCAATGCCGCCCAACCTGAACAGGTTGATTCGGTGCAGTGGGAGCAGGTAGAGCAGCAAGTAGAAGCCACCCCCACCACAGCGGTTGAAGCCAAAGAAATTCTGCCGGGCAGCGCATTTAATGCCTACTTCCCAGCCGCCGCAGACGGCTATGAGCGCGTCTATACCCAGGAGAAAAAGGGCTTTGCCGAAGCCAAGCTCAAGCAGGACGGGCGCGATGTGGCGATGCTGTCGGTGTCTGACACCGCGGCGAACCCCTCTGCCGCAGGCAAATATGTCAACAGTAGCCAGCTGCTGCAAGACTACCCGGTCGTCTCCATCGGCAGTACATCGACGGCGCTGCTGGTGGCTGATCGCCTCCAGGTCAAGGTCCAGTCACGGGACGAAGCCTTTGATATGGAAGACCGCGAAACCTGGCTGCAAAAGTTTGACCTGGCTGGTTTGGCCGGTCTGGTGAAGTAAGCTGACACGCCCTCCGGAGTATTATGAGCAAGCCGATTTATCAGATCGTTGACGAGCTGCCCGAGCGAAATCTGACCGTTTTTGCCCTGCGATCGCTAGACAAAATCCTGCCCGGCGAGTGGGACAACCTCACCGGCTTTACCAACACCATTCGCACCGTCACCCGGGAAACCGACGAAGCGCTGATCAAGCAGGTAGGGGCGCGGGCCATTGAGCTGTACAACGACAAATCCCAGGGCTACCAGCAGGCTCTGTGGCTCTACCAAACCATCGACAGCACTGGCAGTGCCCTGGGCTCAGCCGCTCTAGCGGGCAAGGTGACCGAAAATGTCCCATTTCTGGGTCTGCTCAACCGCCTCACCCCCAAACCCGAAAAGGCCCAAACTATTGACCTCAGCCTCAAGCTCGTGACTGAGATTGTCGCCTTTTGCAAAATCAACGGCATCCCCGGCGATAGTATTGGCGATTTCGTAAAATCCTTGGGCGATTACAGCGGTGAATCTCTCATGCGAATGGCGGCGCTGGTGTGTTTTGACGGTCTCGTTCCCCTGGGGCCTAACTTTATTAAGTTTGCGGGGAATACCATCAACGACCTTCGCCCCAAAGATTTGGACAATAACACGGCCTTCAAGCGCCTGAAGCAGGCCATCCCCGGCAAGAAAACACCGGATCAGCTCGAGTTTATCGAAGCCAGTTTTAACTCAGTCAAAGGGTGGATGGGCGACTTTGCCGAGTCTAAAAACCTCACGCCACAAACGGTTTTAGATAACCTCAAAACCTTTGTGAATATCGCCGATGATAAGGCAGATTATGTCGGCGCCTTTCTCGATATGACCACCAACTACTACGAGCATACCGGCGTGCAAACCTTGACCCGACGACTGGTAGAGCGGGCGGTGGCAGAAATCTAGCGGTACGCTCGTTCTCTCTGCACAGAACACCTCAATTCGGGTCACAGTCAGCGATGATGACCTCGTTCATTTGTGCTGACTACTGGTCTTGCAGCGTTGCCAGTACCTCAGCGACTCGCTTAAATCGTGTCGGGGCCGTACGGGCTGAGGCAACCCGATGGGCCAGTCCTCGCTGTTTTCCCGGCGTCAGGTCATCCCAGATAGCTTTAATATCAGGGTCACCGGCCAAGGCAGTCTGCAATTCCTCCGGGATGGTTACCGCATCTTGGTCAGCCAGGCGAAAATTAACGCTGGCAATATCGCCTAGTGCTAGCCCCGCCGCCTTCAGCAGCCGCTTTGACAACAGCAAATAGTGTTTGCCCTGCCCGGGCTGGAGGGCACCGTCGATGGGTTGTTCATTAACTTCAGCGTCTACCCGCAAACGAGGATATTGATCAAAGGGCAGCTGCTGACGAATGCTCTCGGGCAGGTAAACCACGCTGTACCCCATGCGACCAAAGTCGTGGTACTCGACGGGTCCTTCAAACTCCCACAGCTCTTCCCAGACATCCATTCTGCACTCTTGTAATCGGCTCGATTAGAGCATATCACTCTGGCATTTTGTTCTCACCCAGGATGACGAGCCACAAAATGGGCAAACTAGTGAAGTCGCTGTGCTGGGTCTACTGGAGGCACTATGCTTAGCGGGGTCGTTTTATAGCAGCCGCCACATAGGTTAGGGCAAATCTGCTATGGCATTCAGAATTCTACAGCGTTCAGAAGGAGATAATTGGCTGTGCTGATCGATCAGCTCCAGGCAGCAGTTCTCGCGGTTACGACGGTTTACCAGATAGTGGCCTCTGTGAAAGAGAACCGGCAGCCCATGCCGGGTCAGGTTTGGCAGCAGCGACATTTTTACACGCAGGGTCAGGGGAACCCGACAATTGTTTTAGACCATAGCCTAGGCGGGGTCGAAGGCTATGCCCTGGTAGAAACCTTGAGTGAGCTATCCCAAGTATTTGTCTATGACCGGGCCGGATATGGTTGGAGCGCGCAGCGATCGCAACCCCGCACCAGCCTACCCATTGCCCAGGAGCTAGACGCGCTGCTACAAGCGGCCAATATTCCACCGCCCTACCTGCTGGTGGGCGATTCCTTTGGCAGCTTCAATACGCGGCTCTATGCCCACCTGTTCCCCGAAAAGGTGGTGGGATTGGTGTTGACCGATGGCCTACACGAATCTGGCATGCTGCATCTGCCGATAGCGCTGAAGCTGCTAAAGCTGTTTTTTCTGTCAGGGTTCGTCATGTCTACCCTAGGCTCTGCCACTGGCATTGTCCGCATTATAGAAAGGCTCGGCCTATTTGAAGTGCTCAAACCCGAGCTGCGCTACGTGCCCCAGCCCTATCGTCAGTGGATGAAGCGGTCCTTTTGTCGTCCCAAACACTGGATTACGATGGCAAGAGAGTTGGGCGGCATCAGCCAGAGCGCTAAAGAAGCCAGCATCGCACAGCAATTGGGAGCGCTACCGATTGTCAGCATCAAAGCCCGGTCCTTCTTCAAGCCCTCCCTTTGGACCCGATTTATTCCTCTCCGCCAGGCCAATCGAGTCCGAGACACCATGCACCAGTCCCTCAGCCAGCTCTCTGACAATGTTCAGGTTATGGCTGCGCCCGACAGCGGTCACTTTGTGTGGATCGATCAGCCAGAGGTGATTGTCGAAGCGGTTAAATCTGTTCTTCGGCAGGTCGGCCCCTAGACGGCTTGCTCCGACAGCTGTCTTTATAGCAATCTACAAAAAAGTTGAGCCGGACTGCGATCGCACCTATTACAGTCATCGAGTTGCCACAGACAGTTACTGACTGAAGTCCTTGACCAATCCTCTTGCCGAACCAACAGTCCTCGAGCAAAGTAGTATGTCAATGCCTTTGAAACATTAATTAATATTTTGTTTAAAATGCGTTACATTATGGGTGTTAACCCAACCCACAGCATCTTTGGCTGTCGTTCTTATGCCTGCTACATCCGTACTTTTTCCGGTCCCGGCACCCATCAAGCCTCAGGCAACTGTTTTTGACCTTAAAGAGCGTTTAGATTGGGGTGAGCCAGCCCTGACCATCATCGACATCCGCAGCCGAGACAAGTTCAATGACAGCCATATCACAGGCGCAATTTTGGTCCCCGTGGATGAGCTGACCCTACGTGTCTCTACAACCCTAGAGTATGAGCGCGATATCTACATTTATGGTGAGACCAACGAACAGGCTGCTCAGGCCGCAGCTCAACTCCGTGCAATTGGCTTCGAGAATGTTGCTGAACTCACTGGCGGCCTAGATGCCTGGAAGGCAGCTAAAGGCGCTATCGAAGGTTACGCAAGCCTGTAGTAACCAAATCGGTACTTCTTTAGACGCCTCCACCCGAGGACGAAGTCTTCTCAAGCAGCCCCGGTGGGCTGCTTGTTTTTTTAGATTGGGGCAAGGCATTCCGTGGTGATCGCCCTCTAGGCGGTGTATCGTTGACTGAGGCCCAACGCTGCCAGTCCTCGCCGATAGGCGATGGATGTCTGGTCTGCCTCAATGTGGCTCTCCGCCCGCAGGTCTAGGGGCAGATCTTCTGGGTACTGGGCCTCCACAACTTCCTTATCTTCGTTAAAAATCTGTCGATTAAATTCATAGACAGGCTCTAGGGGCTGGTCTTGGTCAAAATTGCGACACAAAGGAGAGAACAGTCGAGTCTTTCTCGCAGAAATAGGCGAAGGGGCATTGAGAATGCAGAGCCGCTTATTATCTGGAAAGTGGATTCTCAAAATAGCAGCAAAGGGGAGAAACACATCGAATACCCGTAGCCACTTAAAATCTGGGGGAGCCAAGTGATGTAGCCCTTTGGGAAAGTTGCTAACGGTGCTGAGGTATTCTGCATGGACACGCCCAGGGGCAGTGGTAACTTCGTAGCGGGGCACAACCGGATTTTCGCGGTCGGCAAAGGCTTCGTGATGGACCCAAGCAAAGTGGGCCACATCGAGAAAGCCTTCCATTTGGCGACCTGCTGCCGCTGCAATATCGAGGCTGTCCGGCAGGATGGGCTGGTAATCAGGGTCGCTCCATTCAGTCAGCTCCGGTAGATTGAGCGCCTGGCTACCGTCTCCGGTTAGCGTCGTCCACACTAAACCGTAAGCTTCACGGACGGGATAAGTCTTTAGGCACAGCTTGCTGGGGATTTTTGCCTGGGGATTGGCCGGGACTAGCGTGCACTGCCCGTCAGCACTGTAGTGAAAGCCATGATACTTGCAAATGATTTGATCATTGGCAACATGCCCCATGCTTAAGGGTACGCCCCGGTGCAGGCAAATGTCATTGGCCACCGACACCCCCGCTGCTGTCCGCCAAATCACCAGCCGCTGGTCTAGGAGGGTCGCCGCTGTAGGTGCATCCGTAATGTCTTGACTGAAGGCGATCGGATACCAAAACTGCGCCAGAGCGTCCCAGTCACTTTCTGAAAACGTACAGCCCCTAGGATAGGGCGGGTGGGCGGTGACTACGGACATGGTGCTGTTTTCCTCGACGACCTGCTGGAGTTGGGCTAATTGTAGCCACTTAAACCTGACACACCAGCAAATCCAAAACAGCAGCGTGCTTTACGACTGGCAGCGATCGCAGACCCCGTGAACCGTCACTTCATAGCTTTCAACCTGGAGACCGACCCGGAGCTGACTGACATCGAACTGCTGAAACTGCTCCCAGGGCACATCTTCAATTGCACCGCAGGCCTTGCAGCGAAAGTGGTGGTGCAGGTCTACGTTGGCGTCGTAGCGACGGACGCCTTCTTCTAGCAGCACCTCGCGGACCAACCCCACCTCGCGCAGCGCCTGAAGGGAGCTATATACCGTCGCCTGGGAGGAGGTCGGCGCGTCTTGATTGAGATCGTGCAGAATCTGCTCTGCGGTGGGGTGGTCAGTACGGCCCAGCAGGTTGGCATACACCGCAAAGCGCTGGGGCGTCACTCGCAGGTGCTTGTCCTTCAACGTTTGAACGATAGCCTCTGTTTGCACAAACATGACCGATAACCCTCCATCTACAAAGTCGCAACAGCAACTGAGCGAAAAAGCTGTCTCATCGCGGAGACCCTGTATTGATGACTGAAATACAGCACAGGTCGCCACAATGACCTATATTGACCAGGATAACATTCTCACTTAATAATTGGCCTCATTTAAGAATTGACTGTATATCAGCCTCAATACTACTCTTGAAAAAATCACACATAAGAATTATTCTGAGTTAGACTACAGCAAGCGCAGGTTCAGTGCGAACTGTTCTGCTGTGCTCGCAGTCCGCCGTCCACCTACAGGAGATTTGTATGGCTGTTATCGAGAAGGTACCCAGCATCGTATTTAAGACTCGCGTTCGTGATGAGTCCGTTGAGGGTCCCAATCCCTACCGCTGGCAAGACACCACCACCGAAGATGTTTTTGCCGGTAAAAAGATCATCGTTTTCTCTCTACCCGGTGCCTTCACACCGACTTGCTCCTCTAACCACCTGCCCCGCTACGAAGCACTCTATGAAGAGTTTAAGGCGCTGGGCGTAGACGAAATCTACTGCATCTCCGTCAACGATGCCTTTGTGATGTTCCAATGGGGCAAGCAGCAGGGCGCTGAAAAGGTCAAGCTGCTACCTGACGGCAACGGTGAATTCACCCGTAAGATGGGCATGTTAGTGGACAAGTCCAACCTGGGCTTTGGCATGCGCTCTTGGCGTTATTCCATGGTCGTCAGCGACATGAGCATCGAAAAAATGTTCATCGAGCCCGACTTTGCCGATAACTGCCCCACCGACCCCTTCGAGGTTTCCGATGCCGATACTATGCTGGCCTACCTGAAGGGTGCCGATGCCCCTGGCGTCTCTGAGCCCAGCAAGGCATTCGTGGGCTAGCCTAATCAAAGGTTAATCGACGAGTGATCCTGCTTTAAGCAGATCTATCACCACTTAGGATGACCTTGCCTGAGCCTCAGCAGAGATTCAGGCAAGGTCGTTAAAATTAAGAAGACACAATCAAACCCATTGCTTTCGCCGCACTGCCTTTGATGCCGAGCGGCGCTGCTTTTCCTCTCTTCTCATCGCTGTTTACCTGCAGTGAGGTCACTATGAAACTATCCAGCGCAAATATTGATACTCGTTTAGACACGCTGTACGATGCCATTGTTGTTGGCGGTGGTATGGGTGGTCTGTCAGCGGCCATCTATCTGGCGCGCTACGGTCTCAAGTGCCTGGTCATTGAGAAGGGTAAGGGACGCTCCATTTGGATGCAGGAAACTCGCAACTACTTGGGGCTCGATCCAACTACCCCCGGGCGCAATATTCTAGCCAATGGCAAGAAACAGGCCCTCGAATGGGGCGCAGACCACCTCCAGGCTTTTGTTGAAGATGTTGTCGATGAGGGCGAAACCTTTACTGTCAAGGTCAAAATTGGCAGAAAAAGCGACACCGCTTACACGCTGCGCACCAAGTATGTGATTGCCGCTTCCGGCGTCATTGACGTGCTGCCCGAGCTTGACGACATGCAAAACGTCTATGACTACGCAGGCTATACGCTCCATGTCTGCATGATCTGCGACGGCTTCGATATGTGGGATCAAAAGGCAGTGCTGATGGTCAAGCGTGAGGGGCAGATCAATGCGGCGTTTGTAATGAACTGGTTCACGCCATACATTTCTGTGCTCACCAATGGCGATTTCGAGGTGAGTGACGCTATGAAACAGAAGCTGGCAGACCACGGCTATCAGCTCTACGAGGCTCCGGTGAAGCGCTTCCTCGGAGAGAATCATAAAATGAGCGGGGTTGAATTAGCTGACGGTACTGTGGTAGAAGCCACAACCGGGCTAATCAACATGGGCTCGCTTTATCACAATCACTATCTCAAAGGCATTGATGGCCTCACCTGGGATGGCGAGAATCTGGTCACCAACGACATGTGCCAAACCACCCACGATCGCGTCTTTGCCCTAGGTGACCTCAAGAAGGGACTGAATCAGGTTTCTGTTGCCGTGGCCGATGGGACACTAGCCGCAACCCAAATCTGGCGCTATATTCGTCGGGCTAGCGAGCCCCGTAAGTGGGAAGAGCATATCAAGGTGCCGGCTTCTGTTTAAGCAGGACTAAAGTTATGGCGTGACACAACAAGCCGCCTCGACACAGCAGCTTCTTCAGTAAGGAGACGCTGCTGTGTTGTTATGTGAGGCCTTTTTAGGGGCTTTTGTCAGGCTCAGTAGGCAAACACTCGTCCGCTGGCCTCGATAATAATCACGCCTTGCGTATCGTCAAAGTTGACTTCTCTAACGATTGATAGGGAAAGCTGCCCCGTTTCACCGCCGCTGCCGGTGATATCAATCAGGCCGTTATCGTTGCGGACAGCAGTAACAGTAGCATCGAGCGGAATGTTTTGCAGTAGCACCGACTGCTCCGGCGGCAGCACACGCGGTTCAGTAATACCCAGGACCTCGTAGGTTAGGGGCGCACCAGTTTCGTTGTTAAATTCGATGGTGACTTGACCACCAAGCGCGGTGAAGCTGGTGACCAGCTCATCGTCAGATTGGGTCGGCAGGGGTTGGGCCATTGCGCTCATTGGCGATGCAGCTGATAAGGTGCCTACCGCGATCGCACTTACTGCTACCCCGCTGACCCTCGCTACCCAGGTTCGAAACAAGCCCATTTGTCGAGAAAAAGCCATAAACCCGTCCCGTATTGATGTGCAATTCGCTCTCTCAAGTTAGCGCGGTTTTGAGACTGTACAGTACAGATTGCAACGGAAACTTAGCGTTTTACTGGAGATACCAGATCTCGCCGTCCAAGCTGGCGCTGGACTCGCTAGAGTGGTATGGCAATCCGCCAACAGTTGAGCCGGATAGCGCGGCACGCAGCGCCCTAAGCCAAGGGAATAGCCATGTTCCGAGGCGCAAGCGAAGTGCCCCAAGCGATCAGACAGCCGATAGAAAACGAACGATATGGCACGAATTTTGGTAGGACTTATCCAAGGCTACAGGGCTTGGATTTCACCCTTGTTTCCCCCAACCTGCCGATTTCAGCCGACCTGTTCCACCTACGCCATTGAGGCCATTCGCCGGTTTGGGGCAGGACGCGGCAGCTGGCTGGCAGCCAAGCGGATTGCCCGCTGTCATCCCCTGTGTGAAGGCGGCTACGATCCGGTACCCGAGAAATCGCCCACCTCGAACAACAATGGGTCAGTATAGACACGGTACAGGCAGATGTTGCCAAACCCGGTAAGTTACTCGCCCGTCAGTAACTTCGCTCCGTATTCGGGCACTATACGGTAGCTTGGGACGCCGTGTTTTCGATGTAGCACAGTGTTTTTAAGTGTGATCTTGCGGCGGCAGGATAGGCCTAGCCCCTTGGCCTGGAACCTAACCTGGTGCGATCACAAACATCACAATTGTTCAAACATGGGTGTGGGTTTTCCGGACGGTGCACTATCAGCGGATTCGCCGTTTTACATTTTACGTCCCCCAATCGAGGAACGGGTTCTAGCAGAGTTGCAGTGGCCTGGCAGCTTAGTCCGTATTCGGGCTGCACCCAAGATGGGCAAGAGTTCGCTGCTGGTGAGATCGCTGCAGGCCCTAACGCAACACGGGTATCGGACCGCACTCATCGACTTTCGCACAGCGGATCGGGCGACCTTTACGGACCTGCCTCGGTTTCTGCGCTGGCTGTGTGCGGCCATCACCCACCAGCTACAGCTTCCCCTTCAAATGGAACCGTATTGGGACGACTTTATCGGTGCCAAGCTGAGCTGCACCCACTATTTGAGTCAGTATCTGCTACCGGCTGCCGACACCCCGCTAGTTCTGGCACTCAACGAAGTCAACAAAATTTTTGCCTATCCTGACATTGCCGAAGACGTGCTGGCACTGCTCCGGTTTTGGTACGAGGAAGCCAAGCATAATGCTGAGTTGGGTCGTCTTCGCCAGGTGGTGGTACATTCAACGGATGTGTATGTGCCACTGAATATTCACCAATCGCCATTCAACGTAGGGTTGCCCATTCAGCTACCGCCGTTTACCCTCCAACAGGTGGGGCAGCTGGCTCAGCGTTACGGCGTCACCCTCGCTGCACCCGAGATCGCACAGCTGGTTGAACGCATGGGAGGACATCCTTACCTCAGCGCGATCGCGCTCTATCACCTCAGCCAAACCCCCACTCAAACACTGACTCAACTGCTCAAGGATGGGCCCACTTCAGACAGTATTTACGGCCACCACCTGCGAAGCTGTCGTAGTGCGATTGAGGGACAGCCTGCCCTACAGGCAGCGCTACAGCAGCTTCAAACGGGGCCCGTCGCACTACCTGTCGATGTCGCCTACCCGCTCAGCAGTTTGGGCGTCATCCTCTCCACCGCAGCAGGCCATACCTATGCCTGCGACTTGTATCGTCGCTATTTCTCCCAAATCACACAGGCCACCGTCTCGCAGGCAGTCGTTGTTGCCCCCGAACAGACCGTGCCCCCTTCAGCACCCGCGGTCCACGTCGCGCATGTGCAGCAGCTTAAGCAGGAGAACCAGCGGTTGAAGGAACTGGTCAACATTGATGGCCTCACCCGAATTGCCAATCGTCGCTACCTGGACTGCCACATGCAGATTGAGTGGCAGCGCATGATCAACAGTGAACTGCCCCTATCGCTGATCATTCTCGACATTGACTGTTTCAAGCAATACAACGACACCTACGGTCACAGGGCCGGTGACCAGTGCCTACAGCAGGTTGCCAGCGCCCTTAGAAACAGCCTGAATCGCCCTGCTGACTTAGCCGCCCGGTATGGTGGTGAAGAGTTTGCCGTGATTTTGCCGATGACTAACCCAGACGGTGCGAAGCGGATGGGCCACGTTATCCATCGCAACATTCTGGCGCTGCAAATTGTCCATGAGTCCTCGACGGTACCGGAAAAAGTCATCACCGTCAGTGTCGGGGTGGCGACCACCTGGCCTGGCCCCAACCAATCGCCGGAGCACCTGTTTGCCGCCGCCGATAGCATGATGTACGAATCCAAGCGACGGGGCCGCAATCGGGTCACCCTGAGTCAGCATCGCACCCCCATCGCGTCCTAGCCGTCGCGTTTTAACTATCACATACTGGACCGTCACATACTGGCCGAGACACCCCGCTTGGCCATTAGGTTTTCGACTTGGGCCACCACCAGTCGGTCTGGATCCTGCTGCAGGCGCGGCAGCAGCTGGTGCAGCACCCGTGGCGAAACCGTGTCGACATAGCTCAGCACAGCCTCTCGAACAAACCCAACCGGATGGCGCAGACAGGCCATCACGTGATCTGGCGTCAGGCTCCATCGCTGGGCGCGGGCCGTATGGAAGCAGCAGGCCAAGCTCCAGTCTGAGAGAAAGTGCCGTAAATCAACCAGACTACGCAGCCGATTGGGGGGCGTTAGGGGACGATAGGCCACTCGATCGGATAGGCTAGCCAGTTTCTCGCTGTCGCTACGCAGATCCAGAAGGGTCAAAATACAGCGTTTGGCAGGAATATCGAGGGCATTGTCGAGAATTTCTAATCCCCGTGCCCGACTAGTGGCTGACCCATCCAGACTCAACTCCGCCGCCTGGATGGTGGCTGACGGATACAGGAACCGCATCAGCAAGAAGATGCGCTCGATGGCATCGCTCTGCACATCCCGTAGGGCGCGCCTGAGCCAGTCCCATTCTTGAGTGGTGGGGGTCTCTCCTAATCGTTCTTCCGACAGGTCGATCAGGCTGCTGAAGAGCTGAGCGAGAAAGGCCAGCTCTTGGTCAATCAGGGCAGTAATACCCTGACGGCCTAGGCGATCGATGGCCGTATCGATGTCTGGTGAGCGCCGCAGCCCCGGTTCGTCCGCCAGCTTCAGCAAAATTCGCAGAATCCAGCGGCGGGTATTGCCCCAGGAGGTCATCAGGTTGGAGACCAACACCTCCAGCGCTTCCAGGGTGCCAATCCGGCCAATCACCTGCCAGGCCTGGTTGCGCAGGGTATCGGGCTTAAAGGGATTTTCGGCTAGCTCAATCAGCATCGGCAACGCCTCGTTGCCCAGCTTGACTAGGGCTTGTACTGCGGCTTCGCGGGTAGACTTGTAGCGCAGCGCCTGGAGCAGTGAGGGATAGTAGGTTTTGAGCCGGGTCGATGCGATCGCATCCAACAGTGCCCGCCGCACGCGCAGCGACTCATCTTGCAGCAGGTTCGGCACGTGGACCCGTAGCCCCTGCATGTACTCCGCCTCGCCCAGCGCTCGACAGCCCATTACCCGCTCCCGCTCCCGTTCGTGGGTCAGCATCTGACCCAGCAGGTAAGTGGCCTCAGCGCGTTCTTTAGCCTCACCCTGGTTCAGCATGATGGAGAGCGCCGTCCCCCGTACGGTAGGCTCCACCGCCGGATCGAGGTAGGGCCGCAGCGTCTGAATTTCGGTTTCGGGTTGGGTCTGCCAGAGGTAGCGTAGCGCCAGCGCCAACGTGATCGGGTTCTGCCGAGAAGAGATCAGCGCCTCCACATAACCGGTGTAGTTCGGGTCGGGGTGCTCCAGCATCGTTTCAAGACTCTGCTGCTGCAAGGCTGGAGACAGATCGCTTAACATTGGGGCCAGCACGCCGCTGACGCTGTTGGGATCCACATAGGTCAGCAGCTCAATACAGGAGCGCTTGTCATCTTCTGAGCTGGGTTTATTCAGTTCTTCGATGATGGCACGACCTAGGTTAGGCAGGTTGGCATTGGCCACGCTGAGGAGCCCCCGCTCTGCCGTCATCACCAGCAGATTGAGGTAGCGCGATCTCAGCCAGTACACCATCAGCAGCCACAGGCCCGACAGTCCTGCCGTAATCAGCAAAAAGACTCTAGCTTGGGCGGCTCGGTCAACCCCTGGTATGGCCCCACACACCGTCAGAACAACTAGAATCAGCGCCCCCGCCAGCCCAATGGACAACGGTTCTGCTGTACCCACCTGGGACTGGATTCGCGCTCGGACCCGGTCTGGAATCGGCTGAAAGAGAACCGGGCGTACCGCAGCCACCAGGGTGTAACGGAGCCACTCGTCGAGAAACTTCAGCACAATCAGGCAGAGAAAAAGCGCCCCGGCCCCTTGCAGCTGAGGCAAACTGATTAAAAATGCCAGCAAGCTCAATCCGGCCACGGTCCCCGGCAGCAGCCCCATTACGGTAAAAATGCCCATCTTCTCGATCAGGCGGCTGGAGGTAAAAATCTGCGTGATCATCTCCATCAAACCCAACAGGCCCGTGAAGATGCCCAGAAATTTAGCCACCGTATCGACGCTGAAGTTTTGGCTCGTCAGCTGCTCCAAATATTGATATTCGATCAGGTACAGCAGAATCTGCGCCAAAATCACAAACCCAAACAGCAGCAGCACATACCGCCGAATCAGGCTTTGAAGTCGACGCGCCGAAAAAGCATCGCCGGTTTCCTCAGACCGCCGCCGGACCGAATCGGGAAAGGCGTGCTGATAGTTACGACCAATCACGTACAGAACGGCCGTGCCCAGCATCATGATTCCAAACACTAGATACAGCACGTTCTCAATGCCCAGCAGCCCAATCAACAGGTACAGCGTGAACCCACTGAGCGCGTCTGCCAGCAGGTTTCCGCTGCTAATGAGTGGGAACGTTCGCCGAATCTCGCGAATGTTGAACAGCTGATTGGCTGTGACTTCTAGATTCAGCTCATTCAGATCGGTAATGGCCTCCATCCATAGCCGCATGGCAAAAATGGTGACCGGAGCCCAAGCCGCAACCCCTAGCCCAACCCGAAAGGCCAGCATTGGCAGCGTCATCATCACCGCAATCAGTACAATCGCCCAGCGCAGCGGCAACAGCCGCTGCAAGCCCGAATACACGGTGTTGAGGCTAGCCCCCACCAGTGCCGTAAATAGATAGATTAGCGGCAGCGATTTTGCCCCGTATTCCTCTAGAAAGAGCGCCGCTGAACTGACCTCTAGCCAGAGGATGCCCATGGACATCAGCGTGTAAAAGGCCAGTAGCAGCAGCGTTCGTTCACCCTCTTCGGGGCGGAGGTTGAGCGCCTTTAACCAGCGAGAAGACTTAACCGGGCGAACAGCAACAAAGGACATGCGGATAGCGGGGCCAACAACCAGCTATAGTTGCCACGCGTCCTGTTTGGACGGGGCTGCGACGCCATATCGTTGTCTAGCTGGCGAGGTGCTCTCCCAACATACTGACGTCAATGGCACAGACTACAGCTGTACGGATTGTGCCCCGTCCAGCGAACAGACTTACTTTTGTTGATGACCTTTGTGTACGGTTCATCTACAGACGGCTTATCTGTGGACGAGGCATTTGTGAACGGATTTGAGCGGTCTCGCTCCAGTGGCGATTATCGTCATGACTTCTTGGGGGCCACGATCATAATCATGTTGCGTCCTTCGCGCTTTGGGGCCTGCTGGACTTCGCCCATTTCCTCTAAATCTTTTGCCATGCGCTCTAAGAGCACCCTTGCCAAGTCAGAATGCTGAATCTCGCGGCCTCGAAACATGACGGTGGCTTTGACCTTGTCGCCACTCTTAAGAAATCGACGCGCATGATTAACCCGTACGTTGTAGTCGTGGTCGTCGATCTTGTAGCGCATCTTGACCTCTTTCAAGTCAGCGTTGTGCTGCTTTTTACGAGCCTCACGCGCCTTCTTTTCCTGCTCAAACTTGTACTTGCCGTAGTCCATAATCCGGCAAACGGGCGGATCGGCTTTATCGCTAATAAGAACTAAGTCCAGGTCCTGTTCTTCGGCCATCGGTAACGCCTCTTGGGGCGACATAATGCCAAGCTGGTCACCCTCTGGACCAATTAGTCGAATCTTAGGAAACCGAATGTTCTCATTGATAGGCGGAACGTTGCGATTACGGTTGCGATTACGATTGCTGTACATGTAGTGCCGGATTTTTAAATCAATAGACTTGGTGCAATTAGGTAAGGTGTTTTGGCGAAGCCTGCCTACGGAGTTGGGCGGTCATGCTTAACCACAGATTGTAGATGAAGTGTTTTCATTTACCGCATTCGCTTTAAGTTAAGTGAACTTCCTTTACACACCCCTTGGCAGAATCCGGACCATTGCAGGTTAAGATGAGAGACTAATTTTTGTAGGGGCAAGTCAACAGTCAGCGCAGAGCGCCCTGTGCAGCTCAACGTTTATGCGCCCCAACTTTTGAATGCCTCTCGGCTCTGCCGATATCAGTCTCCCATCAGCCCCTCAACGTTATGAAGCACACTCTTTCTGTCTTAGTCGAGGACGAAGCTGGTGTCCTCACGCGCATTGCCGGTCTGTTTGCCCGTCGCGGCTTCAACATTGACAGCCTCGCGGTGGGTCCCGCCGAGCAGAACGGCGTTTCCCGTATCACCATGGTGGTTAACGGCGACGACCGGGCCATTGAGCAGGTCACCAAGCAGCTTTACAAACTAATTAACGTGCTGAAGGTCAACGACGTCACCGAGACGCCCTGTGTTGAGCGCGAACTGATGCTGATCAAAGTCAGCGCCACCGACAGCACCCGTGGCGAAGTCATCAATTTTGCTCAGATCTTTCGGGCTCGTGTGGTAGATGCGTCGGACGAATCGCTCACGCTAGAAGTTGTGGGCGATCCCGGCAAAATGGTGGCGATTATCCAGGTCTTGGGTCGGTTCGGCATTATGGAGATCGCCCGGACAGGCAAAATTGCGCTGACGCGGGCGTCGGGCGTCAATACCGAATACCTGAAGTCGCTAGCCGTCAAAGCTTGACGTTGCCCAGCTGCTGCTACTCATCCTTAAGTGTGAACGCCGCCCAACGGACGTTCTCCCTAAAAGGGGCCAGTGATTCCCTCGCCTGCCGTTCGCTCATAGCCCGGTCAGACAGTTCTAACGAATCTGGTGGCTGTGCAACAGACTGCCTCTAGATTCTGAACTTCTGTCTTTTGATTCTTTTTGACTATCGATCCGACTTAAGCCACGCCCATGACCAACCACCAGCGCGGCATTCTGACTCGGTCTCGGATCAGAACGCGCCAGGTCTTAGGCTCCACCAAACCGCTTTCCATGACCCCACTGAGGGCCTGATACTCGCGCAGCTGTGCAGCGAGTGTCAGGCTAAACAGGCCATCGGACACGGTGGGTAGCCCCAGCCGCTTGAGCGTGTCCTGCACTTGCCAAACCATTGCCCCCTGAGCGCCAACCGCTAGGATGGGGTGCGATCGCACCCCCATTAGCAAAAAATCCCACGTTCGCAGCCCCACTACGCCATCTACGGGCAACAACGCTACGCACTGCAAATACCGCACGCTAGCTACTGTCGCCCGGTCAAACTCTCCGGTAACGGGCACGTAGGGTACCAGCGACCCAAACTCTGCCAGTCGTAAATGTAGATGGCGTTGCAGGCGTTTAACCGGATCACCGTGCATACCGGGTCGCAATGTTGGATAGTCGTTCCACACCCAGTCCGTTGCCACAGCTCAGCCAGCAATCTCACGTCGTACACAAAAACACTGACGCCAGCCTTAGTGGGCAAGTTGCAGGATGCGAGAAAATGTAGCCGTTTGGCTTACGCCCATAGGGGTAGAAACCATTGAGCAATAGAGCAGTCCAGAGAACTGCTCTACTACAGGCATCAGCAAACCTTCGAGAGCCGTTCTAGTTGTCTTTGTAGTCCACATCCAGCCAGCACTGAGGCAGGGCCTCCCCAGACGGAAAGATCAGGTCTGACTTGGTAAACGTTTCAACGGGCTGTGCAGCTTGGCCACCTTGCAGGTTGCCGCTCACTTCAGACTTCATCGGATCAAACAGCAGCTCAACATCAGCCACCTTGATCAGCCCACCGTCACTTTTGCGCTTTAGAAACATAGCCTGCTCCAGGTAAATGTACAGCCCTCGCACCGTACCAACCTCAAATCCACAGCAGCATCGACTAAAAGGGAGAACCCAGCCCTTCGACTGCTGTACCCGACGAAGCTGCCGCAATACGCCGCAACCGTTGCTATACAATCAAGGGCATCCATCTGCCGGTTTGCTCATCCGTCATGTCCCAGCTTCATTCCCCTAAGCCTTCTCCCCTGGGCCAACTGGCGCTAGCGCCGATAGTCCTGTTTGCCAAGCTGCTGACGGCGCTACTCAAAGCTAGTGGACGCGGATCGGGGACGGCGCTGCCCGGGCTGCTGGTCAGCAAATATGCACCCTTTGCCTTCGACCAGCTCGTCTCGCAAATTCCTACCGTGGTGGCGGTAACCGGCACCAACGGCAAGACCACGACCCAAACTATGCTGAGCGTCATCCTGGCCCAGTCGCCGCGGCTGCGGGTGCTGCAAAACAAAGCCGGGGCCAACCTCAAGCAGGGCATTCTCTCAGAGCTGTTGAAGCAGGCGAACCCGTGGGGGAAGCTCAACTTTACCCACGCGGTGCTGGAAGTGGAAGAAGCGACGCTGCCGCGCATTGCTACGGCGCTGAACCCAGCCGTCATTGCCGTAACCAATCTGTATCGAGACCAGCTCGACGCCTACGGCGAAATTGACGTCACCGAGCGGTATATCCATAACGGCATAGCCCAGTGCCCAAATGCGGTAGCAGTCCTCAACGGAGACGACCCCCGTACCGCCAGACTGACTAACCCCTTGCCGAACGAAACCCACTACGTTTCTTTACCGCAGGACTATGCCCGTTTTTTGCCCTACGAGGGCGATACCACCACCATTGACGCTGACCCAGACAACACCCTCAGCGCCGCCCACATTCAAATTAACGACGATCTAACAACAACGTTTACTGCCCAGGGCTCTGTTCGTGACGCCAGCCTCGACCAGTTCACCGCGCAGATTGCCTCGCCGGGATTCTTTCACGTCTACAACGCCCTGACCGCCGTGACCATTGCCAAGCTGCTGGGCATCGATGAAACGGCTATTCAACAAGGTCTTGCCCGGTTTGAACCGGCCTTCGGGCGTGGGGAGCGGGTGGTTAAGCAAAAAGGGAACAAATCGGTCACCTACCGACTGCTGCTGGTCAAAAATCCAGCCAGCTTTACCCTCAACCTCAACCTGTTGAAAGGGGTAGCATCGCAAAAATTAATTCTGGCGATCAACGACAATACGGCAGACGGCAAAGATGTCTCCTGGCTGTGGGACAGCGAACTCGAAGTGTTGGACGAAGCGGACGTGGACTGGATTGTCTGCACCGGGGTGCGGGCGCAGGACATGCGGCTGCGGCTCAAGTATGCCTTCCGTCGCCATTCCCTAGACCAGGTAATGGCCGTTGAGAGCATGGACGATGCCATAGAAAAAGCCTTTGACCGAGCTGAAGACGGTGACACAATTTTTGTGCTGCCCACCTACACCGCCATGTTGTACATCCGTAAGCGACTGGGGAGACTACTGGAATGACAACACTGAAACACTCGCTCACCATTACGCACCTGTATCCCAAGAATCTCAACCTGTACGGCGATCTGGGTAACGTGATTGCTTTGCAGCGCCGCTGTGAGTGGCATGGTATTGATTGCCAAGTGCAGGGGTTGCATATTCGCGATCGCGCCCAGCCCGGTCAGACCGATCTCTACTTTATGGGCGGCGGACAGGACAACGACCAGGTCGCTGTCGTAGAGGACTTCCATACCCTCAAGCGCAATGCCATTCTCGAAGATACCGAGAACAATGTCCCATTTCTGGGCGTCTGCGGCGGCTACCAGCTCATGGGCAACACCTTTTTAATGGGGGACAACCGCGAAACGCGGGGACTGGGCATTATTGATGTGACCACCAAAGCTCCTGGCATTGAGGTTAAGCAGCGCTGCATCGGCAACCTAGTTGCAGAACTCACCAGCGACATTCAACAGCAGATGAGCCAACTTTACGATAGGAAAAAGACCGTACCCAAAACAATTGTAGGGTTCGAAAACCACTCGGGACAGACCTACCTGGGGTCCGACGTACTGCCCCTAGCCAGAACGCTTTCGGGTTTTGGCAACAACTACGAGGCCCGCTACGAAGGGGCCCGCTACAAAAATGTGTTTGGCAGCTACATGCACGGGTCAATGCTGCCGAAAAATCCGCACTTCGC
This sequence comes from uncultured bacterium, assembly GCA_963923025.1. Taxonomy (GTDB): domain Bacteria; phylum Cyanobacteriota; class Cyanobacteriia; order Phormidesmidales; family Phormidesmidaceae; genus CAWUKV01. The sequence continues at coordinate 34,509 of CAWUKV010000016.1, forward strand.
TGATTACCTCTTGTGGCTGGCATTAGTCAAGAAGTACAACGACCCATCGCTGCGCCTCAGCGTACTACCAGACCGGGAAGAGATGACAACGCATCAATCACTCGTCGAGCGGTTTACCGCAGCCTAGCGGACTACTGACCGTAGCGCTTCAGAACAGGACGCATCCGAATAATGGCCAGTACAAGCGACAGAACAGTATCGAGCCCGCCAGGCTTGCTGGACTCCGCAGGCGGGCTACAGTAGATGAGCTTTACCAGCTTCCGCCGACTTGCCAAAGGCATATCATCAAACACTAGGCCCAGCTGTTGACTCGCTTTTGTGTGAACAAATCGACCCTGAAGCCGCAGACCAGGCTCGATCAGTTCAATGGTGACAGGGTGATTGGTTTCGTACTCTCGAATATGGGCATCTAGCTCGACCAACGCCCCAGTATCTGAAAGGTTGCAGGTTGTCCCCAAATAGGTCTGTCCCTGCACGGTTATTCGGCAGTTCAGCCGTAGGGGAAAGCGATCATCCAGCCGTCTGACAGGCTGGTCAATAGCCGTCAAAATGGCAACCAGCAAAATAACGCTGTTGTACCCCAGCCACCCCAGCGTAATCCAGCTCCCGCTGGGCGGATTGGGCCAATACCCCGTCCAGTAGCCGCCAATATACAGCGCCATAACTGAAACAGAGAGCCCTAGCAAAATGGTGAGGGGCAGCGTCAATGACCAGTTGTAGCGCTTATTTTCATTTTGAACGCCTTTACGCGTAACGCGGCTAGCCTTACCAAACGGATCGCGCAACACGAACCACACTCGCTGTAGGGCGGGAAAACAGAAAATGGTTTCGTAAATCTCGTTCCAGAAAAACGACACTCGGTAGTTGGTTGACCAGCCGTACACAGCGATGTGCAGCATCATAAAGGGGAGAAAGTAGTAGATAAACTCTGGCGGCGTGGCCAACAGGGGCGCAATGCCCAGGTAGGCACTTAGTAACGGCGTGAGTAAGAATACCAGCCGGAATACAGACTGAAAGCAGTAGAGGAGCTGAGAGATTAGGTAGCTCTTTTGTACCCCATTTAACCGGGTCCACAGGCGCAGCTCGTCTGAACAGAAGAAGGTTTGTAGATTGCCCTGTAGCCACCGCAGTCGCTGGTCGATGAAGTCTGCATAGGTGCGAGTTGACTCTCCTTGGCTCAGCATTTCGTTCAGATAAATTAGCCGATGCCCCTGAGTTAACAGCGATACTGAGGTTTGAAAGTCTTCTACACAGCAGCGGGTGTAGTACCCCCCTACAGACAGCAGCGCTTGACGGCGCACCACGTAGGACGTGCCACAGCAAATGACGCTGTTACCCGCGTCCCGCGCGGGCTGTAAGTGACCATAAAAGTGTTCTAAGTCGTTGGGGATGGTGCTGCCCAGCCCTAGATTGCGGGCATGGTAGTCCGGATTGTAAAAGTTTTGCTGGGTTTGCACCATAGCAATGGGTTCCTGGAAGAAACCAACGGTCCGCGTCAGAAACTGCTCAAATGGGACAAAATCAGCGTCCATAACGGTGATCAGCTCACCGTGAGTTTGCAGTAGGGCATTGTTGAGGTTACCGGCTTTGGCGTGGGTGTTGTTGGGTCGAGTAATGTACTCACATCCCAATTCTTCCGCCATCGCTTTGATATGGGGGCGGCGGGTGTCATCAAGGATGTAGATAGTCTTGTTGGGGTACTGCATAGCCTGACAGCCGATCACCGTCCGCCGCACAATAAAATCAGGCTCATCATAGGTGGGAATCAACACATCTACGCTGGGCTGATAACGGCCCCGCTTTACGTCTGCCGCGTAAACATCAGCAGCGGCACTGCGACGCTGGGTTGTTGTCCAGGTCGACTGCAGCAGGTACAGCAGCATTGAGGCAAAACAAACGGCTTCGTTGACAAACAGCCCAACACTCAGCAGCGTGCTACTCCAGTGAGACAGATTTAACGTACCGGTGCGCCACCCGAAATAGTGGATTGCAAATCCGGCCAACAGCAGCTTTAGCCCTGTGCGCGTCCAGTTGTTGAGGGGAATCCGACGAAGCTGTAGGGTTAACAGCAGCACCACAGCTAGGGGCACCAACACACCCACAGGGCTCATCGGCAGTCCAGCAGGCAGCGGTAGGCCCTCCACCGGATTAACCTGCTGCGGGGAAAACAGTGTAGGTGCAACACTGTTCCAGCGTGACACGTAGAACCCAAACAGCGCTAACGACAGGCTCACAACAAACAGCCGCTTCATCATCGGAGCGATCAGCGGTGCTGGCTTTGGCGATCGCGCCCCTACCGCAGATGATGAAGGCTGCCGAGACTGCTGCGGCCCTTTGATCGGCGTCTTTAAGACCATGTATTAGCTTAGATTAGTTCAAATTGAACGTGACTCTGCCGGTGTAGCCGACGTAGCAGAAGGACTCTGCCGGAGAACTATCCGGCGCTAGCTCAACCCGAACCTGGGTGGCACGGGGCAGATTACGCTCTAGCGGGACGGCGACTTCCTGCCCTGGGGCCAAGCGCCCGACTCCCGAGCGCACCTGGCTCACCTTCCCAGAAAGAACCTGATCGTCCGTACCGTAAAGAACAATCTGGGCCGGCGTACCGGGCTGCAGCAGCCGAACATTGCGTTCACTGACGTAGGCATCAACCCAGCGCTGTTGGCAGTCCACTACCTGACCCAGCACCTCGCCCTGTTCGACGTACTCACCCGGTCGGGCCGTCATCTGCCACACCACCCCATCGGTCGGCGCTTCGATGCGAGCCGTCTTTCTGCGGTCAAAGTCTTTTGAGGCTTCGCTGGCCTCAGCTGCGGTACCCGTCAATGCGACGGTCAGGGCCTCAACCTGCTGCTCTTGCTCGATGATTTGTAGGGCCAGCTCCTGTAGCCGAATGCGAGGGTCAAACCCGCTGCGCGTGCGGTCAAGGGACAGCCCCACAGCAGCCGCATCCTGGTCGACCTGGGATCGAACCAGTCGCTTTTCTAGCGCGTTAAGTCGAGCCTCGGCCTGGTCAAGCTCGGCCTTGGCCTGGTCAACTTCTGCTCGAGCCAATGCCCCCTCAGCGGCTAGATTGGCAGCTCGACGATAATTGGTCCGTGCTAGCGTTAGCGACGCCTGTTGTTCTGCCAGCTCGGCCCGAACCTGTTCCGAGACTGTCAGAGCAGCAGAATTTTCAAGATCGAACTGCCCGCTGGCTTCGAGTTGGAGCGTTAGCTGTAGCGATCGCAGCTGCTCCAGACGGACCTCAGCAGCGGCCAAATCGGCCTGTTGCCGACCTAACCGACTTTCTGCCGTCTGTACCGTGAGCTGATCAAGCCGGTCGTTTTCGAGCCGAATAACAGTTTGACCTTTGCGAACCAGTGCGCCAGTTTCCAGGGTTAGCTCTTCTAACGTGCCAGCCTGTGGTGCTTTTAGGTCGGTAATGGGCGCGTTGACAACAGCATCAACGCTGATTACAGACGTGATGCGAGTTCGGATGGCTTGCAACCCCCATATCACCAGGCTAACGCTGGCTAACCCGACAAGCCCATTTGCCAACCATGAACGCTTAATCCGTTGCTGGCCCGGAAACGGCAGTCTCTGCTCTTGCATAGTCAATCTATTAAGTACTGTTCTAACGCTTCGCGACTAGGCAGGTAAGTCTGACCTGTACTGCATCAGGAGGTGCAGCGTTAGCAAGGTCAGCGGTTCAACTGCTGGTAGGTCACGATTGAGCGAGTTTGTAGACTGACGATTTTAGGAATTTAATCTTGATCCATGTTCAAGGCCAGAGCTTCGATTCTAGGTCAGCTGCGGATTGAACTTGGACAATGTTCAGGATCACAAGCATGGTTGCAAGAGCAGTCTACATTTTTTCTTTATAAAAAAGGAATGAAGCTTCATGAATTTACCGTAAAGGATACAGACAGTACGCCAATGCACGGAGTTTATTTGTACTGCTTTATCGAAGCTAAAGCAATGAGGGGGAGCTTCGGGTGCGATCGCACTACAGTCAGTGCCGGATCGATTCTTGATGTCCGGTGCAAGGTCAATGAACACTCAGTTCAGTGCTTTTAACGAGTGGCCGACCAATGAAGATACACCGTAAGGCATTTTTCAGGTTTCGATCTTCCTCACGAACCTTTGTGAGGTTGTTAGGAAGTTTCGAATTTGCAAATTTTGGAAGCTCGGGGCTGCGCAGAAGGAACGAGACCGTCACAGCGCACCTTCAGTTCCGCAGTTTTAACCAGCCGATTGGTCTTTACAACACACTCATCAGCCTCCCGAAGGTTTCGATCAGCTTCCAGAAGGTTCCGATCAGCCTCACGAAGGTTTCGATCAGCTTCCAAAACCTTCTGGCGTAACTTTTTTGCCCTTGTTTTACCTGCAACCACGGAGATGGTGCCCTGTTTGGTAACAGGAATCTCATAGGAGATGCCCTGCCGACATTGCAGTTTGCTTGGTTGCGATCGCAACCTCACAGTCATTGTATCAATTTCCGTTTACGTAAAAATGAGTTTTACGTTCGCTGCATCAACTCCCGTTTACGTAAAAGTGAGTTTTGCGTTTGCTGCATCAACTTCCGTTCGTGTGAAATAGCGATCAACAACGGTGGGAATGACTTCTGTTTGAGCGAGACACTGTTGCTAAGACACGCGTACCCGTTTGGTCAAAATCGCCATAACTTCGTTGGGTCGCCCGGTTGAGATGGGCTTACTCCAGTCGTTGGGTTCGGCGTAGTGTTTTTTGTGTAGGTCTTGAATGGTGAGCCGAACAGCGGTGAGGCTGCCGAATAGCAGATGACGCACGGTTTCGTACTCGGGTTTCGTGGTTTCGGTGGCAGGTGAAGCCGTGGACGCCTGCGCGCCCGGTGTGGAATCGATAAACATTGGATCTGGCCTCCAAATGGGGTTGAGGAAAGCCAGAACCCAAAATGCCTAGCCAGCCCGCAAACTGGTGCAAGACGGGTGGCTAAGGCATAATGTCAAAGCCGCCGCGCTGGCGTGATCAGCGTTGGGGGAAGTCGTCGGATAGGTGTTACCAGCACCTACCGGCGGCGCTAAGCAGATTGAGTTCTGAACAAAACGACCGAGAGACATCACAGCCGTTTGATTGAGGTTAAATCACGTAGACAGGTAAAGTCAAGCAATATTTTGTTGTGTAATTCACCACGGCGATCATGAAGTGTTCTCCTATTGACGAATTGAAATTATTTGTTTCTGAGGCTGATAGATTAATGGGGAAATCGTTTTATCGCTACTTTGAATCGCACGAGGATATTATTTTCTCAGATGGATCTATATCTGAGTCTGAAAACATACCGACAGAAGAGCAGCTTGAGGCTTATCTTCTGAGTGCATCCCAATTTTGCAATAAGCATGAATACTCAGGACTAAAAGCCTTCGAAATCAAGGGGCTTGGAAATCTGTCTCAAATTTGGACTTGCAAGACTGGGATGCACTCTATCTTCTCCACTTTCGTAAATTTATTCAGAAGAACGATCGAGTTTATTTCGGCCGTGTGAATCACTACGTTAGTGAGTTAGCGAGAAAGCATATCCATCTTCTAGACGAGTGGAATTTTCTATACAAAACATTTGACGAATTCATAAATGCCAAGGCTCTCACTGGAAGAGTCATCAATCATGTACCAGACATTCCTGACATGAAACTGATTGATCTCTTTAATGCTAGAACCTTCGGTGATTTGTCTCATCTCGATCCTAAAAAGCAGCGACTTCATCAAAAACTTTCCTCTACAACCCAGTTGAATGGTTTGTATCGGTTTGAGTACTATAATTTCTTGGTAGTGCTAGCCATGTAAGGATGCGTTGTAGTGGTGTATGAAATACCAGATC